>NZ_JAURUY010000003.1:0-395427 GCF_030803485.1 Curtobacterium sp. 260 | reverse complement strand
CCCGACGAGGGCCGGCACGTGGTAGTCGCCCACGCTCGGTGAGTCCGGGTCCCCGTGCGCCCGCTGCGCCGTCTCGGCAGCGGTCCACTGTCCGATGCCCGGGACGGACTGCAGCCGCTGCGACACGACCGCGCCACCGCGACCGAGCCCCAGCGTCCGCTCGAGCGCGGGCGCGACCTTGACCGCCCGCATCACCGTCGCCGAGCGACCGGGCTCGATGCCCGCCCTGTGCCACTCCCAGCTCGGGATCCGCGCCCACTGCTCGGGGGCCGGCGGGACGAACATCTCCGCGGGCGCCGGACCGGGTGCCGGCTCGCCGAAGCGCCGGAGCAGGTACCGCCACGCGCGCCAGGCCTGTCGCGAGGTCACCTTCTGCTCCATGATCGCCGGCACGAGCATCGCCACGACGGTGTTCGTCCTGAGCAGCCGTAACCCCGGCTGCCGGTGTCGTGCCTCGGCCAGGAAGGCGTGCGCGCTGACGTCGAGGTCGGACCAGTCGTCCCCACGTCCGAGCAGGTCCGGTGCGTGCTCGACCGCCCAGGCGGCACCGGCACCCCACGCGGAGACCGCGACGGCATCGCTGCCCGCACGGCGCACGAGCACCGAGGCAGCCCCCGCCGGCGTGCGCAGCGCGAGCCACGTGTCGGACCCGACCACCTGGAAGGCGGGGTCACCGGAACCGCGCTGCAGGGGCCGGAGGGTCGCGCGGACGTCCACCGCGCCTCCAGGCCGGTACACGGTGTCGACCCGGACCGCCGCAGCGGAGGTCTGGCCGGACCCGGAACCCCGGCCGGACGCACCCGGCCGCCGACCGGACGGACCGGATGCGACGGAGGACGGCAGGGACACACGGGGATGGTAATGCCACACCACCGTCAGACATGATGGGGAGGTCCCCGCAACCCGACGACGTTGGAGTCTCCGTGCGCATCGGCATCCTCACCTCCGGAGGCGACTGCCCCGGCCTCAACGCGGTCATCCGCGCCATCGTGCTCAAGGGCATCGCGATCCACGGCCACGAGTTCGTCGGGTTCCGCGACGGCTGGCGGGGCGTCGTCGACGGGGACATCGTGCCCCTCGGCCGCAAGGACATCCAGGGCATCGCCAAGCAGGGCGGCACCATCCTCGGAACCAGCCGCACGAACCCCTTCGAGGGGCCGAACGGCGGTGTCGAGAACATCACGAAGACCCTCGAACGGCACGGCATCGACGCCATCGTGGCGATCGGCGGCGAGGGCACCCTGGCCGCGGCGAAGCGCCTCACCGACGCCGGCCTGCGGATCGTCGGCGTCCCGAAGACCGTCGACAACGACCTCGGTGCCACCGACTACACGTTCGGCTTCGACACCGCCGTCGCGATCGCGACCGAGGCCATGGACCGCCTCCGCACCACGGGTGAGTCCCACTCGCGCTGCATGGTCGCCGAGGTCATGGGCCGGCACGTGGGCTGGATCGCGCTGCACTCCGGCATGGCCGCGGGCGCGCACGCGATCCTCATTCCCGAGCAGAAGACGAGCATGGAGCAGATCGCGGCGTGGGTGCGTGCCGCCTACGACCGGGGACGGGCGCCGCTCGTGGTCGTCGCCGAGGGCTTCGTGCCGGACCACGAGGACAACGCGCACACGGAGCGCGGCCTCGACGCGTTCGGGCGGCCGCGGCTGGGCGGGATCGGCGAGCGTCTCGCGCCGATGATCGAGGAGATGACGGGCATCGAGACCCGCGCCACGACGCTCGGGCACATCCAGCGCGGTGGGACCCCGACCGCGTACGACCGGGTGCTGTCGACGCGGCTCGGGCTCGCGGCGATCGACTCCGTGGTCGAGGGGCGGTGGGGTCGGATGGTCGCGCTCCAGGGCACGGAGATCGTGCACGTGTCGTTCGAGGACGCCCTGGGCGAGCTCAAGACGGTCCCGCAGGCGCGCTACGACGAGGCCGCCATCATGTTCGGCTGAGCGGCGCGGCGCAGTTCCGCGCGTAGGAGGCCGTTCCTTCCTGCTCACCATGCGCGGATCGTCCTTCCATCCTCCGTGCGATGGGTCGGAACGACGGCCGGGAGGCACGGGGTAGCGTCCGGTCCATGACGCGCGCAGTCCTCGTTTCCCGTTCGACCCCACCCGCGATCACGCAGGTCGACCTCCCCGACCCAACCGAGGGCGAGGCGTGCGTCGACGTCACGTACTCGAGCGTGAACTACAAGGACGGGCTCGCCCTGGCGGGCAACCCCGGCGTCGCCCGGATCGACCCGCTGGTCCCGGGCATCGACGTCGTCGGCACCGTGTCGGCGCTCGGCCCCGGGGTCCACGACGTCGCGATCGGTGACCGCGTGGTGTGCAACGGCGCCGGCCTGGGCGAGACGCGGCACGGCGGGTGGGCGGAGCACGCCGTCGTGCCCAGCGGTTCGCTCGTCGTGCTGCCGGACACGGTCGAGGACTCGTTCGCGGCGGCGATCGGCACCGCCGGCTTCACCGCGATGCTCTCCGTCCTCGCCCTCGAGCGGACGGTCTCCCCCGAGGACGGGTCGGTGCTCGTGACGGGGGCGTCCGGCGGCGTCGGCACGGTGGCGATCGCCCTGCTCGCCGCCCGCGGGTACCGCGTGACCGCCTCGACCGGGCGGCGGGCGAACGAGGCATCACTCCGTGCCCTCGGCGCGTCGGACGTGGTCGACCGCGCGGCGATCGCCGAGCTCGGCAAGCCGATGCAGCGCGCGACCTGGGCCGGCGCCGTGGACAGCGTCGGCGGCGCCACGCTCGCGAACGTCCTCGCCGCGACGAAGTGGGGTGGCGCGGTGACGGCGTGCGGCCTGGCGCAGGACTCCGCCCTGCCGACGTCGGTGATGCCGTTCATCCTGCGCGCGGTCTCGTTGCTCGGCATCAACTCGGTCGAGGCGCCGCTGCCACTGCGACAGCGGGCGTGGGAGCGGCTCGCGACCGACCTCGACCCGGCACTGCTCGCCGACGTCACCCGCACGGTCGACCTCGAGCACGCCGTCGCGGTCGGCGCCGAGGTGGTCGCCGGACGGGTGCACGGCCGGACTGTGGTCGACCTGCGACGCTGATGCGATTCCCTTTCAGGTGATTTTCCGAACGCTTGCCAACTGACACGCTAGGTTTGGCACACAGAACATCCGAACCTGTGAGGAGCAGCCATGCCGGTACCCAAGTCGTCGATGGAGCCGTCCCCCCGGAAGCTCCTGCGCGATGTCGTGCTCGAGAAGATGCTCGCCGCGATCCAGGACGGCACACTGCAGGCCGGTGAACGCCTCAACGACGACGAGCTGGTCGCGTGGCTCGGCGTCAGTCGGACCCCGATCCGCGAGGCCATCGCGAAGCTCGTCGACTTCGGGCTCGTCGAGATGGAGGCGAACCGGTACACCCGCGTCGTGTCCCCGACCCGCGAGCAGTACGACGACGCGTTCCAGCTGCTCTTCGGCTTCGCCGAGCTCGCCGCCCGATGGGCCGTGCCGAACCTCGACGAGACCGCCGTGCAGCAGCTCAGCAAGCTCCTCGACCAGGCCCGCGAGCACGCGAACGCCGAGGACCGTGCCCTGAACGACGACGCCGGCGCGCTCATCGCGTTCCTGGTCGAGCACTCGGGCAACGAGCTGCTCATCAAGACGGCCGAGGGCGTCGTCAACCGCGCGAAGTTCGTCCGCCTCCAGCAGCCGGAGTTCGTCTTCTGGGACGTCGAGCACGGGCTCGAGTCGTTCCGCGCGGCGGCGAAGGCCCGCGACGGCGAGGCCGCCGGTGCCGTCATCCGCGGCATGTCCCGCGCGATGGCCGAGCACATGGCGGAGATCCGCGCCGCGAACGCCGACGCCGACGCGACCGCCTGAGACGGGCTGGCCGGGGTACCCGACCGGGCAGACTGGCCGGGTGACCGACGTCCTGCTCAGAACCGAAGCCCTCCGTGTCACCCGCTCCGGGCGGGACCTGCTGCACGACGTGGCGTTGACCGTCCGCAGCGGCGAGCACTGGGCGCTGCTGGGTCCGAACGGCGCGGGCAAGTCGACCCTGCTCGCCGTCCTCGGCGCGAACGGGCAGCCGACCGCGGGCACCGTCGAGCTGCTCGGGCGTCGGCTCGGCCGCGTCGACGTGCGGGAGCTCCGCGAGCACATCGGGCACGTCGACCCGCGGCACCGCATGCTGTCGCCGCTGACGGTCACCGAGACCGTCCTGACCGGGCTGACCGGCACGACGGACCTCATGATGCGGTGGGAGCCGACGCCGGACCAGCTCGAGACCGCCCGACGGCACGTCGCGGACGTCGGCCTCGCGGCACGGGCCGACGCCCGGTGGCCGGTGCTGTCGCAGGGCGAACGCGGGCGGACCCTCATCGCCCGGGCGTTGATGAGCGAACCGCGCCTGCTGCTGCTCGACGAGCCGGCCACCGGACTCGACGTCGCCGCGCGCGAGCACCTGCTCGAGACGGTCGACGCCCTGCGCCAGCGCCAGCCGGACATCGGCAGCGTGATGGTGACCCACCACCTCGAGGACCTGCCCGCGTCGACCTCGCACGCGATGCTGCTGCGCGACGGCGCCGTGGTGGCCCAGGGCCCGGCCGACGAGGTCGTCACGTCCGAGGCGGTGTCGCACGCCTTCGCCTTCCCGCTGGCCATCGAGCGGACCGCTGGCCGCTGGCAGGCGCGCCGCGCGGAGTAGCCGCACCGCGCCTCCCGTCCGCCACCTGGCCCGCGAAACGCAACGTCGGCGGCACCCCGCAGCGCTGTACTGCTGCGAGGAACCGCCGACGTTGCGTCTTGCGGAAGGGAGCGGGCGCGCTACGCCGTGGCGGCCGCCGCTGCCCGCGCGGCCGCGGGCAGCGCGTCGAGCACGCGACCGACGGCCTCGTCGTCGTGCGCCGCCGTGACGAACCACGCCTCGAACACGCTCGGCGGCAGGGTCACGCCCTGGTCGAGCATGCTGTGGAAGAACGGCGCGTAGCGGAAGGCCTCCTGCGCGCGGACGTCGTCGTAGTTCCGCGGTGCCTGCTCCACGAACGCGAACGAGAACAGGTTGCCGGCGTGCTGCACGGTGTGCGCGACCCCCTCGGCGGACAGCGCGGCGCTCGTGGCGTCGGCGATCGTCGCCGCGGTGCGGTCCAGGTGCGCGTACACGTCGGGCGTCGCGGCCCGGAGCGTGGCGGTGCCGGCCGCGACCGCGAGCGGGTTCCCGGACAGCGTGCCCGCCTGGTAGACCGGCCCGAGCGGGGCGAGGAAGTCCATGACCTCACGACGACCACCCAGCGCGGCGAGGGGCATGCCGCCGCCGATGACCTTGCCGAAGGTGACCAGGTCGGGCTTCCACCCGGTGCCCTCCGGGACGGTGCCGTCGGCCTCGAGGCCCCACCAGCCGGCCGGGCCGACGCGGAAGCCGGTCAGGACCTCGTCGACGATGAGCAGCGCACCCTGCGCCCGCGTGATCTCCGCGAGCGCCCGGTTGAACCCGGGCTCCGGCGCGAGGACGCCCATGTTGGCGGCGGCGGACTCGACGATCACGGCGGCGATGCGCTCGGAGTGCTCGTCGAACGCGGCGCGGACGGCGTCGAGGTCGTTGTACGGCAGCACCAGGGTCTGCGCGGCGGTCTCGGCGGTGATGCCCGCACTGCCCGGGAGCGCGAGCGTCGCGACACCCGATCCGGCCTCGGCCAGCAGCGAGTCCGAGTGCCCGTGGTAGTGCCCGGCGAACTTCACGAGGAGGTCACGGCCGGTGTACCCGCGAGCCAGGCGGATGGCGGTCATCGTCGCCTCGGTGCCGGTCGACACCATGCGGAGCTTCTCGATCGGCCCGTCGCCGTCGACCTGCACGCGCTGCTTCACGAGCTCGGCGAGCTCGGTCTCCCCCGGGGTCGACGCCCCGAAGGACAGGCCGCGGGATGCCGCCTGCTGCACGGCCTCGACCGTGCCGGGGTGCGCGTGCCCGAGGATCGCGGGGCCCCAGGACGCGACGAGGTCGACGTACTGCCGCCCCTCGGCGTCGGTGACGTAGGGGCCGTTCGCCGCGGTCAGGAACCGGGGCGTGCCGCCGACCGAGCCGTACGCGCGGACGGGCGAGTTCACCCCGCCGGGGATGCTGTCCTTCGCGCGGCCGAACAGCTCGTCGTTCGACACCGGAGCGGTGCCGGTGGAAGCGGTGGTGGTGGTCATTCGGGGGCCTTCCCGGTCGAGGCGACGCCGGACACCGCCGCGGTGCTGCCGGACGTGCGCAGGCCGGCCTCCTGGTTGAGCTTCCGTGCGATGTCCACGGCGAAGTACGTCAGGATCGCGTCCGCACCGGCGCGCTTGATGCCGACGAGGGCCTCCATCGCGGCGGCGTCCCGGTCGATCCACCCGTTCTGGGCGGCGGCCGTGATCATCGCGTACTCGCCGGAGATCTGGTACGCCCAGACGGGGACCTCGGAGACGTCGGCGGTGCGGGCGAGGACGTCGAGGTAGCTCATCGCAGGCTTCACCATGACGATGTCGGCGCCCTCCTCGATGTCGAGCAGGACCTCGCGCAGGCCCTGCCGGCCGTCGGCGGCGTCGATCTGGTACGTCCGTCGGTCGCCCTGCAGGGTCGATGCGACGGCCTCGCGGAAGGGACCGTAGAACGCGGACGCGTACTTCGCCGAGTACGCGAGCAGCGCCGTGCCGCTGTGGCCGGCGGTGTCGAGCGCGTCGCGCGCGGCGGCGATCTGGCCGTCCATCATGCCGCTCATGCAGACGAGCTCCGCGCCCGCCTCGGCCTGGGCCACCGCCATGTCGCGGTACCGCAGGAGCGTCGCGTCGTTGTCGACCGAGCCGTCCGCCGCCAGCACGCCGCAGTGGCCGTGGTCGGTGAACTCGTCGAGGCACAGGTCGGACTGCACGACGAGTGCGTCACCGACCTCCTCCTTCGCCACGCGGATCGCGACGTTCAGGATGCCGTCGGGGTCGGTCGCACCGGAGCCCTCGGCGTCCTTCGACGTCGGCACGCCGAACAGGTTCACACCGCCGACGCCCTGCGCCGCGGCCTCGTGCAACGCCCGGCGGAACGAGTCGAGCGAGTGCTGCTGCACGCCCGGCATGCTCGAGATGTCGATCGCATCGGTGGCGCCCTCGCGGATGAACATCGGCAGCACGAGCTCGGCGGGGTGGATCCGCGTCTCGGCGACGAGTCGTCGCATGGCGGGGGTGGCCCGCAGTCGGCGGGGGCGGACCTGGGGGAAGCGTCCGGTCACGATGACCTTCCTGTTCTGGGGTTCGGGTGGAGGGTCTCGACGACGGCGTCGAGCAGGGCTTCGGCGGACCGAGCGGCGGCGACCACGTGCACGGGGAGTCCCGCGGCACGGGCGGCGTCAGCGGTGGACGGTCCGATGCACGCGACGTGCGTGCTCGGGTCGAGCGGGGTCATCCGCGCTGCGACCTGTCGGGCGACGCTCCCGCTCGTCACGAGCACGGCGTCCGGTGGGGGGTCGAGGACGATCGGATCGTGGCCCGTCCCCACGGTACGGTACGCCACCACCTCCGACACGGCGATGCCGCGGGCGCGCAGTGCGTCGACCAGGGTGGTCGCGGCGATCTCGGATCGGGGGAACAGCACGGGTGCGGCGTCCGTCGGCAGGGCCGCGGCGAGCCCGGCGGCGGACTCCTCGTCCGGCACCAGGTCGACCGGCCACCCCGCCTGCCGCGCAGCACGCGCGGTCGCGTCACCGACGCAGGCCACGCGGACGCCGGCCGGGAGGCGCGGCACGCGCCCGGCGACCACGCGCACGGCCGTCGCACTGGTCACGACGAGCCAGGGGGCACCGGAGCAGGCTTCCCCGGGACGCGTGCCGACGGCGGGTGGTGCGTCGTGCCTCCCGGCCGGGGCGTCGACGACGGACGGTCCCGACGCGTGGTCGACGGACGGGGCGAGCGCGGCGTCTGCGAACCGGACGAGCGCCGCGTCGAGATCCGCCGGGTCGGCGGGCGGAGCGTCCGTGATGAGCGGGACGACGACGGGCGCGAGCCCGCGCTCCCGGGCCGCGGCGGCGACCGCGTCCCCCCACGCACCGCCGCGCGGGACGAGGACGACCGGGGGCCGTGCCTCGTCCGCGACGCGAGCGGTGTCGTCCGTGGTGACCGCCTAGGCCGTCGTCGTGGAGGTGTCGTCCGCCGGCTGCTCCGCGGCGGGGGTGGCGAGACCGGGCCCGGCGGAGTGGTCACCCTCGGCAGGGGCACCGGACACCGTCGACGCCAGGTCCGCCAGCTCGGCGGCACCGTTCTCGAGGAGCTCGGCGGCCACGCGACCGGCGACCTCGAGCGCCTCGTCGAGACGGTCCTGCGCAGACCCGTCGAGGTGTGCCGCGTGCGACGCCGTGCGGTACTCGGATCCGTCCGGGCGGTAGACCGTCGCGGACACGAGCAGCAGCTCGGCGTCGACCACGGCCGTGGCCCCGATCGGTGCCGAGCAGCCGGCCTCGAGCTTCGCGAGGACCTCGCGCTCGGCCGTCACCGTGAGGCGCGTCGGGGCGTGGTCGAGCTTGCGGAGCGCAGCGAGCAGGCCCTTGTCGGTCTCGTCCGCCCGGATCTCGACCGCGAGTGCTCCCTGGCCGGGCGCACTCGGCCAGAAGCCGAGGTCGAGGAGCTCCGTCGCCGCGTCGAGCCGATCGATGCGCCCGAGCCCGGCGGCGGCGAGCACCACCGCGTCGAGGTCGTCGTCGACGCGGCCCAGCCGGGTGTCGATGTTGCCGCGGATGTCCACGACGTCGAGGTCGGGACGCTTCGCCCTGAGCTGCGCGACGCGGCGGGGCGACCCCGTGCCGACCTTCGCGCCCTCGGGCAGGGTGTCCACCGTCGCGCCGTTCCGGGCGACCAGGACGTCACGGGCGTCCGCGCGCTTCGGCACCGACGCGATCGTGAGCCCGTCGTACGGAGCCGTGGGCAGGTCCTTCAGCGAGTGCACGAGCACATCGACCTCGCCGGCGACCAGGGCCTCGCGCAGGGCGCTGGCGAACACGCCGGTGCCGCCGAGGCTCGCCAGCGAGGCGCGGTTCGTGTCGCCCTCGCTCGTCACCGTGACGAGCTCGACCGGACGCCCCGCCGCCTTCGCCAGGCGGTCGGCGACGTCCTGCGACTGCGCCACCGCGAGCCGGCTGGCACGGGTGCCGAGCCGGATCGGGGCGGGACCGTCGGCCGCGGGACCGTCCGTCACGGGGCGACCCCGGCGGCCGCCGGCTTGAACCCGGCGCGGACGTTCTCGCAGCAGCCCGGGCGGCAGACGTCGTACCAGGGGCCGATGTCGGTCAGGTGCGGGCGCTCGGCCTTCGGCGTGCCGTTGACGCGCTCGAGCACGAGGTCGACGAGACCGGACACGTAGGCCGGGTCGACGCCGGGCGTCTGCGTGCGGAGCGACCAGAAGCCGAGTTCACCGGCGGTCTCGGTCGCCTCTTCGTCGAGGTCCCACATGACCTCCATGTGGTCGCTCACGAAGCCGAGCGGGACGATGAGCACGGCACGGGTCGGGCCGCCCTTGAGCTCCTCGTTCATGTAGTCGTTGATGTCGGGCTCGAGCCACGGCTGCGTCGGGGGGCCCGACCGCGACTGGTAGACGAGCTTCCACGCCGGCTTCGACGTGCCCTGCAGGTGGGCGAACTCCGGCTGCTCGAGCAGCTCGTTCCACGCCTGGTCGAGGACGACCTCGCCGACGGCCAGGTGCTGCGCCTCGTACGCACCGTGCTCGTCGAAGCCCCGGTAGTCCGGACCGGACTTGGCCGCGTCGGTCGACGGGATCGAGTGCGTCGAGAACAGCACGTGCAGCTCGGTGGCGACGTCGATGCCCTCGTTCTCGGTGATCGCGCGGGCCATGCCGTCGCGGACACCGTCGACGAACGGGCGGACGAAGCCCGGGTGGTCGAAGAACTGCCGGACCTTGTCGATCTGGATCGTGTCGGTCAGCCCGGTCTCGGTCAGCACGCGGGCGTAGTCCTCGCGGTACTGCCGGCAGCTCGAGAACGACGAGTAGGCGCTCGTCGCGATGGCGATGAGCTTGGTGTACCCCTTGTCGGCGGCCTCGGTGAAGGCTTCCTCGAGGTAGGGCGCCCAGTTGCGGTTGCCCCACAGCACGGGCATGTCGATGCCGCGCTTCGCGAGCTCGCCCTCGAGCGCTGCCTTGAGCGCACGGTTCTGCGCGTTGATCGGGCTGACGCCGCCGAAGTGTCGGTAGTGGTGTGCGACCTCCTCGAGACGCTCGTCCGGGATGCCCCGGCCGCGCGTGACGTTGCGGAGGAAGGGGATGACGTCGTCCTGGCCCTCGGGGCCGCCGAAGCCGGCGAGCAGGATCGCGTCGTACGCGGTCGGGACCTCGACGTGCTCGGGGCCGTCCGCCGCGGCGGGGGTCGCGGCGAGGACCTTCCCGTTGGTGATCTGGCTGGTGTCGGTCACGACAGCACCTCCGGCAGTTCGGCGGTCGTCACTCGACGACCGGTGAAGAAGGGGACCTCCTCGCGCACGTGCAGGCGCGCCTCGGTGTAGCGCAGGTCGCGCATGAGGTCGACGAGGTCGACGAGCTCCGGGCTCTCGAGCGGCAGGATCCACTCGTAGTCGCTGAGGGCGAAGGTCGCGATCGTGTTGGTGAGCACGCGGCGGTACTTCGCGCCGGCGATGCCGTGGTCGCGGAGCATCTTCGAGCGCTCCTCCTCCGGCAGGAGGTACCACTCGAAGGACCGGACGAACGGGTACACCGTGATCCAGGCCTCGGGGTCCTTGCCGCGCAGGAACGCCGGGGTGTGGCGCTTGTTGAACTCGGCCTCGCGGTGCATGGCCATCGCGTGCCAGACCGGCTCGGCGTCCTGGAACAACGCCGTGCGACGGAGATCGCGGAGCGCAGCCTGGATCGCCTGCGCGTCGTCGCCGTGCAGCCAGATCATGACGTCGGCGTCGGCCCGGAAGCCGGAGACGTCGTAGAAACCGCGGATCGTCACGCCCTGGCCGGCGGCGCGGGCGACCGCGGCGTCGAGCTCGGCGACGGCGTCGTCACCGACGCGGTGGATCGGCCCGAGCGGACGCCGGAACACGGCCCACAGCGCGTACGCCGTGAGGAGGTTCGGGTCGATCCCGCTCGCCGGGTCGGTCTCGTGCGCCGGGCTGCCGCCGTGCGCGGCGGCGTTGTCGGGGACGTTCTCGTGCGTGGCTGCGTGCACGTCGGAGCTCATGGTTCCTCGTCTTGTCGGTTGCCTGGGTCGTGGCTGCGCGCCGCGTCCGGGAGACCACCGATCAGAGGCGGTCTACCGCCGTCGGAGCACCACTACGACGATACTCCCGACCACCGCCACACCGGCTGCGAGGCCGGCCAGGTACGGCACCGGCTTCTCGTCGATCCCCTGCTTGACCCTGGACGCCGCGATGCCGAGCTGCTTCGGGACGTTGAGCTTGTCCTCGATGGCGTCGAGGGTCTCGAACAGCTGCGTGCGGGTCGCCGCGACGCGGTTCGCCAGGTCGTCGTGCTGATCGGTCACAGGGGTCCTCCGGTGGGGGTGTCGGTCGCCCCGCTCAGGAGCGGGTGATCCGGTCGTGCTGGCCGGGCTTGTTACCCATGCCCTTCACGGCGTTGATGTCGTCCTTGACGCTGTCGATCGTGCGCTTCGGGGTGAGGGGCAGGCCCTTCTTGAAGCGCTTCCAGCCGACGAATCCGAGGATGCCGGCCACGAGGAGCATGACGACGGCGAGCAGCAGGGCTGCGAGCCACGCCGGCATCACGGTCGCGAGGCCCATCACGGCAGCGGTCAGCAGCACGCCGATCGCGTACAGCACGATGACGAGCGCGCCGATGAGGAGCCCGGCGGCGAGGCCGAACACCTTCGCCTTGGCGATCATCTCGGCCTTCAGCAGGTCGATCTCGCCCTTGACGAGGTTCTTGACCAGCTTCGGGATGTCCCCGACCAGACCGAACAACGATCGCGACTTGCGGTCGCGGGTGTCGGTCATGAGGTGGTCGAGTCCTTCTTCTGGCTGACCTTGCGGACGACCTTCTTGGTCTGCTCACCGACGAACTCGGCGACGTCCGGGCCCTTGTCCTGGATGAACTCCTCGGCCCGGTGCACGCCCTTCTGGACGTTGCCGTTGTTCCAGATCTTGCCGCTGACGGTCTTGATCTGCTCGTACCGCGCCCGTCCGGCTCGCGATCCCAGGACGTACCCGAGTGCGGCGCCGGCGACGAACAGGAGCTTGCCTCGCATGTGCGATCCTCCGTTGTTGAGGGTGTGCGGTGGTCATGCGCCGAACGGAATACGTCCGGCGTCGTCAACAGTAGCCCTCGGGTGCTCCTCGGTCCGCTCAGGATCCCAGGATGCGTGCAGCGGACGCGCGGGCGGCGGCGACGATGCCCGCCAGACCACGGCCGGACGAGGTCTCCCCGATGCCGACGACCCCCTCGGCCAAGCCGGCTGCGGTCAGGTCCGGCCCGTGCCAGCGGACGCGGGCGGCGCCCTGCACACGGTCCGCGGTCACGGGGACGCCCAGGAGCGCGGTCGCGTCCCGGACGGCGCGGGTGCCGACGGTGTCCTCCGGGTCGACCGGGAGGCTCGTCCCCACCCCGTCGTCACCGGTCACCGGATCGTGGGGTGCGGTCGCGTAGCTGAGCCGCAGGACGTGGCGGCCCGCGGCCGCCTCGGCCAGCCAGGGCCACTTCACCGTCGCGTGCGTCAGGGCCTTCGCCCCGACCCCGGCGGCCTCCGGGTGCACGAGCATCCCGGTCCCGCGCGGCCCGGCGTCGAGCTCGGGCTGGTCGACGACCAGGGTGACGAGCTCGATGCCGGTGCGGTCGGCCGCCGCGGTCCGGCCCGGGTCGGCCGTCGACGCGAGGACGTGCTGTGCGGGCAGGCGCTCGCGGGTACCGTCCGCTGCCACGGTCTCGACGGCGAAGCGCTCGACCGCGGTGGCGCGGGTGCCCGTCCGGACGTCGACGCGGTAGGTCTCGAGGTCGGCCACGAGCTCGTCCACGAGCCGGGCGATGCCGCCGCGGATGCCCTGCACCGCCGAGCCCGCGGTGGACCGGGAGCGCAGGGCGAGCACGGCGCGGGCGAGGGAGCCCTCGCGCTGCAGGGCCGCACGGAGCCCGGGGGCGACGCGATCGGGGTCGAGCTGGTCGGGGTGCGTCGAGTACACGCCGCCCGCGACCGGGACGACCAGGTCGTCGAGCACGCGCTCCCCCATGCGCTTCCGCACGAGGGCGCCGAGCGACTGCGCCCGGGCACCGACGGGCGACGGCAGCAGCGAGTCCATCTGTGCGCGGAGGCCACCGCCCTGGCCGACCACCGCGAGGACGTCGGCGGCCATCGGGCTGCCCGGGATCCCGAGGAAGCCGGTCTGCGGGATCGGGGCCGTCCGGCCGTCGCGCGTCATCAGCCACGCACCGCGGGGGTCGGGCGACACGACGTCGTTCCCGAGGCCGAGCTCGGCCGCGAGCCGCTCGACGGCGTCGGTGCGGGTCGCGAAGGACTCCGCGCCCATGTCGAGGTCGAGCCCGGCGACGGTGTGCCGGCGGATCATCCCGCCCAGGCGCTCCCCGGCCTCGACGAGCACGACGTGCGCGCCGCCCTCGGCCAGGTCACGGGCGGCGACCAGGCCGGCGACCCCACCGCCGACCACGACGACGTCGGTCACGCCGCGGCTCCGGTCCCGTCGCCCCGGCCGTCGCCCAGCCCGTGGACCAGTTCGACCACGCGGGTGAGCACGGTCGGGTCGGTCTCCGGCGGGACACCGTGGCCCAGGTTGACCACGTGCGCCCGGGCAGCGCCGCCACGGCGGACGACGTCGCGCACGTGGGCCTCGAGCACCTCCCACGGGGCGGCGAGCATCGCGGGGTCGATGTTGCCCTGCACGGTGACGCCGGTGCCGACGCGGCGGACGGCCTCGTCGAGCGGGACACGCCAGTCGACGCCCACGGCATCGACCGCGACGGCGTCCGACGGGTCGCCGAGCGTCGTCATCTCGTGCAGGACCTCGCCGCTGCCGACGCCGAAGTGGATGCGCGGGACACCGAGGTCCGCCACGTGCGACAGCGCCGTCGCCGAGTGCGGGGCCACCGAGGCGACGTAGTCCCGGCGGGAGAGCGAGCCGACCCACGAGTCGAAGAGCTGCGCGGCCGAGGCACCGGCCGTCACCTGCGCACGGAGGAAGGCGCCCGAGACGCCGGCGGCCCAGTCGAGCAGCCGTGCCCAGGTCTCCGGGTCGCTGTGCATGAGCGTGCGCGCGCGGATGTGGTCCTTCGAGGGGCCGCCCTCGACCAGGTAGGCGGCGAGCGTGAACGGTGCACCCGCGAAGCCGATGAGCGGGGTGTCCCCGAGCTCGGCGACGGTGCGCTGCACGGCCTCGGTGATCGGCGCGAGGGCACCCGGGTCGAGCGGGGCGAGCGCGTCCACGTCGGCCGCCGTGCGGATCGGGGACCCGAGCACCGGGCCACGGCCGGGGACGATCTCGACGTCCACGCCCGCGAGCTTGATCGGCACGACGATGTCGCTGAAGAAGATGCCGGCGTCGACCCCGTGCCGACGGACCGGCTGCAGGGTGATCTCGGACGCCAGCGCCGGGTCGAGGCACGCGTCGAGCATCGCGGTGCCGACTCGCAGCTCCCGGTACTCCGGCAGTGATCGGCCGGCCTGCCGCATGAACCACACCGGCAGCGTCTCCGGACGGTCCCCGCGGAGCGCCCGGACGAGCGGTGACCCCGAGGTCCTGCCGGTCACGAGCGGGTGGCTGTCGGGCAGGGCGGCGGGTGCGGCGGAGGTCACCCGTCGATTGTCCCATCCGCGGCCGAGCACGACCCGCCCCGGACACGGGCGCCACCGCACAGTCTGCTGTGCACGCGGAGGGCGAACAGCCGGTGGCCCGAGCGCGAGTTACGATGGAAGACGTGCTCATCTGTCTCACGGCGTCGCACCGCAACGCCAGCTTCGACCTCCTGGAGCGACTGAGCATCGGCGCACCGACCGCCGCGAGCCGTCTGGTGACGGACTCCGACGTGCTCGACGGAGCCGTCGTCCTCGCCACCTGCAACCGCTTCGAGGCCTACCTCGACATCGCGGGCGACGACCGTGACTCCGCCGTGTCGGCCACCGTCGACGCCGTCGCCACAGCCAGCGACCTCGTCCCCGCCGAGGTCCTCGACTCCGTCAGCGTGCTCGGCGGCGGGGACGTCGTGCAGCACCTGTTCGCCGTGTCCAGCGGGCTCGAGTCCGTCGTCGTCGGCGAGACCGAGATCTCCGGCCAGGTCCGCCGGGCACTCGAGGACGCCCGCGCCAACGGCACCACGACGTCCGACCTGGAGCGCCTGTTCCAGGAGGCAGCGCACACCTCCCGCGGCGTCAAGACCCGCACCCGCATCGGTGCCGCCGGCAGGTCGCTCGTCCGTCTCGGGCTCGAGCTCGCCTCGTCGCGGATCACCGACTGGGCCCGGACCCGCGTGCTGCTCGTCGGCACCGGCAGCTACGCGGCCACCACCATCGCCGCGCTGCGTGACCGCGGCGCCGCCAACATCCAGGTCTTCTCGCCGTCCGGCCGCGCGCCCTGGTTCGCCGCGAAGCACGACCTGGTCGCCGCGACCGACCTGCGCCAGGCGATCGGCACGAGCGACGTCGTCATCACCTGCACCTCGAGCGAGGTCCCGGTCGTCGAACCGGCCGACCTCGCCGACGGCCAGCGCCGCATCGTCATCGACCTCGGGCTGCCCCGCAACGTCGACCCCGACGCGGCCCACGTCGAGGGCGTCGAGCTGCTCGACCTCGAGACGATCAGCATCCACGCGCCGATCGCCGAGCTGAACGCCGAGTCCGAGGCGCGTCAGATGGTCGACGACGCCGTGTCGCGCTTCCGTGCGCAGGCGCTCGAGCAGTCGACCACGCCGGCGCTCGTGGCCTTCCGCAAGCACGTCTTCGACATCCTCGACGACGAGATCGACCGCGCGAAGCGTCGCGACGGCGACCCGGAGTCCGTCGAGCAGACCGAACGGGCCCTCCGGCACCTGGTCGGGGTCCTGCTGCACCGCCCCTCGGTGCGTGCGCGTGAGCTCGGTCGCGCCGGTCGCGGCGAGGAGTTCGTCGGGGCGCTCGACGCCCTGTTCGGCGTGCACCCGGAGCCCGAGGCGGAGCTGCCGTCGCCGATCGTGCCGCTCGCGGAGCGCACCGCGCCCGAGTGCCCCGTCTTGACGGACCGCACCGGCGAGGCGGACGCGAGCTGAGCCTCCCGGCAGTCCCCCGCACGTTGCGCGTCAGCGCGCTGCTGCTGGTCCGTGACCGGCAGGTCCTGATGGTGCGTGCCCGCGGACGCGACGTGCTCTACCTGCCCGGCGGCAAGGCGGAGCCGCACGAGACCGACGTCGAAGCTGCGATCCGCGAGGCGCGCGAGGAGACCGGGCTGCACCTGACCGAGGCGGACCTCGAGCCGTTCGGCACGGTGACCGAGGCCGCGCACGGCCAGGGCGAGGGGACGATGGTCGCCATGGCCCTGTTCCGGGTCCGGCCGGGAGGCACCGCCGATGCCGCCTCGCCCGTCGCCTCCGCAGAGGTGGACGAGGTGGAGTGGGTCACCGCGGCGGACGCGGACCGGTGCCCGCCGGCGGGCGTCGAGACGCTCCGCCGGCTGGTCGCCGCCGATCTGGTCGACTGAGCTCCTGTCGCCTGAGGATCCGGTCAGCTCCGACCGGTGCCCCTCGGCGCCTCACTCGTCCTTGTCGACGTAGTGCCCGGCCTCGCCGTCCGGCGTGGGCTCGGCCTCGCCGGGGATGTCCGACTCGACGTACTCACCCTCGTCCGCGCCGCCCGCGCCCTGGGGCCGCGTCTCGCCGGGGATGTCGCTGGAGACGAACTCTCCCGCGGGCTCGTGCGACTCGACGTGCTGCTCGCCCGGGATCTCGCTGTCGGTGAAGGCGCCGGCGCGGGTGTCGACGCCGTCCGCCCGACCGTCCTCGCCGCGTGCCTGCTCGTGCTTGCCTGCCATGTTCCGACCTCCGTCGCTCGTGTTCCTGGCTGTGACGCGAGTGTGCCCGTGACGACTGGACGCTCACCGAGTCCCGAGGACCGCGGCGGGTGTTGCGTCGAGGCATGCACCGCAGCACACGTTCCGCCATCGTCCTCGCGAGCACCGGGGTCGTGCTCGCGCTCGCGCTCTCCGGCTGTTCGTCGGGCGGCCCGGGCCCGGCGCCGACGGCGACCCAGACCGTGACCGCGTCGGCCGGGGGCTCGTCGCCCTCCGCCGCGACCTCGGCTCCGTCCTCGTCGTCGGCGGCGTCCTCGTCGTCGGCGTCGTCCTCGTCGTCGGGCGGCTCGGCGGGTGGCGGGTCCGGCGGGGACGGTGGCCGGTGCACCACCGCGTCGCTCGCGGGCAGCGTCGAGTCCGGCAGCGGTGGGGCCGCCGGCAGCACGTACGTGCACCTCGCGCTCCGCAACACCGGCTCCACGACCTGCACGCTGCAGGGGTGGCCCGGGGTCTCCTTCGTCGGCGGCGGCTCGGGTGAGCAGATCGGCGCCCCGGCCACCCGTGACGAGGCATCGGCGCACCCGACCGTGACGCTGGCGCCCGGCGCGGTGGCCGTCGCACCGCTGAAGATCACCCAGGCGGAGAACTACCCGACGGCGACGTGCGACCCGGTGTCCGCGGACGGGTTCCGCGTGTACCCGCCCGGGTCGACCGAGTCACTGTTCGTGCGGGACTCCGGCATCACGGCGTGCCGGTCCACCGACGCGGGGCTGCTCAACGTGCAGGGCCTGGTGCCCGAGGGGCAGGCGGCCGACTGAGCCGTCGCGCCCGCCGGCGCCCGTCTGCGCCCGCCCGTCCGTGCTCGTCCGTGCTGGTCAGCGGCGGGCGGGGGTGTGCACGGCCTCGAGCACCTCGGTGCCCATCGTCCGCAGGGCCTCGACGACCGCGAGCCGCCGCTGCAGTGTGGCGTCGTCGAAGGTCACCGTGACCGCGTAGCTCACCGACGATCCGGGTCCCCGGAGGATGCCGGCCTCGGCGCGGACCCCGGTCGACGAGCCGGTCACGACGACGGCCTGCAACCCGTGGTCCAGCGCACGGTGCGCCAGGGGGTCGAGGCCGAACGAGGCCGCCACGAGCGTGGTGTCGCTGGCCAGGCTCAGCCAGCCGAGCACCCGGTTCGACACCGCCTCGTCGACGACCTCGCCGAGGGCCAGGCCGCGCATCAGCCAGGCGAGCTCGCCTGCCGGCGCCACGGAGGCGTCGGGGGCGTCGTCGGGACCGCGCCGGTCCCGCACGCGGTCGATGAGTGCCGTGCGGTCGATGCCGAGCGCCTCGGCCCGCTGCCGCACCGCGTCGATGCCGACGGTCGACAGCAGTGCGTTCATCGCCCACGCGTCCGCCGTCGCCCCGACCAGGGTCGCCAGGTCCGGCACCTGCATCGTCGGTTCCTGCAGGAACTGCCACAACCCGGCACCGGTGGCGGTGTCCCGTGCCATCCGCTGGAGCCGGTCGCCGTGCAGCCGGCCGTCCTCGAGCTGCGCCGCGACCTCGATGAGCAGGAGCACGCGACCGAGGCTCGCGACCGGCTGCACCAGGGTGTCGTCGACGGCGAGCAGGGCCTTGCCGGTCGACGTGTCGATGATCGACGCGCTGACGGCGGCACCGTCACGGGCGACCGAACCGAGGGCGTCGACCGTCGCGCCGAACCGCTCGTCGGCCCCGCCGCGGTGGCGTCCGCACGCACGAGCGCCGTTCCCGCCGCCGACCTGGTGTCGGCGGCGGGGACGGCGGGCGGCACCGGTGTCGGCACCCGGCGTCTCGCCCGGCGCAGCGCTGGGCGTCCCGCTGTGGTCAGCGCTCGGCTCGGACGACGGAGCCGCGTCCGGCTCGGTCATCACCAGATCGCGACGCGCTCGGCCGGGTCGAGGTACATCGTGTCCGACTCGGTGACACCGAAGGCCTCGTAGAAGCCGTCGATGTTCCGCACGATCTGGTTGCAGCGGAACTCGTTCGGCGAGTGCGGGTCGATGCTCAGCAGACGCGCTGCCTCCTCCGGACGGATCGCCATCCGCCAGGCCTGTGCCCAGCTGAGGAAGAAGCGCTCGGCGCCGGACAGCCCGTCCACGACCGGGGGCTCCTGGCCGTCGAGGGACAGCAGGTACGCCTTCCACGCGATCGACAGCCCGCCGAGGTCACCGATGTTCTCGCCGATGGTCAGCGCGCCGTTGACGTGCCCGTCCGGCACCTCGGTCGGCACGAGCGCGTCGTACTGGGCGATGAGGGCCTTCGTGCGCTCCTCGAACGCCGTGCGGTCGGCCTCGGTCCACCAGTTCTGCAGTCGGCCGTCACCGTCGTACTGCGAGCCCTGGTCGTCGAAGCCGTGTCCGATCTCGTGCCCGATGACGGCACCGATCGCGCCGTAGTTCGCGGCGGCGTCGCGCGACGCCTCGAAGAACGGGAACTGCAGGATCGCCGCCGGGAAGACGATCTCGTTGAACCCCGGGTTGTAGTACGCGTTGATCGTCTGCGGGGTCATGAACCACTCGTCGCGGTCGATCGGCTTCCCGATCTTGCCCAGCTCGCGGTCGACCGCGAAGCTCGCGACGGCCCGGACGTTGCCGATCAGGTCGTCGGGGCTGACCGACAGGGCCGAGTAGTCGCGCCACGTCACCGGGTAGCCGATCTTCGGCGTGAACTTGTCGAGCTTGTCGAGGGCACGGGCGCGGGTCTCGTCGGTCATCCAGTCGAGCGCGGTGATGCTCTGCCGGTACGCCTCGACCAGGTTGGCGACGAGGTCGTCCATCTCGGCCTTGGACGTCTCGTCGAAGTGCTCCTGCACGTAGATGCGACCGACGGCCTCGCCCATCGCGCCCTCGACCAGCGAGACGCCGCGCTTCCAGCGCTCGCGCTGCTTCGGCGCACCGGTGAGCGCCGTGCCGTAGAACGAGAAGTTCGTGGCGGACATCGCGCTCGTCAGGTACGCCGCGGAGCCGCGGATGACCTGCCAGCGCAGCCAGTCCTTCCACGCGTCCAGCGGCTGGGAGCGCAGGAGCTCGGCCAGGCCGGAGATGAACGACGGCTCGCGCACGACCACGGTCTCGAAGGCGCCGGCCGGGGCACCGATCGCCTGCCACCACAGGTGCAGGTCGGCGCCGTTCGCGAGCGCGGCGACCTCGTCCCAGGTCATCTTGTTGTAGGTCTTCTGGCTGTCGCGGGTCGTCACGTTGTCCCAGTGCGCCGCGGCGAGCGCCGTCTCCAGCGCGATGACGGCCTCGGTGCTCTGCCCGGCGTCGGCGAAGCCCGCGAGCGGGAACATCGACGCGACGAACTCGCGGTACTTCGACCGGATGTCGGCGAAGCGCTCCTCACGGTAGTACGACTCGTCGGGCAGGCCCAGGCCGGACTGCTCGAGGAAGACGACGTACGACTCCGGGTCACCCGGGTCGTTGTCGACGAAGAGCTGGACGAAGCCGGGCAGGCCCAGGCGCTCGAAGCGTCCGACCATCGCGATGACGTCGTCGGTGGTCTCGACGGCGTCGATCTCGCCGAGCAGCGGGTCGATCGGTCCGGTGCCGAGGGCCTCGAGTCGCTCCTCGTCGGTGAAGGACGTGTACAGGTCACCGACCTTGCGCTCCTCGGTGCCGGGTGCGGCCTGCTGGGAGCGCTCGACGATCTCACGCACGGCGACCTCGGCGTCCTCGGCGAGCACGGTGAACGAGCCGTACCGCGCCTTGTCGTCGGGGATCGGCGTCTGCGCGATCCACGTCCCGTTCACGTGCCGGTAGAGGTCGTCCTGCGGGCGGACGGCCGGGTCGAGCTCGTCGGTGTGGATCCCTGAGGTGCGTGCGACGTCGGTCATGCGCTCCACGATAGCCACCGGGTCCGCGTCGGGACGGAGCCAGCAGCCGCGCAGCCGCTACGGTGCTGCCATGGGACTCGGCTGGAAGCTGCACGGTGACGGCGCGACCGTCTCCTCCTCGACCATCGTGGCGCCGGACGAGCGCCTCTCCTGGGGTCGCACCATCGGGCTCGGCGTCCAGCACGTCGTCGCGATGTTCGGTGCCACCTTCCTCGTGCCGCTCATCACGGGCTTCCCGCCCTCGACGACCCTGCTCTTCAGCGGCGTCGGCACGATCCTCTTCCTGTTGATCACCGGCAACCGGCTGCCGAGCTACCTCGGCTCGTCGTTCGCCTTCCTCGCGCCGATCGGCGCCGCGACGAAGATCGGCGGCATCCCGCTCGCGCTGTCCGGGATCATCGTGGTCGGCGTGCTGCTCGCCCTGGTCGGCGCGATCGTGCACCTCGCCGGGGCCGGGTGGATCGACCGCCTGATGCCCCCGGTGGTGTCGGGAGCGATCGTCGCCCTGATCGGCTTCAACCTCGCGCCGGCCGCCCGCGACAACTTCGCGAAGGCCCCGGTCGTCGCGCTGGTCACCCTCGCGGCGATCATCCTGGTCACGGTGCTGTTCAAGGGACTGCTCGGTCGCCTGTCCATCGTCATCGGCGTCCTCGTCGGCTACGTCGCCGCCCTGCTCTCCGGCCAGGTCGACCTGTCGACGGTCAGCGCGGCCCCGTGGATCGGCCTGCCGACCTTCACCGCCCCGGCCTTCGACCCGGGCCAGCTCGCGATCTACCTCGGCTTCGTGCCGGTCGTGCTCGCCCTGGTCGCCGAGAACGTCGGTCACGTCAAGGGCGTCGGACAGCTCACCGGCCGTGACCTCACCCCGCTGACGGGTCGCGCGCTCTTCGCCGACGGCGTCTCGACCGTGCTCGCCGGTGCCGGCGGCGGTTCCGCCACCACGACCTACGGCGAGAACATCGGCGTGATGGCCGCGACCCGCGTCTTCTCGACGGCCGCGTACTGGGTCGCCGCGATCGTCGCGATCCTGCTGGGGCTGTCGCCGAAGGTCGGCATGGTCATCTCCTCGGTGCCGGCCGGGGTGCTCGGCGGTGCGACCACCGCCCTGTACGGCCTGATCGGCGTCATCGGCATCCGCATCTGGGTCGAGAACCGCGTCGACTTCGCCAAGCCGAAGAACCAGCTGACCGCCGGCATCGCGCTGATCATGGGCATCGCCGACTTCACGTTCTCGTTCGGCGGCGCGACCTTCGGCGGCATCATCGTCGGCACGGTCGCCGCGATCGTCGTCTACCACCTCATGGACCTGGTCGGGCGGGCCCGCGGCACGGACCCGGCGACGCCCCGGGCGTCGGACGAGGCGCGCGCCGCCACCGGGGCGATCCCGGCAGAGCCGCGCGCGGACTGACGGCGGGACCACCGGACGGGAGGCCCGTGGCGACCCCGCCACGGGCCTCCCGTCCGTTCCGTCCCCGGTCCGGTCCTGCGCGCACCCGCCCTGTCGGCCAGCGTCAGCGGAGACCGACCACGCCGACGGTGAGCTGGACCACCGCCAGGACGGCGAGCACCGCGACCAGTCCGACGGATCCCCACCGGGCGATGCCCGCGCGCATCGCGGCGAGCGGACGGCGAGCGCGACGACCGGCCGCGAGCACGAGGACCACGGGCAGCACCGTCGTCGACGCGGCGACCACGACGAAGGCTGCGCCGGCGAGCAGTGCCTCGCCGAGGTCGGGCTCGGCGCCCCCGAACGCGAGCCCCGCGGTCAGGGCGAGCACGACCGCCTTCGGGTTGCAGAACAGCAGCATCCCGAGCCCGAAGCCGTGCACCGGACCGACCCGCTCGACCACGTCCGCCCAGCGGGTGCTCGACGGGGAGCCGTCCGGCAGCCGGCGGACCGTCCACTGCCAGACCGCGAGCGCGGCGAGCACCACCCCGGCGACCACGGCGACGATCGCCTGGACGGACGAGCCACCGGCCGTCTGCACGGGGAGCCGCTCCCCCACCGCGACCGCCAGGACGAGCGCCGCGGCGACGGCCACGGTCCAGCCGGCGGCGCAGGCGACGGCGGGGGCGGAACCGCGACGGTGCCCGAGCAGGACGACCACGGACGCGACGGGCAGCGGGCTCAGGGCGATGCCGACGGCGCCGGGCGCGAGCGCGAGGAGGTCCACGCGCGCAGCGTACCGACGGCGGGACGGACCGGTGCTGCTCCGACTCCGGCAGGATGGTCCGGTGCCACGACCGACCTCGCCCGCCGCGACGACCGAGCGTCGGTCGGTCGACCGGGACATCGTCCGGCTCGCGCTGCCGGCACTCGGCGCGCTCGTCGTCGAGCCGCTCTTCCTGCTGACCGACACGGCGCTCGTCGGACACCTCGGGGCGACGGCGCTGGCTGCCGTGGGCCTCGCGAGCGTCGTGCTGCAGACGGTGACCGGACTGCTCGTCTTCCTGGCGTACTCGACGACCCCCGCGGTGGCCCGGGCGCTGGGCGGCGGCGACCGTCGCGGAGCGGTGCACGCCGGCATCGACGGCATGTGGCTCGCGCTCGGGCTCGGTGTCGTGCTCGCACTCGTCGGCTGGCCGCTCGCCGGACCGCTCGTCGAGCTGTTCGGCGCCTCGGCGGAGGTCTCGACCGCGGCGACCGCGTACCTGACGGTGTCGCTGATCGGGCTCCCCGGGATCCTGGTCGTGACGGCCTCGACCGGACTGCTGCGGGGCCTGCAGGACACGCGGACACCCCTCGTCGTGGCGACGATCGGCTTCGTGGCGAACGGGCTGCTCAACGCCGTGCTCATCTACGGTGCGGGCTGGGGCGTCGAGGGGTCTGCCGCGGGCACCGTGATCGTGCAGTGGGCGATGGCCGCCGTGTACGTCGTGATCGCCGTGCGTGCGGCCCGGGCATCGGGTGCACCGCTGCGACCGGGGGCGTCCGGCGTCGTGCGGGCGCTCCGGTCCGGGGCATGGCTGTTCCTGCGCACGGCGTCGTTGCGCGTGGCGATGCTCGCGACCGTGGCGACCGCCTCGGGCCTGGGCACGACCGGCCTGGCGACGACCCAGGTCGGTCTCACGGTGTTCTCGACCCTGGCCTTCGCACTCGACGCCCTGGCGATCGCCGGACAGGCGCTCGTCGGCCACGGGCTCGGCGCGCGCGATCCGGCCCGGGTGCGGCTGGTCACGCGCCGGCTCGTGCTGCTCGGCATCGTCGGCGGGACACTGCTCGGGGTTCTGACCCTCGCGGTGAGCGGACTGCTCGGACCGGTCTTCTCCGACTCCGCCGCGGTGCGCTCGGCCCTGCCGCTCGTGCTCGTCCTCATCGCCGTCGGGATGCCCGTCGCCGGCTACGTGTTCGTGCTCGACGGCGTGCTCATCGGTGCCGGGGACGCGCGCTACCTCGCCGTCGCCGGGCTCGTGAACCTGGTCGTGTACCTGCCGCTGCTCTGGTGGGTCGGCGGGACGCTCGCCGGGCTCTGGGCGGCCTTCGCGCTCGGCTACATCGGCGTCCGGGCGGTGACCCTCGGGGTGCGGGCGCACCGTCGGGGCTGGGTCGAACAGGCGCTGGCGCGGTGAGCGGGCACACGCGCGGGCGCGCGCACGGGCACGGGCGCGTCGCGTCGTCGGCGCTGCTCGCCACCGTCGGCATCGGCGTGCAGGGGCTCGCGAAGCTGCTCGTCACCGTCGTCGTCGGCCGGGTGTTCGGCACCGAGACCCTCGGGCAGACCACCGCCCTGCTCTCCCTGTCGGTCTTCACCGCGCTGCTCTGGCCGAACGCCGCGGGGAACACCGCGTCGAGGGTGCTGGCGATCGCTCTGCGCGGACGTCGCTCGGACACCGCGGTGAACCGGCTGCTCGGGGCCTCGATGGCGGTGTCGAGCGCCGTGCTCGCCGCCGTGACCGTGCCGGTCGCGCTCGCCTGGGGAGCGAGCCCGGGCATGGTCGTCGGCGGGGTCGGGGTCGTCGTCGGGTACGGCCTGTACTGCTACGCCCGCGGAGCGCAACTCGGGTACGACCGTGCGCCACGCGTCGCACTGTGGGACACGGTCACGAGCCTGCTCGCCCTCGGCCTGCTCGTCGCGGCGTGCGTCACCCGCCTCGAGCCGCTCGTGCTGCTGCCCCTGGCGATCGGCTACACCGTGTTCGCGATCGCCTGCTGGCCGCGGGGGAACCGCGCCGTCGGCGCACCGGAACCGACCGCGGGGGTGCTCGCCTTCGCGGCCTGGAACGTGCTCGCGGTCGTGACCTCGAACGGGCTGCTGCAGCTGACGATGATCTCGGCGCAGGTCTCCGTCTCGGCGCACGAGGCCGGTGTCTACGCGGCGGCGTTCACCCTGGCGACCCCGGCGTCGATGGTCGGCCAGGCGCTGGGCCAGGTCCTCGTGCCCGCGTTCGCCCACCGCTCGGACGGCGGGTCGCTGCGCTCACGCGGGGTGCTCCTGCTCGTCGGGGGCTTCACCGGCGGGACCGCCGTGGTGTTCGGGCTCGTGGCGTGGCTCGCCGGGTGGTTCCTGCCGCTCGTCTACCCCGCCGAGGGGGCCGAGGCCGTGTCGGACCTGCGGTACCTGATGGTCGGCGTGTGGGTGTTCACCGTCGGGCTCGTGCCCGCGGCACTGCTGCTCGCGTCCGGGCGGTCGCGGCAGGTGGCACTGGCGTCGGTCGCCGGGTTCGTCGTCGGGGTGGTGCTCATGGCGGTGCTCGCTCCGACGTGGGGCGTGGCCGGGGGCAGCACGGGGTTCCTGGTCGGGAGCGCGGTGAACCTCGTCGCCGTGGTCGTGCTCGGGCTGCGCGGGCCGCGGGTGGGAGGAGTGCGATAGATTGTTATGAAAGACGTCTTTCATAACAGATCATCGGAGGCCCATGCAGCCGAGCCCCTACACACCGGGTGAGATCGCCCGCACCGTTCCCGGGCGCGCCCTCCAACTCGCCGATCTGGACGAGCGCCTGTCAGTCCTGGTCGACCTCCACCGTCTGGTGGGTCGGATCCGGGTGGACCACGCCGCGCGAGGCTTCGGGAAGACGTCACTGCTCCGCGAGTACCAACGCCGGGCTTCTGCGCGCGGCGCGGCCACCGTTTGGGTGACGGCAGGTGAACCGCAAGGGCTCGTCGAGCAGATCCTCGACGAGTTGCGGCGGACCGTCGGAGCTACCGGCGCCCCGCACGGCAGGGCTCTCCGCGAGAAGGTCGAGTCACTCCGGCTCTCGCTCGGGGTGCCGGGCGTCGCCACCGCGACGGGGACCTTCCGCTCGAGGGCTCCGGAGGACGAGCGCGCTCGTGCGGGCGCCCGCGGCCTTGAGGACGTCATCCAGGCCGCCACGACGGAGCGCCCGCTCGTCATCTTCGTCGACGAGATCCAGTCAGCGGACGCGGCAGGCCTCCGCACGCTGGTCTACGCCTGGCAACACCTCCAGGCGGAGGGCACGGACGTCCCCGCCGCGGTCTTCGCTGCTGGACTGCCGAACGCGCCGGAGACCATCGCCGAGATCGTCACCTTCAGCGAACGCCTCGCGTACCGACCGCTCGGCCCCCTGCATCGTGATGCCGAGGAGATCGCGCTGGTCGGACCGGCTCGCCTCCTCGGAGTGCAGTGGACGCCGGAAGCCGTCGACCGCGCGTTGTCGATCGCGCAGGGTTACCCGTACTCCGTCCAGCTCATCGCCGACTCCGCGTGGGCGGCTGCAGGGCGGCCCGATCCGGGAGCGGTGATCGACGTCGGTTCGGTCGAGACCGGACACCGTTCCATGCAGGCCGACCTGGAGGCGCTCTTCCGGGCGAGGTGGTCGGCGTGCTCGACCTCGGAACGGCGTCTGCTGACGGCGATGGCACGGCTCGGCGACGGTCCGACTTCGCGGGCGTCGATCGCGGAGGCGCTGGGGACCGGGACGAACCAGCTCTCCACGCCGCGGGCGCGGCTCATCGACAAGGGACTCGTGCAACCAGCCGACCGGGGGATGCTCCAGTTCACGATCCCCGGATTCGCCGCCTTCATCCGTTCCGAGTACTCCTGAGCGACCGGCGGCCGGAGCCCTCGAGTGGCGAGCGAGCCGTCAGGACGCCGCGAGTCCCACGCGCGGCTCCAGCCACGCCATCCCGGCAGCGATGGCCGCGCGTGCCATCGCCCAGTCGTGCCCACCTCCCGGCACGATCCACCGCGTCACGTGCATGCCCGCCGCAGCAGCGTGCGCGGCGACCACGGGCATCGCCGGACCGTAGTGCCGGTCCAGCTGCGCAGCGGTGAAGAACGCGGACGTCCCGGTGTAGGAGCCGTGCTGGGCCATCACCGCGATCGGTTGCGCCGCACGCCAGGCCGCGACGCTGCCACCGAACCCGTGCAGGGTCTCGGCGCGGGTCAGCTCGGTCGGGCCCAGCTCACCGGAGACGTCGATCACGTTGCCGAAGCGCTGTGGGTCGCCCGCCCCGAGCTGGATCGCGCAGGTACCGCCCTGCGAGAAGCCGCCGACGGTCCACGCCGTGGCACCGGTCTGCACGCGCAGGTGACTCGTGATCCACGCGGGGACGTCCTGCTCGAGGTACGTCCGGCTGTTGCCGAGCGGCCCGTCGACGCACATCGGGTTGCCCGATCGTGGACCGAGCTGATCGGGCACGACGACGATCGGCGCGAGGCCGCGGTGCAGGCCGGCGAGCGCATCCATGGTGTGTGCGATGTGCCCGCCGGTCTCGACGTCGTCGGGGCCGGCGCCCCGTGACTGCCCCGACATGAGGACGGTGACGGGGAGTGGCGGCGGATCGGCGACCAGTGCCGCCGGTGGGAGCCAGAGCAGGGCGTCCCGCGCGACGAAGTGCGACCGGGTGCCCGGGATGGCGACGTGCAGCAGGCGCCCCTGCTGCGGGAGGTCGGCGGGCGGGGTCCACGTCGTCGCGAGGTCGACGCTCGACGGTTCGTGCGACGTCGGGCGCTCCGTGGCGGGGATGCCGCGGGAACTCGTCGGCACACTCCGGGTGCGCTGCGGCGCGATCAGCGTCGCGCTCGGTGCCGGAGCAGCAGCCGCCTGGTCGGGCGACCCCACCGATCGCACGACGACGACGGTGAGCGCGACCGAGACGAACGCGACCACGAGGACCACGACGAGCCACACCAGGTCCCGGGAACGATCGATCGGCTGCACGTGACGGAGCGTAGGGAGCGCTCCTCGTGAGCAGTCGGTGGCAGGGGCCTGCGGCGCTGAGGAAACCCCCAACCGACACCCAGCCGGGGCCGCGCTCTGCCATCCGCTACCGTTGGGGCACGCGACAGCGGACTCGACGAGGGGGAACCGATGAGTGACGACCAGCACCCGGGCCAGGGGAACCAGGGCCAGCACCAGCCGCAGTACGCGCAGCAGCAGCAGTACGCGCAGGCACCGCACTACGGGCAGCCGACGCACGTGACGGTCGGCTACCAGCCCGCTCCGCCGCGTGGTCTGAGCATCGCGAGCATGGTGCTCGGCCTGGTGTCGATCGTCCTGGGGTTCACCTTCCTCGTGCCGCTGGTCGGGTTCGTCCTCGGCATCGTCGGCCTCCGGAAGGAACCCGCCGGTCGCGGGATGGCGGTCACCGGTCTGATCCTGAACGGGCTCTTCGTCGTGGGGTGGGCGCTGCTCGTCATCTTCGTGATCGGCATCGGCGCAGCAGGCATCGCCACCAGCGGCACCTCGGGCGCCTAGCCCCCAGCGCTCCAGCAGGAGGCGCGCGGGTCGCGGACCCGGGCGCTCAGTCGCCGATCGCCCGGCGCACCGGCCCCGTCGTGTCGCCCACGCGCAGCTCCGACCGGAAGGCCGCCGGCTGGGGCTCGTCGCCCTCGAGCATCGCGAGCGCGGCGCGTGCGGCGGCGCGACCCTTCTGCTCGAACGGCTGCACCAGCGTCGTGAGCTGCCGGATCGGCGAGCGGTGGAGCAGGCTGTCGTCGACCGTGATGCCGTCGAAGCCGATGACGCTGACGTCCTCGGGCACCCGGAGTCCCGCGTCGAGCGCTGCCGAGACCACCCCGACGGCGAGCAGGTCGCTCTGTGCGATCACCGCGCTCGGGACCGGTCCGTCGCCGGTGAACAGTGACTGTCCGGCGATCCGGCCCTCCTCGACGGAGCTGGCGGCGGCCTCGACCGCGACGGCGTCGGGGTAGACGCCGCGCACACCACGGAGACGCTCCAGGGTGGTGTGGGCGACCCCCTCCGCCTCGCGCGCTGCGTCGACGGGGCCGCGGCGGCGCTCGGCGTCGAGCGGGAGGGTGACGACGGTGACCGCGGTGTGCCCGAGCTCGCGCAGGTAGTCGGCGGCACGACCGGAGGCCTCGCGGTTGTCGAGCTGGACGGGGACCGCGCCCTCGATGTCGTCGGCCTCGATCGCGACGACGGGCATCTGCCGTCGGCGGAGCACGGCGACCGCAGGGTCGATCCGCACGTTGCACCCGACCAGGACGACGGCGTCCATCGGGGCGTCGACGATCGGCCCGGCGCCGTGCTCGTCGTCGAGGGGACTGCGCACGAGGAGCAGGGAGGCGCCCGCCTCGCCCGCGACCTCGGCGATGCCGTCGAGCGTCAGGACGTTGACCGGGTCGCGGAACGCATCGCTCAGCCGCTCGTCCATCACGACACCGATCACCCCGGACCGGCCCCGGCGGAGCGAGCGCGCCCGCGGGTCCGGGCCCCCGTAGCCGAGCTCGGCAGCGGCGGCGAGCACCCGGGCCCTCGCGTCCTCGGACACCGGGCCGGCACTGCTGAAGGCGAGGGAGGCGGTCGACGGTGCGACCCCCGCTGCACGGGCGACCGCGGCGAGCGTCGGTCTGGGCCCACGGCGCACGGGACCGTCGGCGTGGTCGCGGGGGTTCGTCGCCCCGGACGTGCCGGGTGCTGTTGCCGGGTGGTCCATCGCCCGTTAGCGTAGTCACACGAACCGGTCGAATCGATTCGACCGGACAGCCGCAGGCAGGAACCCGATCAGGGACGGCCTCGCCGGCGGCCCACGACACGACCAGCACGAGACCGGAAGCTCCGCATGACGACGACGTCCACCCGAACCGCCCCGACGACCCGCACCTGGATCATCGCGGTCTTCGTGGCCTTCACGCTGTCCGGTCTGGCCATCGCCACCTGGCTCGGACGCATCCCCAGCGTGCGCGACTCCCTCGGTGCCACCACCTTCGAGATGGGGCTGCTGGTGCTCGGCATGGCGGTCGGTTCGATCGGCGGCCTGACCTTCGCCGGCCACATCGTCGCGAAGGTCGGCGCCCGCCGGGGCGTGCAGGTGGCGTCGGCTTGCCTGGCGGTCGGCCTCGTCTTCGCGGGCGTCGCCGTCTCCGCCGGCTGGGGCTTCGCCGCGATCTGGATCGGTCTCATCGCGTTCGGCTTCGGCAACGGACTGGTCGACGTGTCGATGAACGTCTCCGGCGCCGCCGCCGAGAAGGCCGGTGGGCGCACGATCATGCCGCTCTTCCACGCCGCGTTCAGCGTCGGCACGCTCGCCGGTGCCGGGCTCGGCGCCCTGACCGAGGCGCTCGACGTCCCCGTCGTGCTGCACTTCGCGGTGCTCGGCGTCGTGGTCTGCCTGGTCATGCTCGCGGCGGCGTCGCGCTTCGGGGACGAGCACCGGTACGAGGAACACGAGTCCACCGCGACCAGCCCGACCCCGGTGCAGCTGACGCGCTGGCAGGTCTGGGCACAGCCGTCGACGCTCCTCATCGGTGTGATCGTGCTCGGCATGGCGCTGGCCGAGGGCTCCGCCAACGACTGGCTGCCCCTCGCCATGATCGACGGGCACGGGCTCGACAACGCCGCCGGCTCCGCCGTGCTCACGGTGTTCCTCGCCGCGATGACCGCCGGACGCATCGCGGGCAGCCCGCTCATCGACCGGTTCGGCCGGGTGCCCGTGCTCCGCGTGAGCGCCGCCGTCGCCGTGGTCGGCCTCGGGCTGCTCATCTTCGTGGACGTGATCCCGATCGCGATCGTCGGTGTCGTCCTCTGGGGCCTCGGTGCGAGCCTCGGCTTCCCGATGGGCATGTCCGCCGCCGCCGACGACCCCCGCTCGGCAGCGCTCAAGGTCAGCGCCGTGGCGACGATCGGCTACGTGGCGTTCCTCGCCGGTCCGCCGCTGATCGGGTTCCTCGGCGAGCACATCGGCCTGCTCGGCGCGCTGCTCGTGGTGTTCGTGTTCATCATCGCCGCCGGCCTGGCATCGGGTGCGGCGCGCGAGACCGGCGCGGCGGCCGAGACGCTGCGGAAGCGGCGCGGACGCGACGACGGTGACCACGGGGCGGCACGCGACCAGCAGCCGGACGCGGCGCAGTCCGGCGGGGGCGAGCCGCGCCTCCAGACCGACCGCCCGCACCACGGGACGGACGACACGGTGGCGGACCCCGCCGCGTCCGGTGGGACGCGCACCGACCGTTAGGATCGCCGGGTGCGTCTCGTCATCGCCCGCTGCTCCGTCGACTACGCCGGACGCCTGTCGGCCCACCTGCCGCTCGCGACCCGTCTGCTCATGCTCAAGGCGGACGGCTCGCTGCTCGTCCACTCGGACGGCGGCAGCTACAAGCCGCTGAACTGGATGAGCCCGCCGTGCTCGATCGAGATGACCGAGCCCGACGAGGAGCAGGCGAGCGCCGGCATCACCCAGGTCTGGACCGTCACGCAGAAGAAGACGCAGGACAAGCTCATCGTCAGCCTGTACGAGGTCGTCGCGGACGAGAGCCACGACCTCGGCGTCGACCCCGGTCTGGTGAAGGACGGCGTCGAGGCGCACCTGCAGCAGCTCCTCGCCGAGCAGATCGAGCTCCTCGGCGACGGGCACACGCTCGTCCGACGCGAGTACATGACGGCGATCGGCCCGGTCGACATCCTGGCGCGCGACGACGCGGGAGCGAGCGTCGCGGTCGAGATGAAGCGCAACGCCAACATCGACGCCGTCGAGCAGCTCACGCGGTACCTCGAGCTCATGAACCGCGACCCGCACCTGCGGCCGGTGCAGGGCGTCCTGGCCGCGCAGACGGTCGCACCGCAGGCACGCACGCTCGCCGAGGACCGCGGCATCCGCGTCCTCGTGCTCGACTACGACGCGATGCGCGGCATCGAGGGCGGGCACACCCGCCTGTTCTGACGGTCGTCTGGCGCGCTCGGCACGCGCTCTGCGACACCGCACCCGTCGATCGACGCGTGCGATGTCGCAGGACCGGCACCGAGCCGGGAGGCTCGCCCCACCGCCCTGCGCGCCCACCGGCCCGCCCCGTGGCCGGCCCCACCGCCGCGACTAGGCTGGTCAGGACATGACGCGCCCCTACACCGCCATCCTGTTCGACCTCGACGGGACCATCAGCGACTCCGCCCCGGGGATCCTCGAGAGCATGACGCACACCTTCCGCACGGTCGGCGTGCCCGTGCCGGACCACGCGACGCTGATGTCGTTCGTCGGCCCGCCGATCATGGACACCTTCCGGACGGCGATGGGCATGGACGACGGCGGTGCGGAGCGGACGCTCGCCGTGTACCGCGAGCACTACCTGTCGCACGGGGCTCTCGACTCGGCGATGTTCACGGGCATGGACGTCGTGCTCCGCACCCTGCACGAGGCCGGACTGCCGATGTCCACCGCGACGAGCAAGCCCGAGACACCGGCCACGGTGATCCTCGACCACTACGGCCTGACGGGGTACTTCGACTTCGTCACCGGTGCGAGCGACGACGAGGTCCGGAGCGCCAAGGCCGACGTCGTCGCCGAGGCCCTGCGACGACTCGAGGAGGCCGGCCACGACGTCAGCCGCCCGGTGCTCGTCGGCGACCGGCTGCACGACGTCGAGGGCGCCCGCGTGCACGGCGTGCCGGTCGTCTTCGCCGAGTGGGGCTACGGCTCCCCCGCCGAGGCCGAGGGCACCGTCGCCCGTGCCGCCACCCCGCTCGACCTGCTGCCGATCCTGCTGCCGGACGCGGCGGCGTGAGCAGGGACCGGTGAACACCGTCGCCCGTCGCGGACTCCGCGGTGCGGCCTGGCTGCTGCCGGCGGCGATCGTCCTCATCGCCCTCAACCTGCGCGGGCCGATCGTGGCCCCGGCGCCGGTCATCGGCGACCTGCGCGTGGACCTCGGGCTGACCGCGACGATCGCCGGGCTCCTGACGACGATCCCGGTCCTGTGCTTCTCGCTGGCGACGCCGTTCGCCAGCTGGGTGATCGCGAAGGCCGACCCGGAGCGTGCGGTGTCGCTGGCGCTCGTGATCGTGCTCGCGGGCACGGTCGTCCGGTCGACCCCGTCGGCGGCGGCGCTCCTGGTCGGCACCGCGATCATCGGCATCGGCATCACGATCGGCAACGTCGTGATCCCGGTGGTCATCCGACGGGACACCTCGCCCGAGCGCGTCGGGCTGGTGACCGGCGTGTACACGTCGGCGCTCAACGTCGGGTCGATGATCACCTCGCTCGGCACCGCCCCGATCGCTGCCGCGTGGGGGTGGCCGGTCGCCATCGCCGTGTGGGCGGTGTTCGCCGTCGTCGCCGGGGCCGCGTGGACGTACGCGGTCGGGGCGCGCGCGGCGTGGCTCCGGCCGTCCCGGGTCGAGCCCGTGGTCGCGACGGGTCCGGTCGAGCTCCTGACCGAGACCGGGTCGATCCGCACGCTGCCGGCAGCGTCGGAGCCCGTCCGACCCGCGCGCCGGCTCATCACGTGGGGGCTGACGCTGGCGTTCGGCGGGCAGGCGTTCTCGTACTACGCCCTGACCGCGTGGATCCCGACGCTGCTGCACGACGAGATCGGCTTCTCGGCGGAGTCCTCGGGCGCGAGTTCGTCCGTGTTCCAGATCCTGGCGGTGGTCGGCGCGCTCGGCGTCCCGGTGCTCGCGACCCGCTGGGCGCCCCGCGCGATCATCGCCCTCGTCGCCTTCCTCTGGCTCGCGATGCCCCTCGGGCTGCTGTTCGCGCCGCAGCTCTGGCTGCTCTGGTCGGTGCTCGGCGGAGCGGCGCAGGGCGGCGGGATCACGGTCGTCTTCATCATCGTCGTGCGGATCGTCACGAGCGACGACGACGCCCGGCGGATGTCCGCGTTCGTGCAGGGCGGCGGGTACCTGATCGGCTCGGCGGGACCCCTCGTCGCCGGGGCCCTGCACGGCGCGACCGGGAGCTGGACGGCCCCGCTGCTCGTCGTGCTCGTCGCGGTGCTGACGCTCGGCGTCGCGGGGACGCTCGCGGCCCGACGCGTGCGCTGACGCGGCGCAGCGGCGCAGCGCGACGCGGCGGCGAAGCGCGGCGATCGGCCCGTACTCGAGGACGTGGTTCGACGCGCTCGCGAACAACCGACGGCACGTCGCACCACGGAAGGACGTGGTGCGACGTGCCTCCCGTCGTGCAGCAGCACCCGCAGCAGTACCCGCGGTCGACACGGCGGACGCGCCCCGTGCCTCCCGGCCGGGTCAGTCCGCCTGCAGCACCTCGCGCAGCGACAGCGGCCGACGGCCGGTCACCCGCTCGACGTCCGTCGAGACGTGCGCGAGCGCACCCTCGGCGATCGCCGTGTAGGTGCTCACCCACGCGTCCGCCTGCCACGGTTCCGGGTTCCATCGCGCACGCGAGGCGTACGCCTCCGCCACCGTCTCCGGCTGGTACGTCACGGCGCGGCCGCGCACCTCGGACACGGTGGCGGCCGCCTGGGCGAGGGTGATCGCCTCCGGTCCGGTGAGCTCGTACGTCCGGTCGACGTGGTCCGACGGGTGCAGCAGCACCTCGGTCGCGACGCGCGCGACGTCCGCCCGCGCGACAGCGGCCATCGCGCCGACACCAGCCGGTCCGCGGATCACGCCGTCCTCGCCGACCAGGTCCTCGACGAAGTCCAGGTAGAACGAGTCCCGCAGGAACGTGTGCCGCATCGAGGTCTCCTCGATCGCCTGCTCGGTCGCCCAGTGGTCGCGGCCGAGGGTGAAGGTGGCGTCCGGTGCCGCACCCACGAACGACGTGTAGACGACGTGGGCGACGCCCGCGTCCGCGACTGCGGCCACGAAGGCGCGGTGCTGGTCGAGGCGGTCCTGCGCCTCGGCGCCGGAGACCATGAGCAGCAGGTCGACGCCCTCGAGCGCGGCGCGGGACGCGGTCGCGTCGGCGTACGAGGCGACCGCGACCTCCGCTCCCGGCAGCTCGGGTGCCCGGGCCGCGTCGCGGACGAGCATGCGGATCGGCGTGCCCGCCCGGGCGAGCGCGCGGGCGACGGCCCCGCCGATGTTGCCGGTGGCTCCGGTGATGGCGATGGTCATGGTCGCTCCTGTCCTTCGGTGCTGCTGGTCGGGTGGCTCGGGTCGGGCCGCCCTGGTCGTCCGGCTCCGGTCAGGTCCGGACCGTCCGGGAGGCTCGGGTCACCGTGGCAGCGACCCTCGCCGCGTTCACGCCGTCGACCTCGAGCGCCCAGGTCCGGGCCGACTCGTGGTCGCGTCCGTGCCGCACGTGTCGGCCCACCAGACGGTCGACGCGGACACGATCGTCCACGACGCACGCCCACGTCTCGGTGAAGAGGTCGGGCAGCACGGACCACGGCGCGTCGGTGTCGAGCAGGTAGTTGCCCTCGGAGACGACGAGCCGGGTGCTCCGCGGCACGGCGATGCTGCCGGCGACGGGCTCGTCGACGCGGCGGTCGAAGTCCGGCGCCCAGACGACGTCGTCGTCCGCGACGACCAGACGACGGACGAGGGCGACGTAGCCGGCCGCGTCGAAGGTGTCGATCGCGCCCTTGCGGTCGTGCCGGCCGAGGGCGTCGAGTGCCGCGTTCGCCAGGTGGAAGCCGTCCATCGGGACCTGCACCGCGGTGCCGGGCCCGTGCGCGGCGTCGACGGCGACGACGATCCGGCGTGCCAGCGTCGACTTGCCCGCCCCGGGCGCCCCCGCGATGCCGAGCACCGCGCGGCCGGGAACCGCGGCGAGCGCCACCGCCCGCTCGACGGCGGCGTCGACGGACAGCTCGGTCGGGGTCACCGTCCCATCCTGACAGGAGCGGTGGTTCACTGGCCGCATGGTCGATGCGACGACGGCGTTCAGCGGGTTCTCGGTGCGTGACGTCCCCGGGGCGCGGGCGTTCTACGAGGGCGTCCTCGGGCTGCCGGTGAGCGAGGACCACGGCATGCTCGTGCTGCACGTCGGCTCCGGCGCCGGGGTGCTCGTCTACCCGAAGGGGCCCGCGCACGAGCCGGCGTCGTTCACGGTGCTGAACTTCCCGGTGCCGGACGTCGACGCCGCCGTGGACGAGCTGTCGGCGAAGGGCGTCACGTTCCTGCGCTACGAGGGCGTGACCGACGAGCGCGGGGTGAACCGGCACGGCGGTCCGCTCATCGCGTGGTTCACCGACCCGTCGGGCAACGTGCTCAGCGTGCTCGAGGGCTGATCCGGTCCCACGCGTCGCGCACGGGGCCGGGTGGCAGCACCGCGGCGACCTCGGCGGTCAGGCTCGCCAGGGCTGTCAGGTGCTCGGGCAGGAGCAGGTCCCACGGCGGGGGTGCGACACGCTCGAGCGACCGGAGCGTGGCGGTGTCGGGACCGGTGCCCCACTGCTCGGCGAGGGCGTGCACGAGGACGTCCTGCTCCAGGCGCAGCTCGCGCAACCGGTCGAGCAGCCGGCGGACGCGGTCGGGGTCGGGGTCGGCCGCAGCGGTGACCAGGTCGCCGAGCAGCGCCCGCTCGTCCCAGAGCCGGGCGGACAGGTCGGTGGCCTCGCCGCTCACGGTCGTCGAGCCCAGCCGAGGGCGATCGGCACGAGCAGCCCGTGCCGCCGGTGGGGCAGCTCGGCGACCGGGACCCACGCGGCCTCGTCGGTCGAGCCGTCCGTCTCGCTGCGCAGCTCGCCGCCGGTGACGGTCACGCGGAACACGACCTGCACCGCCTTCATCGGCCGCCCGTTGTCGTGCATCCGGCGCTCCTTCGGCACGATGTGGTGCCGGACGCCGAGGAGCGGACCGCACGTCGCCTCGTACCCGGTCTCCTCGAGGACCTCGCGCACGACGGCCTGCTCGACGGTCTCGTCGAACTCGACCCCGCCGCCCGGCAGCGTCCACGTGCCGGCCTCGGGGACCCGCAGTCGGGCCAGGAGCACACGGTCGCCCTCGGTGATCACGCCGTAGGCGGCGAGCCGGGTGTCGTAGTCCGTGTACTCCATCCGCCGACCTTGCCAGGATCCCCTGGAGGGCACACCCAGACGCGCCGCCCTCCACCGTCCGGTGCGGGGACGGTGCGGTCCTCCGCACGGTCGGCGGACCACCCGGGCCTGGCCGCTCGGACAGCTCCGGACCGTCGGCCGGCCACCCCCCCGTGCAGGATCGCTCAGGATCAGCCGGGAGACCGCCGGGGACGGGCTCCCCGCTGCCGGTCCGGACACCTCGGCTCGCTACCGTCGCTGGACCACGCCGCTCCTGTCCCGTCACCCGCCGGGTGCCCGAGAGCGTCCCGACCGTCGGACCCGCCCGTGACCACCCTGCCGCTCCTGTCCGCCCACGTGCTGCTGCCCGTCGACGCCCTGACCCTGGTCGCCGCCGTCCTCGTCCTCACCGCCGTCCGCCGCTCCTGGCGCTGGGCAGCCGTCGCGATCGTCGCGGGTGCGCTGGTCGGGACCCTGCTCTCGTGGTTCCTCGGCGACGTCCTCGACGTGCTCGGCGTCCCGCCGACCTGGGTCGACCGGGTCTGGACGGGTGTGGTGTGCGCACTGCTCGGGGTCGCGGTCGTCGGACTCGTCCGCGGTGGCCGGGCACCGCGGCGCCGGTTGCTGACCCGGGTGGTCGCCGCGCTGCTGGTCCCCCTCGCCCTGGTGTCCGGCGGACTGGCGGTGAACCGGGACGCCGGGCTCTTCCCCACGATCGCCGACGCACTGGGGCAGTCACACGTGCCGCCCCTCCGCCTGCCGGACGACCCGGCCCCGGGATCGGCCCCGGTCGACGCCGCGAGCTGGCGACCGCCGCGCGACATGCCGGCCCACGGCCGTTACGGTGCGGTACGGATCCCGGGCACCGTGTCGCACTTCCACGCCCGACCCGCGATCGTCTGGCTCCCCCCGGCCGCCCTCGTCGAGCACGCCCCGGAGCTGCCCGTCGTCGTGATGCTCTCCGGGCAGGGACCCGGCGCCGCTCCGGCGAACATCGTCGAGGCCGGCCGCATGGCGACCCGGCTCGACGCGATCGCCCACCGGCACCGCGGACTCGCACCGATCGTCGTGATGCCGGACCAGCTCGCCCGGGCATCGAACAACCCGATGTGCGTCGACGGTCCGCTCGGGAACAGCGCCACCTACCTGACGCGCGACGTCCCGACCTGGGTCCACGAGCACCTGCACGCTGCCGCCGGCGGGGCGGACTGGGCCATCGCGGGCTTCTCGCAGGGAGGCACCTGCGCCCTGCAGCTCGGGGCCGGCCGGCCCGACCGGTTCGGTTCGTGGATCGACGTCTCGGGACAGATCGGGCCGGTCCTGCAGGGTCGCGACGACACCGTCTCGAGGGGTTTCCGCGGTGACCGGGCGGCGTACGAGGCCGCGCAGCCGCTCCGAGTGCTCGCCGAGCGGGCGACGTACCGCGACTCCGCCGCGTTCGTCGCGGCCGGTGCGGACGACAGCCGGTACGGACCGGTCGTCCCGCGGGTCGTGGCGGCCGCACGTGCAGCCGGCGTCACGGTGACGGAGCGCATCATCGAGGACGGTGGCCACGACTGGCACACCGCCGGTGTCGCCCTGGCCGAGGGCGTCGAGTGGTTCGTGCACCGTACGCACCTGGCCCGATGACGAGGACGTGACCGTGCCCTTCACCGTCAGCCACGCGGTCGTCGCCCTGGCAGCACGTCGCCTGCCCGTGCCTGTCGCCGCCGTCGCGATCGGTTCGATGGCGCCGGACACGGTGCTGTTCGCGCCGTTCCTGCCGCCCTACGAGGACGCGCACTCGTGGTGGGGCGTCCCGACCATCGACCTCGCCGTCTCCCTCGTGGTGCTCGCCACGTGGTGGTTCCTCGTGCGGCCGGCATGGTCACCGGTCGTCCCGGGGCTGCGTCGGCGTCTGCCGCGGGGCTGGGGTCGCCGGCCGTCGCTCGGTGCACGCGACGTGCTGCCGGTGGTCGTGGGCTGCCTGCTCGGCAGCGTCACGCACGTCGTGTGGGACAGCTTCACCCACGAGCACGGCTTCGTGGTCCGGGCCTGGCCCGCACTGCGGGACGCCGCCGTCGGCGGGTACCCGCTGCCCTTCCTGCTGCAGGACCTGTCGAGCGTGCTCGGGCTGCTCGCCCTGCTCGTCGTCGCTGCGGTGTGGTGGCGACGCGCCGACGTCCGGCCGGTCGGGCCCCTGCGCCCCGTCGAGCGGGTCGTCCCGGTCGCGGCCCTGGCCGTGGTCGTCGTCCTGGCGCTGGCCGTCGGGGTGCGGTCGTTCCTCGCCGGCGGCGGGATCGGTGGCGTGGTCACCGCGCTGGCGTTCCGGGTGCCGGCACTCGTCGCGGTCGCCCTGGTCGTGGGTGCCGTCGTGCTGCTCGTCGGGCGTGGACTCCGCGGGCACGGGACACGCGGGTCCTAGGACCCGGCACCGGCAGGGCGCTGCGAGAACGTCCGGGTGCCCGCGGGTACCGGCAGGGCGCTGCGCGAACGTCCGGTGCCCGCGCGGCCGGCTCCCCTCAGGCCGCGACGGCGGCGGCGGCCCAGCCGGCCCGCATGCGTGCGACCGCACGGTCCCACCCGGCGAGCAGGTCGGCGTCGTCGCGGAGCATCGCCTGCAGCTGCAGCCCCTCGAAGAGCGCGACGAGCTGCTCGGCGGCGTGCCGCGGAGCAGCCCCGCGGGACTCACGACCGGCGACGACGTCCCGCACGAGGGCGAGGGTCACATCCTCGAAGAGCATCGTGTACTGCTGCCGGAACCACCCCGACGCCGGGTGGCCCGGGGTCGAGGTCGCGCTGAGCAGCGCGACGCGGACCCGCACGACCGCGGGGTGCTGGTGTCCGCGGTCGAGCCGGGCTCGGAGGTACGCGACGGCCCCCTCCTGCTCGGCGACCCCGCGGAGCGCATCGCGCCCGTCCTTGGTCCACCGGTCGACGACGGCCACGACGAGCAGCTCCCACGACGGGAACACGCGGTGCACCTCGGCCACGGTGACGTCGGCGGCCCGGGCGACGTCATCCGGGCCGACCGTGTGGAAGTCGCCGTCACGGAAGGCATCGGCGGCACCGGAGACGATGCGGGCGCGGAGGTCGGCGTCGGGCATGTGGTCGATCCTGCCCACGGAGCGGTGTGCGCGCGACCTCCCGTCCGGGGGCGAGCGACGTCGGGAGCAGCAGTGAGCGCTCGACGTCACGGATCGTCACCGTCGGACACAGTGCGACACAACCCTTCCGCGGCGGTCCCCTCGCTGCCACGGTCGTCGCCATGGCGTACATCTGCTTGGTGCTCTCCGGAGCGGCACTGCTCATCAACGGGCTCACCCTGCTCGGTCGGGTCCCCGGCCGTGACAGCGGTGTGTTCAACGTCCTGATCGGCGGGCTGCAGCTCGTGCTGTGCACGGCCGTCTCCGTCACGGCCGACGGGTCACTGCCCGTCCTGCTCTCGATCGCGGGGACGTTCCTCTTCGGCCTCACCTACCTGTACGTGGGGATCGACGCGCTCGCGGGGCTCGGCTCGACGGGGCTCGGCTGGTTCTGCGGCCTCGTCGCCGCGATCGCCGTCGTCTTCGCGGTCACGAACGTCACCGTCGACCCGGTCCTCGCCGTGCTGTGGGCGACCTGGGCCGGGCTCTGGACGCTCTTCTTCCTCCTGCTCGCCCTGGGTCGTGACCTCGGCCGGTACACCGCCTGGGCCCTCGTCCTCGCCAGCCAGACCACCACGACCGCGCCGGCGCTCCTCGGGCTCTCCGGTCGGTGGCCGGCCGGGGCCGCGTGGACCGTCGGCGCCGCCCTGGTCGCGCTCGTCGTCTTCGTCGGCGCGGCCGTGCTCTCCCGACGCGGGGGTCGCAGAGCACCGTCGACCCCCGCCCAGCCCCAGGTCGTCACACCGACGGCCACCGCCTGAACAGCACACGCAACCCGGAAGGCACGACACCATGACCGACACCACGGCCGACCAGCTCGGCACCGCCCAGACCACCGCACCGGTCGACTACGAGACCCTTGCCGGTCGCTTCCGGCCGATCTTCGACCGCATCGCCGCCGGCGCCTCCGAGCGGGAGCAGGACCATCGGCTCCCCTTCGACGAGATCCGCGAACTCGCAGCCGCCGGGTTCGGCGCGGTCCGCGTCCCCGTCGCGTTCGGTGGCGCGGGCGCGACCCTCCCGCAGCTCTTCCGCCTGCTCACCGAGCTCGCCGCCGCGGACAGCAACATCCCGCAGGCCCTGCGCGGGCACTTCGCCCTCGTGGAGGACCGTCTCGTCGGGCGCTCCGGCGAACGCGATGCCTGGCTCGGACGCTTCGGTCGGGGCGAGATCGCCGGCAACTCCTGGACCGAGGTCGGGGCCGTGCAGGTCGGCGACGTCGTCACGAAGGTCACGCCGCAGGACGACGGCACCTTCCGCGTCAGCGGGCAGAAGTACTACTCGACGGGCAGCATCTTCGCGGACTGGATCGACACGTACGCGGAGCGCACCGACACCGGCGAGCGGGTCATCGCGATCGTCGACGCACACCAGCCGGGGGTCGCCCACTCGGACGACTGGGACGGCTTCGGCCAGCGGACCACGGGCTCGGGGACGAGCACGTTCACCGACGCCGTCGTGCAGGCCGACGCGGTCGTGCTGTTCGACGACCGGTTCAAGTACCAGACCGCGTTCTACCAGGCGGTGCTCCTCACCGTGCTCGCCGGCTCCGTCCTGGCCGCCGAGCGGGAGATCGCGCTGCAGGTCAGGAACCGCAACCGGGTGTTCTCGCACGGCAACGCCGACACCTTCGCCGCGGACCCGCAGATCCTGCAGGTCGTCGGCGAGGTGTCCGCGGCCGGATTCGCGGCGACCGCGATCGTCGACCGGGCAGCCGAGGCGCTGCAGGCCGCGTACGAGGGTGCTGCCCTCGACGAGGCAGAGGACGAGCGACGCAACGACCGCGCCGAGCTCGCGACCGCACAGGCGCAGGTCTCGCTCACGTCCCTCGCGACCACGGCGACGTCACACCTGTTCGACGCCCTCGCGGCCTCGGGTGTGAGCACGACGAAGAACCTCGACCGGCACTGGCGGAACGCCCGCGCCGCGGGGAGCCACAACCCGTGGGTGTTCAAGGCCCGGATCGTCGGCGACCACGCCGTCAACGGGGTCGAACCGCCCCGGGTCTGGGCGATCGGGGCGACGCGTCGCGGCTGAGCACCGCGACACCGCAGCACACCGTCGCAGGGGTCGGGGCCGAGTGCCCCGGCCCCTCGCGGTGCAGCCGGTGCGGGCCCGGTGGAGGTCACCCCCGGTCGAACACCAGCGTCTCGTCGTCCGCCGCCGTCACCCGTCCGGTCCGCGCGAACTCCGCCCAGACCGCCCGGAACGCCCGCCCGCGCCGTTCGACCTCCGGCCAGTCCCGCTCCGGCACGAAGCGACTGCCCACCCACGCCGACCGACCGCCGAGCAGCAACGGCAGGTCGCTCATGTGCACCGCACCGACCGGCGCCACGGACGGGTGCCGCAGCAACCGGTAGACCGTCGCCCGTCCACCGGCGGCCCGGTGACGGTCGGCGAAGCGCCGCGCATCGCGGCCGTAGATCACCTCGGACAGGGGCCGCACGAGCAGCCAGCGCAGCAGGGGTCGGACCAGGCGGGACCGCGCGGCCGTCCGGAGCCCCGGGACGAGCGGCACGTACATGCCCGCCTCGTCCGAGCCGGACCCGATGAGCACGTCGACCTCCGGTGCGACCGACCGCCAGGCCCGGTCGGTGTCGCGCTCGGCGGGCAACGGTGCGAACCCGTACTGCGTGCCGAACGGCATGCCGCCGGCCAGGCCGTACCGGCCACCGGCCTTCGTCGCGAGGGCCTGCCGCTCGAGGACCTCGTCGAGCGACGTGTCCGCCGCGACCGACCCGACGGCCCGGACCATCGCCCGGTTCATCCGCGCCCGCCCGCGCGAGAGCCCGAGCGGCGCGCTCTGCACGATCGCGCGGCGGAACAGGCCGCGGGCGCCCTCGCTGATCATGAGGTGCGCGATCGCGTCGGCTCCGGCGGACTGCCCGGACGCGGTGACGGAGTCGGGGTCCCCGCCGAACGCGGCGATGTTCCGCTGCACCCACCGGAACGCCTCGACCAGGTCGAGCAGTCCGAGGTTGGCCGGCACCGTCTCGCCGTCACCGAGGAACCCGAGCACCCCGAGCCGGTAGGTCACCGTGACGACGACCACGCGCTGCTCGGTCACCAGGTCGTGGGCGTCGTGGATCGGCAGGTCACCGCCGCCGAGCACGTAGGACCCGCCGTGCACCCAGACCACCACGGGCAGGAGCTCGTCGGGTCGGACGTCCGAGGGCACCGTGATGCTGAGTCGCTGGCAGTGCTCGTCGACCTGCAGGTGGTCCATCGACGGCAGGAGCTGGTCGACGAACTGCGCGCTCGGCTGCGGTGGGACGGGCGCCGGGGTGCCCGCGCGGAACGGCCCGCTGAACGGCGGTTGCGGCGACGGCGGCGCGAAGCGGTCGGCCTGCGCGTAGGGGATCCCGAGGGCGCGGGTCACGTCGCCGTCGACGACCGCCTCGATCGTGCCGGCCGGGGAGTCGAAGGAACGGGTGTCGGTGGAGCGCACCGACCCACGGTAACGACGCGACCTGCGGACCGACGGTGGACGCCAGACGAACGGACCGGAGGCGCGGTGCCAGCTGGCACCGTCCTCCCTCGCAGGCTCGGTCGGCGCGCCCCGCCCAACGCTTCGCGTTGCCGCTGAGCGGGGCGCGCCAGTCCGTCAGTGCGACGGGCGTCAGCGGACCCGCTTGATCGGGATGACCACCAGCGCACCGAGCAGGGCGACGATGCCGGCGGCCCAGCACATGAGCTCGTAGTTGTCCGGGTGGCTGCTGCCGATCTTCAGGAAGAAGAGCGAGATCGCGGGTGCGAGCGACTGCGGCAGCGCGTTCGCGATGTTGATCACACCGAGGTCCTTGCCCGGGCGGTCGGCGTTCGGCAGGACGTCCACGACCAGGGCCGTGTCGATGGCCGAGTAGATGCCGTAGGCGAAGCCCATGACGACCTCGGCGACGTAGAAGCCCGTCACGGTGTCGGCGTGGGCGAGGATCACCAGGCCGACCGCGAACAGCGCCGTCGATCCGCCGACGAAGACCTTGCGGCGGCCGATGCGGTCCGACGCCCAGCCGGAGAGTGCCGCGCTGACGAGCAGGGCGAGCGTGTAGAGGAGCACGCCGAACGCGACCGCCTCGGTGGCCTCCTTCAGGTCCGCGATCCCGAGGTGCTCCTGCATGTAGAGCAGGCGGTAGGTCGTGAACATGAACGTCGCCAGGATGATCAAGAACCGCGACCACCACGCGAACGCGAAGTCGGGGTTCTTGATCGGGTTCGTCCAGAACGACGAGATGAGGTTGATCCAGGTGAACGGCTTGAGCTTGTAGGTGGGCAGGTCGTCACGGGCGACCAGGGCGTACACGACGACCAGGACGATCGCCAGGATGCCGGGAGCGATGAACAGCACCGGCAGGTTCGCGACGAAGAACACCGACAGGTAGGTGCCGGCGAGCACGGCGATGTTCTGCGCCAGGGCGATGATGCTCGACGCCCGGCCGCGCTGGAGCTGCGGCACGTTGTCGGCGAAGCTCGCGAGCAGGGTGGCGAGCGTGGCGTTCGCGGCGAGCTGCGCGAGCAGCCAGCCGAGCGTCAGGTTGAGGACGTCGGGCGCGTAGGCGATCCAGGCGAGCGCGATCGCGAAGACGACGACACCGCCGAGCAGCCATGGGCGGCGGCGGCCCCAGCGCGTGCGGGTCCGGTCGGACAGCGCGCCGGCCAGCGGGTTCATGATGAGTGCACCGAACGCGCCGATCGGCAGCACGGAGCCGATGACGTTCGCCGCGTCGTCGCCGACCAGGGCCTGTGCCTTGATCTGCATGCTGACGTAGACAGGGGCCATGAGCGCCACGAACAGGCCGAACTGTCCGAGGAACAGGGCGACCTGGTAGCCGATCCCCACCTTGACGGTGCTGACGGGCTGGGTGATGCCCGCTTCCGGGTCCAGCAGTGCGGGGCTGCCGGGTTCGGGTGTGCTCATGACGCCTCCTTGAGTCGATCGGAAACCTTGTACTGCAAGGTTTTCCGTCGGCGAGCATACATCGCCCGAGGGGTGATCGACACGTGTCGTCCAGACGGCGCGCGAGTGCGGCACCGGCGACGCGCGACAAAAACTACACAGCGGGTGGTTTTTGGGGTAGCGTCGGTCTCGATCTCGCCGGGGAGCATCGATCCTCGACGGGCCCCGACAACCTGACAGGACCGAAGGAGCCCTCTGCCATGCCCACCACCTCTGTGCAGCTGTACTCGCTGCGCGACGCCATCGCCGAAGACCTCGACAAGGCCATCGCCCGGGTGCGCGAGATCGGCTACGAGAACGTCGAGCCGTACGCGTTCGTCGAGCGCGCCGCCGACCTCGAGAAGGCCTTCGCCGCCACGGGCCTGAAGGCCCCGTCCGGCCACGTCGCCGTGATCGACGCCGAGGACACCGCCCCGATCTGGGACGCCGCGGAGCGCCTCGGCATCCAGACCGTCATCGACCCGTTCATCCCGACCGACCGCTGGCAGACCGCCGACGACGTCGCGAAGATCGCCGAGCGCGTCAACGAGCTCACCGCCGAGGCCACCGCGCGCGGCCTGAAGTTCGGGTACCACAACCACCAGTGGGAGTTCACGAACAAGGTCGACGGCGGGACCGTCTACGAGCTCTTCGTGTCGCAGCTCTCGCCGGAGACCGTCCTCGAGGTCGACACCTTCTGGGCGACCGTCGGCGGCGCCGACGCCCCGGCCGTCCTGCAGTCGCTCGGCGACCGCGTCGTCGCCATCCACGTCAAGGACGGCAAGGTCGACGGTGACATCCTCACCGCGCTGCCCTCGTCCGAGAGCGCCCTCGTCGTGCCCGAAGCACTGCAGCGCGCCTTCGAGAACCAGACCCCGGCCGGCCAGGGCGACGTCGACGTGCGGGGCATCCTCGCCGCCGCACCGCAGGCCATCCGCGTCGTCGAGTTCGACGCGTACTCGGGCGACGTCTTCCAGGGCATCACCGAGTCGCTCGAGTGGCTGAAGGGCAACGACAAGTGAGCCGCGTCGGAGTCGGCGTCATCGGTGCCGGCAACATCTCGGACCAGTACCTGACCAACCTGACGCAGTTCGCCGACGTCGAGGTCCTGATGGTCGCCGACCTCATCCTCGAGCGCGCGGCATCGCAGGCCGAGAAGTACGGCGTGCCGTCGTCGGGCACGGTCGAGGAGCTCCTCGCCCGCGACGACATCTCGATCGTCGTCAACATCACGATCCCGGCCGAGCACGCGAAGGTCGGCCAGCAGATCATCGCCGCCGGCAAGCACACCTGGAGCGAGAAGCCGGTCGCCACCACGGCCGAGGACGCCCAGGCGCTCCTGGCCGCGGCTTCGGCCGCCGGTGTGCGGTACGCGACCGCCCCCGACACCGTGCTCGGTGCCGGCATCCAGACCGCGATCCGTGCCATCGCCCGCGGTGACATCGGCACGCCGCTCACCGCGACGACGATGTTCCACGTGCCCGGCCCGGACCAGTGGCACCCGGACCCCGAGTTCCTCTACGCCGAGGGCGCCGGTCCGCTGTTCGACATCGGCCCGTACTACGTGACGACCCTGCTCCACGCGTTCGGCTCGGCCTCGCGCGTGCAGGCCGTGTCGTCGAAGTCCCGCGAGACCCGCGTGATCGGCTCCGGCCCCCGTGCCGGCACCGAGTTCGCGGTCGAGGTGCCCACGCACCACGCCGCGCTCATCTCGTTCGCCGACGGGCAGTCCGCACAGACGACCCTGTCGTTCCAGCACGCCCTGCCCCGCAACGGCTTCGTCGAGATCAACGGTTCCGAGGGCACGATCGTGCTGCCGGACCCGAACGTCTTCGACGGCGACAGCACGCTGTGGACGCTCGGCAAGGACGAACCGACGACCCTCGAGCACAAGGGCTCGACCTGGGGTCGCGGCACGGGCGTCGTCGAGATGGCACGTGCGATCGCCGAGGGCCGCCCGGAGCGCGCCTCCGGTGCCGTCGCGTCCCACGCGCTCGACGTCATGCTCGGCATCCGGGACGCCGCCGACTCCGGCCAGCCCGTCGAGATCACCTCGCGCATCACGAAGCCGGAGCCGCTGCCGGAGGACTTCGACCCGGCTGCTGCGGTGCTGGCGGAGGGCGCGAACGCCTAGCCAGCCATCTGACCGGACGGGAGGCGCGGTGCCAGCTGGCACCGCGCCTCCCGTCCGTCCGCGTCGTGGGCGCGTCCGGCCCACCGAGCGGGCCAGATCCGTCACGTCCGGAGCCGCGCACCGACGTCCTCCGCCCTCCGGGCGGAGGACGAGCGGCGTGTCCTGCCGGCTCGTGCGGAGCGGAGCGGGACGAGCCGACCGGCCGACCGGCCGTCGGCTTCGTCCCGCAGGGGGATGCCGACGGGAGCGCTGCCATGTCAGGGTCGAGCAAGGGGGATCCGACCGCTGTCGAAGGAGGCGCCACGGCCACGACGCACGACCGAGCGCCACGACGACGGGTCCTGCCGGTCCTCGTGTCCGCTGCCGCGCTGGCAGTCCTCGCCACCGGGGCCGGCATCGGCGTGCACCTCGAGCACGCTGCCGAGACCGCGCGACGCCTCCCTCCGGCGGGTGCCTCGTCGGAGCAGGTCCTCCGCGCAGCCGAGGCCCACGACTGCGCGGTGACCGAAGCCCTCACGGCTGCGCACGCACCGTCATCACCCGACCAGGCGTGGTGCGGGCAGCGGCAGCCGACGTCCTGGTTCGACGAGCACCCGGACCTGCTCGTCCACCGGAACGTCGGCGCCGTCGAGCGGATCCCGGCCGACGAGCGCGGCGGGGTCGCCGAGGAGTGCATCCCCGTCGACGTCACGGAGACGAACATGAGCGGCGCCGACCCCGGGACTCTCGAGGGGTGGCAGTTCTGCTTCCGCCACACCGCCGACGGGTGGCGGCTGTACGACGAGGGCTACGGGTGAGCGGCTCGTTGCACCGAGCGGCTGACCTCGGCGATCACTCTCCGCCGGTGACGAGCGCCGACAACCGTGCCATCAGTCCGCGCGGGACGAACCGGTGGGCGTTCGCCGTCACGGCGTTGCCGAGGCCGGACACCACCGTCGGGCCGCCCTGCCGAGCGAACGCCCGGAGCCCCACGGCCGCGACCTGCTCCGCCGACTGCCGCCCGCGTTCCATGACGCCCGCCGATCCCGCTCCCCGGGCGGCCTCGTCGAAGAAGCCCGTCGCGGTGGGGCCGGGGCAGAGTGCGAGGAACCGGACCCCGCTCCCCCGGTTCTCCTGCCACACCGCCTCGGTGAACGAGAGCACGAACGCCTTCGTCGCGCCGTAGACGGCCATCTGCGGCGTCGGCTGGAACGCGGCCGTCGATGCGACGGTCATCACGCCACCGAGCCGGCGCTCGAGCATCCCGGGCAGGAACGCGTGGACGAGGCGGACGACCGCGGTGCAGTTGAGGTCGACCTGGGTCCGGAGGCGCTCGTCCGTCGAGGCGGCGAACGGGCCGTGGTCGCCGACGCCGGCGTTCGCGACGAGGATGTCCACCCGGGTGCCCCCGAGACGCGCGACGACCCCGTCGACGCCGTCCGCCGTCGCGAGGTCCGCGGGGAGCACCGTCGCCGCCACACCGTGGTCGCGGCGGATCCGCTCGGCGAGCGCGTCGAGCCGGCCCTCGGACCGGGCGACCAGCACGACGTCGGCGCCGGCTGCGGCGAGCCCGAGGGCGAGCGCCTCGCCGATCCCCCCGCTGGCGCCGGTGACGAGGGCGCGGAGGCCACGGAAGGGGCTGCGGGGACGGCTCATGGGTCCTGCGTACACCCGGTGGTGGCGCGGTCGACCGCGATCGCGGTACAGTCACGCCCAGAGGGAAAAATCCCGCTCCGCTCCGGCGGACGGGAGCGTGCACGCGTCTCACGGGAGTCGCCACTTCTTCATCGAAGGAGTGCACCCGTGTCTGCACACACCCCACCCGCCCGTCTCCGTGACGCGTGGATCGCCCTGTCCGGGCTGTCCGCCGTGTTCCTGTTCGAGATGCTCGACAACTCGGTCCTCACCGTCGCCCTGCCGACGATCGGTCGGGACCTCGCCGCGTCCACCGCCTCGCTCCAGTGGGTCTCGAGCGCGTACTCGGTCGCGTTCGGCGGGCTCATGCTCCTGTTCGGGGCGGTCGCCGACCGGTTCGGCCGTCGCCGCACGATGCTCGTCGGGCTGGTGCTGCTCGCCGCGGCGAGCGCCGCGACCGTCCTGGTGACCAGCGTGGAGCAGCTCGTCGTCGTCCGGGTCCTCACGGGCCTCGCCGCCGCGATGACCACGCCCGGCTCGATGGCCCTGACCTTCCGGCTCTTCTCCGCCGACGACCTGCGCGTCCGGGCGTTGACCGTGGTGTCGACCGCCGGGCTCGTCGGGCTGGCGGTCGGCCCGACGATCGGCGGGTTCGTGCTCGCGGTGGCACCGTGGCAGGTGCTCCTGGTGGCGAACGTGCCGATCGCCCTCGTCGCGCTCGTCGGCATCCGCTCCGGGATCGTGGCCGATCGGCCGGCGGACCTGCACCGGCAGCCGCTCGACCTCGTCGGCGCCGTGCTCGGCACGGCCGCCGTCGTCGGCGTCCTGGTGACCCCGACGCTCGCCGTGTCCACCACCGGCTGGCCGACCTGGGCCGCGGCGACCGCCACCGTCGCCGCCGTCGCGGGCTTCGTGGTGCGGGAGCGGACGGCCCCGCACCCGCTGCTCGACCTCACCCTGGTGGCACGGCCCCTCGTCGCGAGCGGTCTGGCGTACAAGGCCGCCGCCGGGCTCGCCACCGCCGGGCTGTCCTACGCGGTGACCCTGCAGCTGCAGGCTGCGTGGGGGTGGCCGCCGGCCCTCGCCGCGCTCGGCACCCTGCCCCAGGTCGTGGTGCTCCTCGCGAGCGGCCGCTTCGTCGGGCCCTTCGTCCGGCGGGTCGGGCTCGATCGGGCCGCGTGGACGAGCGCGACCGCCGCCGTCGTCGGGCTCGCCGTGTTCACCCTGTCCGGGCGCACCGGGTACCCGGCGGTCGCGGTCGCCCTCGTGCTCGTCGCGGCCGGGATGCGTGTCGTCGGAGCGGTCGCCGGGGCCAGCGTCCTGTCCGGGCTCCCGACGGACCGCACGTCGATCGGGGCGGCACTCGTCGACACCGCGAGCGAACTCGCCACGGCGGTGGGGATCGCTGCGACCGGGACGGTGCTCGCCGCGCTCGTCCCCGGCAGCGTGACCGTCGCCCGGACCACGGCAGCGCACGCTGCCGCCGTCGTCGGTGCGCTGCAGGTCGCCGGGGCCGTGATCACCGTGGTCGCAGCGCTGCTCGTCGCCGTCGGGGTGCTCCGCGCGCGACGCGGCGTCGGCACGCCGGAACCGACGCCGACCTCGACCCCGCCGATGCCGTCCACGTCCTCTTCCTCTTCCTCGACCACTTCCACCGACCACCACCAGGAGTCCTCCCGTGCCTGAGACCACCACGCCCCGCCCGCCCTTCGACCCCGAACTCGGCGTCTTCCTCACCGCACTCGAGGCCCGCGGTCCCTTCACGATCGACGCCGCAGCCCTCCCCCGCATGCGTGCGCTCGAGATCACCGAGCACGAGCTCGACGACCGCCTGCGCGCCCGCGGGCTCGAGCGGCGGCGCGTCACCGTCCCCGGACACGGCGGTGACCCGATCGACCTCGCGGTCATCCAGCGCGCCGGCCGGACCGGTCCGACCACGGGCGTCTACACGATCCACGGCGGGGGCATGGTGATGGGCCACCACCTCGGCAACCTCGACTCGTACGACGACTGGCTGCTCGACCACGACGTCGTGCTGGTCAGCGTGGACTACCGTCTCGCCCCGGAACACCCCGACCCGACCCCGGTCGAGGACTGCTACGCCGGACTCGTCTGGGTCGCGGAGCACGCCGACGAGCTCGGCATCGACCCGGCGCGCATCGTCGTCGCCGGCCAGAGCGCCGGCGGGGGCCTCGCCGCGGGGACCGTCCTGCTGGCCCGGGACCGCAGCGGCCCCGAGGTCCTCGCGCAGGTCCTGGTCTCCCCGATGCTCGACGACCGCGACGCCTCCGTGTCGACCCGGCAGATCGACGGCGTCGGCGTGGCCGACCGCCAGGCGATGCACTTCAGCTGGGGCGCGTACCTCGGCGAGCGCCGGGGCACCGACGACGTCTCCCCGTACGCGGCACCGGCGCGCGCCGAGGACCTGTCCGGACTCCCCCGCACCTACGTCGACTGCGGCAGCGCCGAGGTCTTCCGCGACGAGACCGTGGCGTTCGCGAGCGCACTGTGGGCCGCCGGGGTCGACGCCGAGCTGCACGTGTGGCCGGGCGCGTTCCACGGCTTCACGAGCATGGTGCCGGGAGCGGCGGTCTCGCGGTCGGCGGTCGCGGCCCTCGCCGACTGGACGACCCGGCTGCTCGGGGAACCCGACCCGGCGCCGCGCACCTGACGCGCACGGACGGGAGGCACGGTGCGGGCCCGCACCGTGCCTCCCGTCCGTCGCGTCAGCCCTTCACCGCTCCCGCCGACATCCCCGAGACCAGGTTGCGCTGGATGATCATGAAGAACACCACGACCGGCAGCGAGAACAGCACGGACGCGGCCATCTGACCGGTGAAGTCGGTGCCGGTCGTCTGGGTGGTGAACGACGCGAGCCACACGGGCAGCGTGTAGTGCGCCTGGTCCTGCATGAACGTGTACGCGACGATGTAGTCGTTCCACGCGGCGATGAACGCGAAGACGCTCGTCGCGATCATGCCCGGCATCACCAGGGGGAAGAGCACCTTCGTCAGGACCTGCCACGTACTGGCACCGTCGATGCGCGCTGCCTCCTCGACCTCCATCGGGATCGCGAGGAAGAAGCCGCGCATGACCCAGATCGAGAACGGCAGCACCGCAGCCACGTAGGCCAGGATCAGCCCCGCGTAGGTGCCGGTGAGGCCGACCTGGTTGAAGATGAGGAACTGCGGGATGAGCAGTGCGGTCCCCGGCAGCATCTGGACGAGCAGGATCGTGACGAGGATCGTGCGACGGCCACGGAACCGGAACCGCGAGAGTGCCGCCGACGCCAGGATGCCCAGGGCCAGCGAGAGCACGACGGCCCCTGCCACGACGATGGTCGAGTTGCCCAGGTAGACCAGGAAGTCCGCTCGGGTGAAGGCCGTCACGAAGTTGTCGAGCGTGGGGTGAGCCGGAGCGAAGAGCGGGGTGCTGGTCAGGGCCTCGGAGCGGGGCTTGAAGGCCGTGTTGATCATCCAGTAGACCGGGAAGATCCAGACGACGCAGAACACGATCGCGATGGAGCTGCTGATCCAGCGCACGGGGCGCCGGCGACGGCGGATGCGTCTCGTCGCCGCGACGCCCTCGGGGGTGGGGGCGGCTGCGGGGACGTCGGCTCGGACGGGGACGCCCGTCGGCATCGCGGTGGTCACAGCTCTTCTCCCGATCGGACGAGGTTCCGGATGTAGAGGGCACTGAGCGCCATGAGGATCAGCGCCGCGATCACGGCGACCGCCGAACCGGTCCCGATGTCGTGCCCGACGAACGCGGTGACGTAGGTGAAGACACCGAGGGTGGACGTCGCACCGTCCGGACCACCCTGCGAGACGAGCCAGATCTGGTTGAAGACGTTGAAGTCCCAGATGATCGAGAGCATCGTGACGAGGAGCAGGGTCGGTCGGAGGTACTCGATCGTGACGACGCGGTACACCGTCCACTCGGAGCCGCCGTCGAGCCGGACGGCCTCCTTCACCTCGATCGGGATCTGCGTCTCGGCGGCGTACAGGGTGAGCGCGATGAAGGGCACCGCCTGCCAGACGACGAGCATCCAGATGGACGTGTACGCCAGGCCGGCGCTGTTGCCCCAGTCGGTGTCGGTCATGTCGCCGAAGACCCGGAGCTGCGTGAGCGCCCAGTTCACGACCCCGTAGCCCGGCTGGAAGAGCCAGTTCCACACGAGCGAGGACGCCACGTTCGGCATGCCCCACGCACAGATCAGGACGATCGTGACGGCGTAGCGGAGCACCACGCCCAGCCGGGTCATCAGGTGCGAGACGCCCGCGCCGATCAGGATGCTCCCGAGGACCATCGCCGCCGTGAACAGCACGGTGCGGACGAGCGATGCCCAGAAGGCCGGGTCGGAGAGGATCTGCCCGTACTGCGCCAGCCCGACGGCGTCGTACGCACCGGTGAAGAGCGAGCGCTGGTCGTAGTCGGTGAACGACGTGAAGACCAGGAAGACGATGGGGGCGACCGTCACGAAGACGAGCACGAGCCCTGCTGGAGTCAGGAGCCAGAGGGGGGCGAACGAGCGGGTTGCCCGGCGCTGCAGAGCGCCGCCGGGACGATCCCCGGGCGAGCGGTCGGGGCGGCTGCGGCGCTCCGTGCTCGGGCGGGTGGCTGAGACGGTCACGTCTGGCCTTTCCGGTCGGGGCGGGCGGTGCGGGAGCCGTCGCGTGACGACGGCACCCGCACCGTCCTGGTGGGTCGTCCTACTGCTTGTTCAGGACGTCGTCGGCGGCCTTGTCGAAGGTCGCCGCGGCTTCCTCCGGCGTCTTCGAACCGGAGACGATGCTCGAGAACAGGGTGTTGATGCTCTGGTCACCCTCGAGGTCGGCCCACCGGGCGTTGGCCGGGGTCGCCTTCGAGTTCAACGCCGCGGTGAAGAAGGCCTTGTTGATCTCGCTCAGGCTGGAGTCGGCGGCCTTGATGCCCTCGGTGCTGTTCGGGATCCAGCCGTTGTCGCCGTAGACGTACTTGCTCTGGACGTCCGGGCTCGACGCGATCTCAACCCACTTGAGCGCCAGGTCGGTGTTGCCGGACTTCGCTGCGATGCCCCAGTCCGATCCACCGAGCATGACCGGCTGTGTCTTCCCGGACTTCCCCGGGAACGGGAAGGTGCCCATCGTGTCCGCCGTCATCTCCGGGTTCGCCTGCTCGATGAGGCCGAGCGTGCCGCTGGTGCTGAGGATGGCCGATGTCTTGCCGTCCGCGAAGACCTGGTTCATGTCCGGGCTGTCGGTGTTGAGGGTGGCCGAGGCCTTCGTCGAGTACGCGTTCGCGAACGCCCGGAAGTCCTCGAGGCCCTGCTGCGCCTTCGCGTCGCCGAACCCGGCCTTCCACGTCCCGCCGTCCTCGGTCGCGATGTCACCGCCCGCGTCCCAGACGAACTGCATCCCGGCGTACCAGTACTGACCGGGCATGTAGAAGGCGGAGAAGTCCTTCGCGGTGTTCGCTGCCTTGACCTTGTCGAGGTCGGCCGTCAGTTCCTCGTAGGTGGTCGGGACCTCCGTGATGCCGGCGTCCTTCCACATCTGCTTGTTGTAGATGACCGATCGTGCGCCGGCGAAACCGGGGACGCCGTAGAGCGAGCCCTCCACCGTGGCCGGGTCGGACAGGCCGTCGAGCCAGGTCTGCCCCTGTGCCAGGTCCGACTCGTACGGGGTGAGGTCCAGCAACGCGCCGTTCGCGGCGTAGCTCGCGACCTGCGTGTTGCCGAGGTCGAGGACGTCCGGCGGCGTGTTCGTGGCCAGCGCGGTCGAGACCTTGGTCGTGATGCCGTCCCACTGCTGGACCTGCACCTTGACCTTCGCGCCGGTCTCCTTCTCGAACTGGTCGTTGATCGCGGCGATGGTCTTGTCGGAGTAGTCCCCGGTCATCGCCCACACGGTCAGCGTCTTGCCGTCCCCCTTGACGTCCCCGATCTCCTTGGTGCCACCGCTGCCGCCAGCACCGGTGTTGCCGGCGCTGGAGCACGCGGTCACCCCGAGGGCGACGGTCAGGGCCACGGCAGCTGCTGCCGCGAACTTCTTCGTACGCATTGCTTCTCCTTGGTGGTCGTTCTGCTGTGTCGGATCAGCTGACCCCGAGCTCCGCGGCGAGCAGGAACGCTGCCCCGCCCCGGAGGATCAGGTCGCTGTTGGTGGACGTGGCCGTCACGGCGAGGTCGTCACCCACGCTCGCGAGCGTGCGGGCCGAGACGGTGTCGTGCACGGCTTGCACGAGGGGGCCCTCGACGAGGTCAGCGGGCCCGGTGACGACGATCTCGGTGATGTTCACGGCACTGACGATCGGAGCGAGCACCCGGCCGAGGGTGTCCCCCGCAGACCGGAGGAGGCCGGCACGGTCGGCGACGGGGGCAGCGTCGAGCCGCCGAGCCAGGTGGTCGGCCCCGATGATCACCTCGAGGCACCCACGGCGCCCGCAGGGGCACGGCTCGCCGTCCTCGTCGATCGTCAGGTGGCCGATCTCACCTGCCGCGTAGCGCTCGCCGAGCACGAGTCGTCCGCCGAGCACCATCCCCGTCCCCACGCCGTGCTCGAGCGCGACGACGAGCACGTCCCGGGTCGGGTCGACCTCGAAGGCGTGGACGCCGAGCGCCGCGACGTTCGCGTCGTTGAGGACGTGCACCGGGAGCCGGAAGTGCTCGGCGAGCTGCCGCTGCAGGGGCAAGCCGCCCCCGAGTGCGACCGAGTCGAGGACCGTGCCCGTCTCGTCGATGACGCCGGGGCACCCGACGGCGATCCCGAGCAGGCGACGCGACGTCGTCGCCGCCAGGCGCTCGACGAGTCGGATGATGCGGTTGAGGGCCTGGTCCCCGACGGCACCGTCGACCTCGATCTTCGCGCTGTCGACGACGTCGCCACGCAGGTTCGTGACCGCCCCGACGAAGTGGTCGGGGACGGAGAGGTCCACGACGACGATGTGGAAGGCGTCGACGTTCAGGTTGATCAGGGTCGCGGGCTTCCCGACGCGCAGGTCCTCGCGGGGCCCGAGTTCGGTGACGAGGGCATCGGCCTCGAGTTCGGCGACCAGACCGGAGACGGTCGGCCGGGTGAGCCCCGAGTGCCGGGAGAGGTCCGCTCGGCTCATCGCGCCGTCGGTGAAGAGCGTCTGCAGGATCAGGGAGCGGTTGAGCGCCCGGCTGTGCTGCGGCAGGGCCTTGCTCCGTTGACGCCGTACCTGCGCCGCGAAGGGTGCCGGAGCATCCGTGTCGTTCGCCAATGGGGTTCCTCCCTCCGAGTGGTTGCCTTAGTAAAGGACCGTTCCTAATCCGATGTCAAGCACCGATCTGGAGCCGTAACAGCCCCGTGATCTCGCGGAAACACTGCTCGACACGCTCTTGCCAGCGTCCAGTTAGGCGTGTTTACTAACCCGCATGCGCAGCCTTGACGCCGCGTCCTCGCTGACGAGGCCGCGCACCCCCAGGACGGGAGCACCATGAGGATCGGCCTCGACATCGGCGGGACGAAGATCGACGCCGTCGCCGTCTCACCGGCGGGCGACGTGGTCGATCGGGTCCGGGTCCCGACCGGCTTCGGGCCCGACGCGGTGGTGGCCGAGACGCTCGCCGTCGTCCGGTCGCTCGAGGTCCGGACGCGCTCGACCGCGGACACCATCGGCATCGGTGTCCCCGGTCTGGTCGACCACGAGACCGGCTGGGTGCGACACGCTGTCAACCTCGGGCTCTCGGAGGTCGCACTCGGTCCGCTGGTGGCCGCTGCGACGGGCGCGGCGGTCCAGGTCGAGAACGACGTGAACGTCGCCGCGCTCGGTGCCGCGCAGGCGATGCAGCTCGACGGGCCGCACGCGTACCTGAACATCGGGACGGGACTCGCCGCCGGACTCGTCGTCGACCGGCGCCTGTGGCGCGGAGCACGGGGCAACGCCGGCGAGGTCGGGCACATCCCGGTCGTGCCGGACGGGCAGCCCTGCGTGTGCGGTCAGCGCGGCTGCCTCGAGACCCTCGCATCGGGGTCCGCCCTGGCAGTCGCGTGGCCGGGCCACGGCAGCTCCGCAGCGACGGCCCTGTTCGACTCGGCCGACGCGGGTGATCCCGCTGCCGTCGCCGTCCGCGACCGCTTCGTCTCGGGCCTCGCATCGGCCGTGCGCATCCTCGTCGTCACGGCCGACGTCGAGTCGGTCGTCGTCGGCGGTGGGCTCGCCACCCTCGGCGAACGCCTGCTCGCCCCCGTGCGCGCCGGCTTCGACGGCGCCGCGCGCACGTCCCCCTTCGCCGCCTCGCTCGACCTGTCGTCCAGGGTCCACATCGCCCCCGTCGACCGTCCGCTCGCCGCACTCGGGGCCGCGTTCCTCGCGCCCGCGCCGGCCGTCTCGACCGCCTGACCGCGCTCGAGCCAGCCGTCTCGACCGCCTGACCGCGGTCGACCGGCCGCCCGCACCACCGAAGCCTCGAACCCACCGATCGCGTCCCGACGCAGCGGAAGTGAGCACGCCATGACCGGACCATCCCGTCCCTCCGACCACGACAGCCCCCGAGCGAGCGGCACGCTGACGCGCCGAGGGATCGTGCTCGGCGCCGCGGCGACCGTCGCGTCCGCCGCGGTCACGCTCGGCGCCCCGGGCATCGCCGCCGCGATGCCGCCGGCCGTACCGCGCGGGGGTGCTCGACCCCCGACCGGTCCGGTGTCGCACGCCCGTTCCCGCGACCTCGCCTACGAGTACCTCGACCTCCGCATGGACGAGTACGGCTCCGGCACGGAGCTCCGCCTCCCCCGCAGCTACTTCGGTGGGTACTTCGCGTCGCTGCCCACCGAGTTCGTGTCGTCGTTCGCCTACGACGATGCCCTCATGGTGCTGGCCTGGCTCGGCCGGGGCCGGCACCGCGACGTCCAGCGGGCCACGGTGCTCGGGGACACCCTGCTGGCGCTGCAGGCTGCGGACCCGATCGGCGACGGTCGGACCCGGGCCTCGTACCAACCCGACACCTTCCCCGTCGCGACGCCCCCGCGTCCGATCGACATCGGTTCCCCCGCCGCCTACACGGGGATCCAGTCGTGGGTCGGCATGGCGTTCTGCCGCTTGTTCGTGGTCACCCGGGAACGTCGGTTCCTCGACGGCGCGCTCCGGCTCGGCGCCTGGATCGAGACGAACGCCCGCGACGACGTACGGCAGCCCGCCGGGTACACGGGCGGACGGAACGCCGACGACCAGCCGATCACCTACAAGTCGACCGAGCACAACATCGACGTGACGGCGTTCTTCACCCAGCTCGCCCGGCTCACCGGCGACCGCACCTGGTCCCGACGAGCGACCCTGGCGGAGACCTTCGTCCGCGCGATGCAGGACCGGACCGACGGGCACCTCTGGACCGGCACCGACCCGGACGGCACGACGATCAACCGCACGCCGATCCCCGAGGACGTGCAGGTCTGGGCGTACCTCGCCACGCTCGATCGCCGGTACTCCGCATCGGTCACCTGGGTGCTCGACCACCTCATCGCCCACGACGGTCCGTACACCGGCCCGTCCTTCTCGGACACGGACGTCAGCAAGGTCTGGTTCGAGGGGTCCGGTCAGCTGGCGCTCGCCCTGGAGGCGCGGGGCACGCGAACGGACCGCACCCGGTCCGCCTCGGTCCTCGACAGCGTCCAGCTCGCGCAGCGCACGCAGGCGAACGGCGACGGGAAGGGCATCGTCTCGGCGTCGTCCGACGGACTCGACACCGGGTTCGGCGACCTCTACCACTCGAGCCTGCACACCGGTGCGACGGCCTGGTACCTGCTCGCCGTCACCCGCACGAACCCGTTCCGCCTCTGACCATCCCGATCCGTCCCCGACCACCCCGGAAGGACATCACCGCATGCTCATCCCCAGCCCCCGCTCCCGCGTCGACGGCGCCGGCTCGTTCACCCTCGACGAGCGGACCCGCGTCACCGCCGACCCCGCGGCCGAGCCGGTCGCGCAGTACCTGCAGCAGGTCCTGCGCGCCTCCACCCGTCTCCCCCTGTTCGGCGCCGCCGGCGCGACCGACGTCCCCCTGGTCGCCCTCCGGATCGCCGCCGATCCGAGTGACCTGCCGGAGGGCCCCGGCGGTGACCGCTCGGAGGCCTTCCGGCTGGAGGTCACCACCGAGGGCGTCGTCGTCACCGGCGGCGGCCCCGCCGGCGTCTTCTACGGCGTCCAGGCACTGCTCCAGCTGCTCCCCGCCGACGTGTACCGCCGCGGCCAGGTGCGCACCGAGGGGTGGATGCTCCCGGTGACGGTCGTCGAGGACGCCCCGGCCTTCGCCTGGCGCGGCGTGATGCTCGACGTCGCCCGGCACTTCCGCACGAAGGCGGAGGTCCTGCGCCTCGTCGACCAGCTCGCCGTGCACCGGCTCAACCGCCTGCACTTCCACCTGACCGAGGACCAGGGCTGGCGCATCGAGATCACGAAGTACCCGCGGCTCACCGAGGTCGGGTCGTGGCGCACCGAGTCGCAGGTCGGCGCACACGTGCCGGACGCGGACGGCACGCTCCGGGTCGCAGGGAAGGACGGACGCCCGCACGGCGGCTCCTACACCCAGGACGACATCCGCGAGATCGTGGCCTACGCGGCCGACCGGTTCGTCACGGTCGTGCCGGAGATCGAGACACCCGGACACGTCCGCGCCGCGCTGGCCGCGTACCCGGAGCTCGGCGTGCACCCGGAGCGGCAGCTCGACGTGTGGACCGAGTGGGGCATCGCGCACGACGTGATGAACGCCGAGGACAGCACGGTGCGGTTCTTCACGGACGTGCTCGACGAGGTCGTCGCGCTCTTCCCCTCCGAGTACATCGGCCTCGGCGGCGACGAGTGCCCGAAGGACCAGTGGGAGGACGATCCCCGCACCCAGGAGCGCATCCGGGAGCTCGGCCTCGCGGACGAGGAGCAGCTGCAGGCCTGGATCGTCGGGCAGCTCGCGGCGCACCTCGAGTCGCACGGACGCCGGGCGTTCGGGTGGGACGAGATCCTCGAGGGCGGCACGCTGTCCCCGTCGGCGACCGTCGTCTCGTGGCGCGGGTTGCAGGGTGCGATCACCGCCGCACGGCGTGGGCACGACGTCATCTCGACACCGGACGACCAGGTCTACCTCGACTACCGGCAGAGCGACCTGCCGAACGAGCCGATCCCGGTGTCGATCGTGCTCACCGTCGACGACGTGTACGCCTTCGACCCGGTGCCCGCGGAGCTCACCGAGGCGGAGCGGGCACACGTCATCGGTGGGCAGGCGAACATGTGGACCGAGCACGTCGACACCGTCGGCCGACTCGACTACCAGCTGTTCCCGCGCGTGGTCGCCCTGTCCGAGGCGCTCTGGTCGGCGGACGTCGCCCGCCCTCGCGACATCGAGGAGTTCCGGCAGCGGTTGACGCACCACCTCGCCCGGCTCGACGCGCTCGGCGTCGCGTACCGGCACGAGTCCGGCCCGCGCCCGTGGGAGGAACGGCCCGGTGTGCCGGGTCGCCCCCAGACGCGCGCGGAGCGCGCTGCGTACATCGACGCGGTCACCGCGAACATCGCGGACGGCGCGTCGACGCCGTAGTCGCGACCGGGCGGCGGACGGGAGGCTCGTGGCGGCACCGCGCCGCGCCTCCCGTCCGCCACGCGTCGAGACGGAGCCGTGGTCGCGTCGCCGGGACCGGCGTCAGTCCTCGGCTGCGGGGATGATCGACTCGAGCAGGCGGAGCACCCGCTCGCCGTCGACCGCCTCCGGGTCGAGCAGCCACTGCACCTGCAGGCCGTCGGACGCGGCGATGCCGAGGCTGGCCAGGTCGACCGGGTCCAGGTCGGCCCGGATCCGTCCGGCGGCCTGGTCCGCGGCGATCAGCTCGGCGAGGTCGGCGCGGAGCCGGGTGAAGCGCTCGCGCATGAAGTCGCGCGTTGCGGGGTGCCCCTCCTGCACGGCGTCGGCCGCGAGCGTCGTGTAGAGCTGCACGAGCCCGGGGACCGCGCGGTTCCGCGACGCGCTCTCCCGCATGTCGCCGATCGCGGACCGCAGGCGGTCCGGGGCGTCCTGCTCACGCACCTCGTGCTCGCGGTAGACGGCGAGCAGCAGTTCGTCGCGGCTCGGGAAGTAGTGCCGGAGCGCCGCGTGGGTGATCCCGAGCGCGTCGGCGACCGAGCGGAGCGACGACGCGTCGACGCCCTGCGCCGCGACCATGCGGATCATCTCGTCGAGGATCTGCGCACGGCGTTCGGCGCCCTTGCGGTACCCGCCGCGCCGGGGCGGGGTCGCGCCGTCCTCGTCGACCTCGTGCGTCATCCCCCCAACTTACCGCTGGAAGGTTTTCGCACCACCCTGCGGTCGCCGCTAGGAGTCGTTCGGCTCCGCAGCGCCGTCGGGGTCGACCGTGTACTCGTCGACGGGTGTCGGGGTCCCGACCGCGAGGGCATCGGTGATCTGCGACAGGCAGCGCGCGAGCACCTCGTTGTCCTCGCTCGACAGGTGGTCCATCACGCCGACCACGGCCTCGTGGAACCGGGCGTACGACGAGTCGATCTTCTCGGCGGCCTGCACCGTCGGCTCGAGCACCTGCGCCCGTCGGTCGGTGGGGTGCGGGACGCGGACGATGTCGCCCTTCGCCGCGAGCCCGTCGACGATCTTCGTGACCGACGCGTTCGAGACGTTGAGCATGACGGCGAGGTCCTTCGGGCCCATCGCCCGACCGTCCCGGTGCGCCTGCAGCATGTACCGCACCGTCAGGAACTCGTTCTTCGTCAGGCCGCTCTCGGTGCGGGCCTGCTCGAGCTGCTGCTCCTCGACGTGCTGCAGACGCAGGAGCGCGTCGACGGCGACCTTCGCGGCCTTCGACCGCGGCTCCCTGGCGTAGAGGTGGACGTGCTCACGGCGGACGACGGTCAGGGGCATCGGCTGGTGGGGTCTCTCTGTCGGGCGGATCCGGTCGGAGCGGGTGGCTACGCGGTGGGCGCCGTGAAGAAGTCAGCGTACGACGGTTCGCTGCGCGTCGACAGGAGCGACGGGTCCTGGATGCGCCGGGACACCCAGGCGTCGATCACGGCGGGGTCGGTCAGGCCGACCCGCGTGTGGGTCGCGGACATCCGTGTGGTGCGCGGCATCCCGGAGTACGTGCTGTGCATGACTGATCCCGCCTTCCTACGTCGTTGCCGTCCTGGTCGGACGACTGAACTGTTTCACGACGCGAACGATCAGTGCAACGAACCTTTCGCGTTCTGTACGGTTCGCGCGGCACTCGACCGGGCGAGGCCAGGATGGGTCCCATGTCCTACATCGCCGCGGACGACCGCTACGACTCCATGCCCTACCGCCGGACCGGCCGCTCCGGCCTCGACCTGCCACTGCTCTCGCTGGGCTACTGGCACAACTTCGGCGACGACAAGCCCTTCGAGACGCAGCGGGCGATCAGCCGCCGGGCGTTCGACCTCGGCATCACGCACCACGACCTCGCGAACAACTACGGCCCGCCCTACGGCGCCGCCGAGGTGAACTTCGGTCGGCTGATGCGGGAGGACTTCCGTCCCTACCGCGACGAGATGGTGATCTCGACGAAGGCGGGCTGGGACATGTGGCCCGGGCCGTACGGGCAGGGCGGCGGCTCGCGGAAGTACGTGCTCGCCTCGCTCGACCAGTCGCTCGAGCGGATGGGCCTGGACTACGTCGACGTCTTCTACTCGCACCGCCTCGACGCCTCGACCCCGCTCGAGGAGACCATGGGCGCACTCCACACCGCGGTCCAGCAGGGCAAGGCGCTCTACGTCGGGATCTCGTCCTACGACGCGGAGCGCTCCCGACAGGCCGCCGAGATCCTCCGCGACCTGGGCACGCCGCTCCTCATCCACCAGCCCTCCTACTCGATGCTCAACCGCTGGATCCAGGACGAGGGCCTGCTCGACGCCGCGGGCGACCTGGGCTTCGGCGTGATCGGCTTCACCGCGCTCGCGCAGGGCCTGCTCACCGGGCGGTACCTCGACGGCGTGCCGGAGGACTCGCGCGCCGCCGCCGGGAAGTCCCTCGACGCCGGGTCCCTGACGGACGAGGTCGTCGGACACCTGCGGGCGTTGAACGACATCGCGTCCGACCGCGGGCAGAGCCTCGCGCAGCTCGCACTCGCGTGGGCACTGCGCGACGAGCGGGTGACCTCGCTCGTCATCGGGGCGTCGCGCGTCGAGCAGCTCGAGCAGAACGTCGCGGCGCTCGGCAACCTGTCCTTCACGGACGACGAGCTGCGCCGCATCGACGAGCACTCGGTCGGCGTGCTCGACGTCGACCTGTGGTCGGGAGCCCGTTCCGGTCAGGTGAGCTGACCCCGGACCGGCTCCGTCCGGCCTGGCCCGGCGCGGATCACGGAACGCAACGTCGGCGGTCGCTCGCAGCGCTGTACCGCTGCGAGTTGCCGCCGACGTCGCGTCGTGCGGGACGGTGGCGTCAGCGCAGGCCGAGCCGCTCGTCCAGCAGCGCCAGGAGCCGCTCGCGGAAGGGCACCGAGGACCAGGCGTGGTCCGCACCGTCGACGACCGTGAGTCGCGCACCCGGCAGGAGGTCGGCGTACCGGCGACCGTACGACACCGGTACGATCGCGTCCTCGCTGCCGTGCACCACGTCGACCGGTCCGCCGTAGCCCGACACCGGCCCGTACACGTCGAGGTCGTCCTGCACGTCGGCGATGAACGCGCCACCGAGGGGCATCCCGCCGAAGTCGAACCAGCCGCGCTCGCGCACCGGGGCGAGCGGCTGCCCCTGGATCACGTCGTGCTCCGTGATGTCGTCCACGACGACGCCGGCGGGCGACCACAGCGTGAGCGTCTGGACGAGCGAGGGCTCCCGCGCAGCGGCGAGCGCCGACTCGACGGCCCCCAGGCTGTGCGCGACGACGTGCACGCCCTGCCCACGGTCGGCGGCGCGGATCATCGTGACGACCTGCTCCACCTCGTCACGGATGGTGATGTCCGCGAACTCCCCGTCACTGACGCCCTGTCCGAGTCGGTCGTGGCTGCGGACGACCGCGCCTCGGGCGACCAGGTGCCGCGCGGTCTGCACGAACAGCTGGTGCCCGCCGAGCGCACTGTCGCTGAAGCCGTGCACGAGCAGTACGACGGGCGCATCCGCGGCCGCACCGTCCTGCGGCTCCCACTGCCAGCCGCGGACCGTCCGACCGTGGTGGTCGAGCGTGGTCGGGGTGGTGCGGGGATCGGCGCCCCGCAGCGGCACGACGGACATCAGTTCGTCCGGTCCGCCCAGCCGGCCGGCAGGTCACCGGGAGCGGTGTCGATCACGGTCTCGTCGTCCGCACCGACGTGCTCGAACAGGGTGATGTGCGCGAACTCCGGCACGACGTAGATCGGGTAGGTCGGACCCTCGTCGCGGAAGCGGTGCATCTCGTCCAGGTGGTCGTTCTGGAACAGCACGGTCTTCTGCCCGTCGAGCTCGATCCAGCGCGGGAAGAAGATCGTGCCGTGCAGGACGCGCTGCTCCGGAACGACGTTGACGACGACGCTGGTACCGGTCGGCTCGTTCCAGGACACCTTGTAGACGCCGGGGGCGAGGGCGACGAGGTCGACGGTCTGGTCCTTCACCCAGCGGCCGCCGACGTGGCCGGTGTGGATGCGGTAGTCGATGGTCGTCGCGTTCTTGACGTACATCTCGTACTGCCAGCCGTTGGCGTACGTGTAGACGAACCGGTGGCCGACGATGCCGGTGAGGTCCTGGGGCGGTTCGGGGTGCTCGACGGAGGTCTGCGTGGTCATGCGTCGAGTTTGCTACCGAACTGGTTTTGTTGCAAACAAACCTCGCTGCTAGGTTGCCGTGTGTGCAGGGTACGGACGGACCGGGCGGCACGACGCAGGTCGCGCGCAGGCTGAGCGACCGCATCGGCCCGTTCCGACGCGCCCTCCTCCGCACGTCGCGCGAGGTCGCCGACCTGCCGGACCTGCCCGACGCCCAGGTCGAGGTGATGCGGGCCCTGACGGGGACCACGACCACGCCCTCGGCCCTCGCCGGTCGGCTCGGACTCGCTCGCTCGACGGTGAGCAACCTCGTGTCGGCGATGGAGACCGCCGGGCTCCTCGAGCGACGACTGGCAGCGGGTGACGGACGCCGGACCGAACTCCGCCTGACACCCCTGGCCGAGGAACGGCTCGCCGCCTACGACGAGGCGTCGACCGCCGTGCTCGTCGAGGCGCTCGACCGGCTGTCCCCCGAGGACCGAACCGCGCTGGCCGCAGCGCTCCCCGCACTCGAGCACCTCCACCGCGAGATCGCGCACCGCGGCGACCACTGATCGTCGGCGACCCGGTGCTCCCAGCGCCCTCCGAGCGTTCTCTTGGCACTCCTGAGGGGAGAGTGCTAGAACATGACGCAGTTGAGTCGAAGGGACTCAACAAGGACGAAGGAGTTGATCTCGGTGACGATGCAGTTCGACCCGTTCCGCGAGCTCGACCGACTCGCCGGCTCCCTGCTCGGTGCCGGCGCCGGTGCTCCCCGCTCGATGCCGATGGACCTGTACCGGACCGGCGACCACTACGTCCTCGACGTCGACCTGCCGGGCATCGACCCGGGTTCGGTCGACGTCGACGTCGACGGTTCGGTGCTCACCATCCGCGCCGAGCGCACGCTCGGTGCCCCGGAGGGCTCGCAGTGGCTCACCCGTGAGCGCCAGCCGGGCACGTTCGTCCGGCAGCTGACGCTCGGTGACCACCTCGACACCGCGCGCATCAGTGCCGCCTACGACAACGGCGTGCTGAGCGTCACGATCCCGGTCAAGGAGTCCGCGAAGCCCCGGAAGATCGACGTCACCACCGGTGGCGGGGCGCAGCAGCTCGTGGTCGGCAGCGATTCCGCCGAGTAGTCCGGGGGCGTGCGGTGACGACGATCATCAACGCCTTCCTCGCCGTCGCGGTCGTGACGGGAGCGCTGGTCGCGACGAGCCTGGACCGTCGGGTGGCCGTGCTCCTCGGCGCGGCCGGCAGCACGGCGGGGAACTTCCTCACCTGGCTGGTCGCGCCCGGCGCGTGGGCACAGGTCCCGCTCGTCCCCTGGCTCGCCGCGGTTGCCGGCACGGTCGCGCTCATCGCACTCTGGAGCGCGACGCGCCTCTGGTCCGGCATCTTCGAGCCACCGCGCGCACCGCGCGACGACGACACCGCCGCGCTGGCGACGGTGGGCGTGGAGTCGTGACGGCGTGACCACGTGACGGACGGGAGGCGCGGTACCGGCTGGCACCGCGCCTCCCGTCCGTCTCCCGGTCGCGTCGGGTGGTGAGGCCGCGCGACCGGCGGACCGTCACTCCTTGTTGAGCGTGTCCTGCACGAGCCCGGCGGTCTTCTCGACCACGTTCGGCAGCTCCGTCGTGCCGTAGAACCGCACGTCCGGGTGCGTGGGCGGCGGCATCGGCACCGACGACGTGGGGCCGTCGTGGTACGAGTACTCGCCCTTGCCGTCGAACGACGGGCCGCTCGCCCAGGGGCCGTCGCCGGCCTCCTTGCCGTCCGAGAAGTTGAGGTACTGGTAGCTGAACTCGGTGTGCTCCTTCGACTGCGGGAAGTTGCTCGGCACCGGGAAGCCCTCGACGCCCTGCTCGCGGAGCTCGGCTGCGGCGGTCGCCCACATGTTCTGGTGCATGGTGTCGCGGGCGATGAGGAACGACAGCAGGTCCCGCACGCCGTGGTCATCGGTCATGTGGTAGAGCCGGGCAGCCTGGACACGGCCCTGCATCTCGGCGTTCTCGTTGGCCGTGAAGTCCGCGAGCAGGTTGCCCGACGCGGTGATGTAGGAACCCTGCCAGGGGTTGCCGTTGCTGTCGACCGGACGGGCGCCTGCACCCGCGACGATGGCGTGCTGTACGTCGGTGCCGCCGACGATCGCGGCCACGGTCGGGTCGTCCTGCAGCGCGTCCTCGGTGATGCCGAGCGGGCTCTTCTCGAGCAGCTGCGCGATCATCGTCGCGAGCATCTCGACGTGGCCCATCTCCTCGGCCCCGATGCCGAACACCATGTCGCGGTACTTGCCCGGGATGTGCATGTTCCACGCCTGGAACTGGTACTGCAGGGCGACGGAGATCTCGCCGTACTGACCCCCGAGCACCTCCTGCAGCTTGCGCGCGTACACCGCGTCGGGCTTGTCGGGGGTGGCCTTGAACTGGAGCTCCTGCTTGTGGAAGTACAACTCGTTCTCCTGTCTCGATGGTCGTCACGTCGTCGTGGTGCGCGGCGGCGCGGCGGGGTCCGTCGTCGTGGCCGACGCTCCGCTCGGGTGACTGGGCGGGCGTCCGGGGTGGACGGATCGCGCGGGTCCGTTGGCCGGATCGCGCGGACGACGTCCCGCTGCCCCCGGTCCGGGCGCGGGTGATCGGCCTAGCGTGTGGCGCATGGACCTCGAACTCACCGGCCGTGTCGCCCTCGTCGTCGGCGGACGGGGGTACATCGGCTCCGTCGTCGCCGAGACCCTGCGTCGCGAGGGCGCCCGGGTCGTCGTCGCGTCGCGGAACGCCGACGGGGACGACGCCGTGGCGATGGACACCGCGTCGCAGGAGTCGGTGGACGCCGGGGTCGCCCGCGTCCTCGACCAGCACGGACGCATCGACATCCTCGTCGTCGCCGCCGCGCCGGCGGCCGGGACCCTCGACCCGGAGCGTGCGTCGGACCCCGATCAGGTCGCCGCGGCGATCGACGGCAAGGCACTGGGCTTCCTCCGGGTCGCGAACGCCGTGCTGCCCGTGCAGCGCGAGGCGGGCTTCGGCCGCGTGGTGGTGGTGAGCGGGCAGAACGCCTACCTGTCCGGCAACGTCACGACCTCGCTCCGGAACGCGGCGACGAGCATCATCGCGGGGAACCTGGCCGACCAGTCCGTCGGCACGGGGGTCACCGTGAACGTGGTGAACCCCGGTGCGGTGACGGACGATCCCGCCAGGACGGTGCAGCCCGGGGCCGGTGGCGAGTCCAGCCCGCAGCAGATCGCCGACCTCGTCGCGTTCCTGTCGTCCCCGCGCTCGGTCGTCAGCGGGGAGTCGGTGTCGATCGGGCACCGCGTGCTGGGACAACTGACGATCTGACGGGTTCGTCCTGCAGGACGACCCCGTTCGTCCCTCCGCACGATGTCCGACGACCGGGTCGACCGACAGGCTCGGTGGCATGGAGAGCTCGACCAAGCACGTGATCGCCACCCTCGCCACCTGCGCGGCGATCATCGTCGTCACCGCGGTGGCCCTCGTCGCGATGTCCCCCGTGCCGTGAGCCCGCGTCGTGCGATGATCGAGCCGTGACGGACCGGCGCACGTTCCTCCGGCCGATGCGGACCCGGTCGGTCGTCGTCGACCTCCTCTGGGCGGGCCTCGCCGCGCTGGTGTCCGCCGCCCCGATCGACGTCGAGCTCGAGCACGCCAGCCCCCTCGCCGTCGCGATCGCCACCGTCGCCATCGCCGTCCGCCGCCTCTCGCCGAGCGCGGCGATGACCGCGACCGTCGCCCTGGGCGCGGTGCAGGTGGCCGGCGGCGAGCGACCGTCGTTGGTCGACCTCGCCATCGCCGTCGTCATCGGCACCGTCGCCGTCGTCGGGACGCGGTTCGAGGCCGTGCTGGCCGGTCTGCTCGCCGTGGTCGCCGGGGCTTCGGCGTCGATGTACCTTTCCACGACCGGTTACCGCTACGCACTGCTGCTGAACGGGCCGCGTGACCAGGTCGTCCTCGTCCTGGCCGCCCCGGCACTCGTCCTGCTCTCCTTCTGGGCGGCTGGTCTCGCCGGTCGGGCGATCCGGTCGCAGAACGCCGAGGCCGTCCGGCGTGCCGACGCCGAGGCGGCCGCCAGCCGGGCGGAGGCCGTGGCCAACCGTGCCGAGGCCGTGGCCACGCGCGCGGTCGACGAGGCCGAGGCGGAACGCATCCGTGCAGACATCGCCCGCGACGTGCACGACGTCGTCGGCCACTCGCTCGCGGTCATCATCGCGCAGGCGGACTCGGTGCCCTTCCTCGACGACGAGGCGCGGATCCGCGAGGTCAGCGCCACCATCGCCAGCACCGCCCGGAGCTCCCTGGTCGAGGTGCGACAGGTCCTCGGGCACATCGACGGGTCGGACACCGCGAGCGACCCGACGTCCTTCGAGGAGATCGTCCGCGGCATCCGCGACGCCGGGGTGGACGTCGAGCACGCCGTGCGCGGTGTCGCCCGACCGCTCGGCGCGGTGCACGGCACGGCTGCCCGCCGGGTCCTGCAGGAGATGCTCACGAACGCCCTCCGGCACGGGTCGCCGGGCGGTGCCGTCGAGGTCCGGGAGACCTGGCGGTCCGCCGACCTCGTGCTCGAGGTGGAGAACGCCGTCCCGTCGGACGCGCTGCCGGTCGGTCCCGGGCTCGGGCTCGAGGAGCTCGCCGCGGCGGCCACCGGCGCCGTCCCCGTCCGCGCGACCGCGACCGCGACCGCGACCGCAGGACAGCCGACCGCCACCGCCGAGCAGCCGACGGTCACGTCGACCCGTGGCTCCGGCCGGGGCCTGACCGGCATGCAGACCCGACTGACCACGATCGGCGGGTCGTTCGACGCCGCCGTGCTGGACGCCGTGTTCGTCGCGCGCGCCCGCATCCCGTTCGACGTCCGAGGGGGGACGACCCGATGACCGACCCGATCCGCATCCTGCTCACCGACGACCAGGCGCTCTTCCGGGCGGGCCTGCGTGTGGTGCTCGACGCGCAGCCCGACATGCAGGTGGTGGGCGAGGCCTCGGACGGCGCCGAGGCCCTCGACCGTGTCCGGGAGCTGCGGCCCGACGTCGTCCTGCTCGACATGCGCATGGCCGGGATGGACGGCGTCGAGACGGTCCGCCAGCTGTTCTCCGGCGCCGTCCCGGGGCCGCTCCCCCGCGTGGTGGTGCTCACGACGTTCGGCCTCGACCCCGCTGCCGCCACCGCGATCCGGCTCGGTGCGAGCGGGTTCCTGCTCAAGGACACGACACCGCCGTTCCTGTTCGCCGCGGTGCGGGCCGTGCACGAGGGCAGCTCGGTGATCGCCCCGAACGACCTGTCGCAGCTGTTCGGCGCCGACGTCGACCGAGCCCCTGTTCCCCAGCCCGAGGCGTTCCAGACCCTGACGGACCGGGAGCGCATCGTCTTCGGGTGGGCGTCCCGAGGGCTCTCGAACGCCGAGATCGCGGCGAAGGAGTTCGTCACCGAGTCGACCGTCAAGTCGCAGATCTCGAGCATCCTCGGCAAGCTCGAGCTCCGCGACCGGGTGCAGCTCGTGGTCTACGCGCACGACCACGGCCTGGCGGGCGCCCGGGAGGGGTGACCGGCGACCCGGTCAGGACGCCAGGGCCGCCGCCTCGTCGAGCACCGCACCGACCGCCGCGGGATCGTGCGCGAAGCGCCCGAGGAACAGTCCGCTGATCCGCCCGCGTCCCCGGGTGAGCAGCCCGGGTCCGGCGCTGCCCCCGTAGACCACCCGCGACCCGGCGAACGCCGGCCGGGCCGCCAGGGACTGCTCGATCCCCTCGAGGACCCCGACGACGTGCTCGTGCGGCGCCGGCTCGGCGGCGCCGATCGCCCACACGGGCTCGTACGCCACGGTGACCCGTCCGGTCGTCCCGGCCGCCGCGGCCACCGCCAGCGCCCGGTCGAGCTGCCCGGTGACCTCCGCCACGGCCTCCGCACGGGAGGCGCGGACGGCCTCACCGACGCACACCAGCGGTTCGAGGTGGTGCCGGAAGGCCGCGTGCACCTTGCGCGCGACGACCTCGTCCGTCTCGTGGAACCGGGAGCGCCGCTCGGCGTGCCCGATCTCGACGAGGTCGACGCCGATCTCGCGGAGCTCGGCGCCGGACACCTCGCCGGTGGACGCGCCCTCGTCCGACGCCGACAGGTCCTGGGCCGCGAGCCGGATGCCCGACCCGGCGAGCAGCTCGCGCACCGGGACGAGCGCGGGGAAGGTCGGCGCGACGAAGAGCTCCACCGCGCCGGCGGCGACCGCGGGGTGCCGCCGGGCGACGTCCGCCACCGCGCTCGCCCACGAGAGCGTCTGCGCGTGCGAGAAGTACATCTTCAGCGACACCCCGACGATCGTCATGCGCCCGGGTCCGTCCCGTCCCCAGGGGCGTCGGTACCGACCGGCGCGGAGCCGTCGTACTCGCAGATCGCGGCGACCTTCTCCGCGCTCGCGCTCGACGGGTCGAACGTGTACCCGAGCCACTCCTTCGCCATGCGCCGGGCGACCTCGACACCGATCACGCGCTGGCCCATGCAGAGCACCTGCGCGTCGTTCGACAGCACCGACCGCTCGACGCTGAACGAGTCGTGCGCCGTGACGGCCCGGATGCCGGGGACCTTGTTCGCGCTGATCGCGACCCCGAGCCCGGTGCCGCAGACCAGGATCGCCCGGTCGGCCTCACCGTCCGCGACCATCCGGGCGGCGTCGACGGCGACGTGCGGGTACGCCGTGTGGCCGTCCGCGTCGACGCCCACGTCGACCACGCTGGCCACGCGGTCGTCGGCCTCGAGGTCCCGCTTGATGACCTCCTTGTAGTCGAAGCCCGCGTCGTCCGAGCCCACCACCAGTCGTAGCGTCATGCGTCCACTCCTTCCTCGTCGATCGTCGCCGTCAGGGTCTCGACGACGAGCGCGAAGGACACCGCGCCCGGGTCGGGGGTCCCGACGGCCTGTTCCGCGTGCGTCCGCGCGCGGCCCTTCCGCGGCAGCAGGTCCGCGCTCGCGTCCGCTGCCCGGCGGGCGGCGTCCACCGCCGTCCGCCACGCGGCGCCCAGGGCATCGCCGGCCTCGAGCCGGCGCCGCAGTTCCTCGTCGAAGGGGACGAGGGCGTCCACCATCGTCTTGTCGCCGGGCACCGCCCCGAAGGCCAGCACCGCCTCGGTGGCGGCCCGCACCGCGTCCGCGACCGTCGCCGACGTCGGACGCGCGTCGTCCCCGACGACGCGACCCAGCGCCTCCAGGGCGGCACCCCAGATCGCACCGGACGTCCCGCCTGCCCGGTCGGACCAGGCGTCCCCCGCGACCCGCAGGAGCGTCCCCGCGCCCGCACCCCGGGCGCGCGCGTCCGCGGCGGCGGTGTCCGCCGCGTGCGAGCCGCGCTGCATCCCGATGCCGTGGTCGCCGTCCCCAGCGACCTGGTCGATGCGGCCCAGTTCGTCGGCGTGGTCGTCGAGCACCGCGCGCACGGCGCTGATGCCCGCTGCGATGCGACCGGCCGCGGCACGCGAGTCGTCGCCCGCCGGACCGATCACGATGCCCTCCTCGTCGGCGGCGACCACGTCCTCGGCGACCCGCTCCTGCGGGACCGCCCCGCCCTTGCGGACGGCGGGCGTGTCCGCGGGTGCCGACCACAGCTCCTCGAGCTCGTCGTCGAGCCAGAACAGCGTCAGCGAGACCCCGGCCATGTCGAAGCTCGTGACGAGCTCGCCCACCTCCGGCTCCACGATCACGACACCGGCGTCCCGGAGCCGTCGCTGCACCGAGCCGTAGACGACGAAGAGCTCCTCGTACTTCACGCTGCCGAGCCCGTTGAGCACCGGGACCACCCGGGCGCCCTCGACCGTGACGCCCGCGGGCACCTCGTCGAGCAGCCGCTCGACGAGCAGCGCCGCCAGACCGTCGGCGCTCGGCACGTCGGTCTCGTCGATGCCGCGTTCACCGTGGATGCCCATGCCGATCGCCATCCGTCCCTCGGGCACCTCGAACAGGGGCTCCTCGGCACCGGGCAGCGAGCAGCCCGAGAACGCGACGCCGAAGCTCCGGGTCCGGTCGTTCGCGCGGGCCGCCACGGCGGTGACGTCGTCGAGCGGGCGCCCCTGCTCGGCCGCGGCCCCGGCGACCTTGAACACGCAGAGGTCGCCCGCGATCCCGCGCCGGTCGGCCTCGGAACCGGCCGGGGCGGACACGACGTCGTCGGTCACCCGGACCGTGCGGACGGGGATGCCCTCGTCCTCGAGCGTGCGGGCCGCGGCGTCGAAGTTCAGCACGTCGCCGGCGTAGTTGCCGTAGCTGAGCAGCACACCGCCACCGTGCTCGGCGGCACGGCAGACCGCGGCGACCTGCTGCGCGGACGGGCTGGCGAACAGGTTCCCCATCGCCGCGCCGGCGGCCAGCCCGTGCCCGACGAGACCGCCGAACGCCGGGTAGTGCCCCGAGCCGCCGCCGATCACGACGGCGACCGTGCCGTCCGGACTGGTGGTCGCGCGGGCGACACCGCCGTGCACCCTGCGGACCCATCGTTCGTTCGCCGCGACGAAGCCGTCGGTGGCCTCGTCGGCGAAGGCTGCCGGGTCGTTGTACAACCGGGTCATCGCGTCGTCCCCTTCGTCGAGGTGGTGGCCACGTGCGAGGTGTCGAGCAGCTCGTCGGCCTTCGCGCCCCGGAAGAACCTGGTGCAGGAGATCATCACGGCGGCGACGAACGCCAGGACGCCGAGCGACACGATGCCGAAGGCCCCGCTGTCGGTCGGGACCGCCTCGTTGATCGCGGTGCGCATGATCGGGGCGACGAAACCACCGAGGTTGCCGAGCGAGTTGATCAGGCCGATGCCCGCGGCCGCCGCCGCACCGGTGAGGAACGCCGTCGGGTAGGCCCAGGTGATCGGGCCGACCGCCAGGAAGCTCGCGACGGCGAGGGTGATGAACAGGATGCCGAGGACCGGCTGGCCGTTCGCACCCGCCCACGCCGACCCGAGGATCGACAGTCCGGTCGTGATGTAGAACATCGTCCCCCAGCGGCGGCGACGACCCACGGTGTCGGCCTTCGACCCGACGAGGTAGCAGGCGACCAGGCCGACGAGCCACGGGATCGCCGCGACGAGGCCGACCTGCCAGCCGACGTCCTGCCCGAGCAGCGACGACACCTGCTGCGGCAGGTAGAACGTCGTGCCGTACACGGCGACCTGCAGGCAGAAGTAGATGATCGTGAAGTACCAGACGCGGCCGCTCGCCATCGCCTTCCAGATGCCCTTCGGGCCGTCCTCGTTGCGGGCGGTGTCCTCACGGTCCATCGCCGCGGTGAGCGACTGCTTCTCCCCCGGTTCCAGCCACTTCGCCTGCTGCGGGCTGTTCGTCAGGAAGAACAGCGCCGCGACGCCGGCCAGCACCGCGAGGATGCCCTCGCCGAAGAACATGACCTGCCAGCCGTGGAACGGGGTGACCTGGTCACCGACGCTGATGAGCCCGCCGGACAGCGGTGCGCCGATCATCTGCGAGAACGGCTGCGCGAGGTAGAAGATCGCGAACATCCGCACGCGGACCTTGTTCGGGAACCACTCGGACAGGTACATGATCACGCCCGGGAAGAGTCCCGCCTCGGTCACACCGAGCAGGAAGCGCAGGACGATGAACATCGTGTCGTTCGTCGTGAACGAGAACAGTGCGGCGACGATGCCCCACGTGACGGCGATCCGGGCGAGCCAGAAGCGCGCCCCGAAGCGCTTGAGCAGCAGGTTGGACGGGATCTCGAAGATCGCGTAGCCGATGAAGAAGATGCCGGCGCCGAGGGCGAAGGCCGCGTCGGAGATGTTCCGGTCGACGCTCAGGGCCTCCTCGGCGAAGCCGACGTTGGTGCGGTCGAGGAAGGCGACGAAGTACAGGATGACCAGCATCGGCATGAGGTGCTTGGTCGCCTTGGCGATCGCGGACCTCAGTGCCGGGTCGTGGGTGGACCCCAGGGCGGGGCTGCTTGCGGACACGAATCGCTCCTTCGCGATCATGAGTGGTCGTTCTGGTGGTCGGAGCCGTCGGCTCCGGTGCGTGCCGTCGGGTTCAGTGCATGTAGAGGCCGCCGTCGACGTTCAGGGTCTGACCCGTCACGAACCCGGCGTCGGCGCTGACGAGGTAGGCGACCGCGGCGGCGACGTCCCGCGGCGTGCCGATGCGCGGCAGGACACCGTCGGCAGCCATCTCGGCCTTGCGCTCCTCGGAGAGAGTGCCGCCCATGATGTCGGTGTCGATCGGGCCGGGCGCGATGGCGTTCACCGTCACGCCGTGCTGCCCGAGCTCGCGGGCCATCCCGCGGGTGAGGCCGATCACGCCGGCCTTCGCGACCGAGTACGGCGTCTTGCTGAACGTCCCGCCGCCGCGCTGCGCGGAGACCGACGACAGGTTGACGATGCGGCCGTACCCGTTCCGCACCATCGACTCGGCTGCCCGGAGACCGGCGAAGTGCACCCCGTCGAGGTTGATGCTCAGCACCCGGTGCCACTCCCCCTCGGGCAGGTCGAGGTAGGCGTGCGCCGACGAGACACCCGCGAGGTTCACGAGTGCCGCGATCGGCGGGAGCCCGGCCTCGATGGTGTCGAAGGCGGCCCGGACGGCGGCCTCGTCGGCGACGTCCGCGCCCGCGCCGACGGCCTGCACGCCGTGCTGCTCGCGGAGCTCGGCGGCGACGGCCTCGCTCGCGGCCTGGTCGAGGTCGACGATCCCCACGTTCCAGCCCTGCTCGGCCAGGTGGTGGGCGGTCGCACGGCCGATGCCGCGCGGCGACGCTGCGCCGGTGAGGACGACGGTCTGCTGCTCGTTGCGCATCGTGCGCTCCTTCAGTGGATCGGGGCCGGGCCGAGCTCGTCGAGGAGCTCCTGCATGGCGACGTAGGCCTTGTTCCGGTACGCGACGAGCTCCGGCGTGCGGTCGGCGGGCACGTCGAGGTAGCCCGATCCGGTCTTCGTGCCGAGCTCGCCGGCGTCGACGTGCTGCTGCAGCGTCGGCGGGGTGGCGAAGCGCTCGGGCCAGCGGGTCTGCAGCGACTCGAAGCAGAACGCGTAGACGTCGAGTCCCGCCATGTCCGCGATCGCGAACGGGCCGAAGAAGGGCAGGCGGAACCCGAAGGTCGTCCGGACGATCGTGTCGATGTCGTCGGGGCTGGCGATGCCCTCGTCCGCGATCTTCGATGCTTCCTCGAACAGGGCGTACTGCAGGCGGTTCAACACGAACCCGGTCGAGTCCTGCACCCGTGCGGACTGCTTGCCGGTCGCCGCGACGACTGCTTCGCCGACGGTGACGGCGTGCTCGCCGGTGGTGGGGTGCGGGATGAGCTCGACACCGGGGATGAACGGCGCCGGGTTCGAGAAGTGCACCCCGAGGAAGCGCTCCGGACCGGTGACGGCCTCGGCGAGGCTCTCGATGAGGATCGTCGACGTGTTCGAGCCGATGACGGCGTCGGGTCGGGCGGCGGCGCTGATCCGACGCAGGGTCTCGTGCTTGATCGCGAGCTTCTCGGGGACCGCCTCCTCGATGAAGTCGGCGTCCGCGACGGCGGCCTCGATCGACTCGGCGGCACTGAGGTGCGCGGTGACCCGCTCGACGGCGTCGTGTGGGAACAAGCCGTCGGCGACGAACTGGCCCGTCTCCCGGATCAGCCGCTCGAGGTTCTGCTGCGCGATCTCGGCCGAGACGTCGGCGATGCGGACGGTGTGACCGGCGAGGGCGAGGACCTGGGCGATCCCGCCGCCCATGTACCCGGACCCGACGACGGCGATGTCGAGGGTGCTCATCGGACTGCTCCTCCGTGCTTCGTGCCGATGCTCGTCGTGGCGAGCACCGACCGGATGTACTGCTGGTTGGTGGCGCAGACGCCGAGGCTGTCCCCGCCGTACTGCTCGGTCATGACGATCCCGCGGAAGCCGTCGGCAACCGCGTCCCGGAGGACCTGGCGGTAGTTGATGAGCCCGGTCTCCATCGTGCTCGGCGCACTCGTCGCCCAGCTGCCGTCGCCCGCCTCGTCGCGCGTGTAGTTCTTCACGTGCAGGTAGTTCGTGTGGGGCATCGTCTTCGCGAAGAGCTCCCGCCAGTCCTCGACCGGACGGTGCAGACGGATGAGGTTCGCCACGTCGGCGTTGAGACCGACGGTGTCGAGCCCGATCTCCTCGACGAGCCGGACCGCGCTGTCCGCGGTGCCGAGGTAGGTGTCCTCGTACAGTTCGAGGGCCATCGGCAGGCCGACGCTCGCCGCGTGCTCCCCGAGTTCGCGGAGGCGACGGACGGCCGCGTCCCACACGTCGGGGTCCTCGGGGTCCTTCGGCCCGGGAGCCGTCCAGAACCAGAGCGCGCGCTGCTGAGCCTCCGAGAACGGCTGGTGCAGTCCGGTCGAGAACACCTGCATGCCCCACTCGGCCGCCGCGTCGATCGTGCGGTGGGCGTAGGCGAGGTTCTCCTCCTCGTGCCCGGGTTGGATCACGCTCCGACGCTGCAGGTGCACCGACGGGATCCCCACGCCGTGGGCCGCCGCGACCGCGAAGAGCTCGTCGCGCCGGGACCGTTCGAGGTCCGCGGGTCGGACGTGGCTGTCGGCCATCTCGGCGAGCGAGAACCCCGCTGCGGCGATCTGGGCGAACACGTCGTCCCACACCTCGGCGGGGGCGTCGTGGAAGGCGGCGCCGTCCCGGGTGACCCGGTCGAAGCCGTGCAGGCAGACGGCGATCGGCCACGTCCGGTCGGTCCAGCTGTCCGGGTTCCAGTCCTGCTCGACCCAGTCCTGCGGTGTGCTCACGGAATGCTCCCTTGCATGACGCGGTTCATCCTTGAACCTCTTTCCTATAGGAAAGATACTCGCGCTGAGCCAGAGCGCAACCCCGTTCTGTCAGGCGGAGTGTGACGCGTCGGCCCGGGAGCGCACCCGCACCGCGTCGATGTGGTGCCGCATCGCCGCCACGGCGGTGGGCGCGTCCACGGCGAGGGCATCGAGGACCGCACGGTGCTCGGCGACCGCCCGCTCGGTGTCGTCGTCCCCGCCCTCGACGATCTGCCGCATGCGGTGCACCCGCGTCGTGATGATCGCGGACATCTCCTCGAGGAAGGGGTTCCTCGTCGCGTCGAACACGAGCTGGTGGAACCGCCAGTCGGAGCGGAAGAACCGGGCCATCAGCTCCTCGGACGCACAGCGGGCACCGACCCGGGCGACCTCGGCGGCCACGGCCTCCTGCTCGGCGAGCGCCACAGCGAGCCGCTCCCGCAGCACGGCCACGTCCCCGCGTGCCGCGAGCTCGACCGCCCCGCTCTCGACGATGAGCCGCGCGTCGAACAGCGCCTCGAGCTGGTCGCCGGCGAGCGGCGGCGCGACGCGGTACCCCTTGTTGGCCTCGCGCGTGACCAGGCCGGTCCGCTCGAGCTGCACGAGGGCCTCGCGCACCGGGGTCGGGGAGACGCCGAGCGTCCGGGCGAGACCGTCGATCGACAGGCGCATCCCGGGCTCGACGTCGTGCCCCATGAGCACCTCGAGCACCCGGTCGTACACGCGGTCGCGCAACCCGATCTGGGTGATCCGCGCGGAGCCGAAGCCCGGCATCGTGCTCGTCATGCGGTCGATCCTAGAGAGTGCAGGGTCCCGCGACCTGCGCGTCGGGCGGCGGCGGTGGCCGGTGTGCACCGGCGCCCGTGGCGATCGTCAGTACCGGGCGTCGATGCCCAGGGCGTCCCCGAGCCCGAGGCTGCGTTGGGCGACGTCGCACGGCGCGGCCGCGGGCTTCATGACGAGGGCCGACGAGGCTGCGGTGTGGCCGAGGCCGTACGCGTGCCCCCACTCGTGCGTCGCGACGCCGCGCAGGTCGTACCGGTTCCCGGAGCACGTCGCCGTGGACGACCACGCGTACCGGGTGGAGTAGCGCTGGTCCGCCTCGACCGCGATGCCGTCCTGCGACCACACGCACGTGGTCGCGAGCGTGCCCGCGGGCAGGGAGCCCCAGCCGGTGACGCTCCGACGGTCGGGGTCGCCGCAGCCCCCGGTGCTCGAGACCGCGGGGGTCCTCGCCGTCGTGCTGACCCAGGTGTTCGCGGCACTCGACGTGATCGAGCGCCCGCAGGTCCCGAGCCGTCCGCTCCACGCCGTCGCACCCGCACGGATCGCCACGCGGTCCGCCGCCTTCGCTCCCGTCGGGTTCGACCACCACCGGACGTCCCTCGTCCAGCGGTACGCCAGGAGCGTGTACGACCGGTCCGTGCAGCTCGAGGCGGCCGATCCGGTGCCGGTCGTGGCCGCACCCGCACCGGCGTCGTGCCCGGCGGCGATGCGGCTCTCACGCAGTGCGAGCACCCGCCGGACGGCAGCAGGGGCGCCGGACCAGCGCCCGTCGACCGCCACGGCGATGCCTGCCGCGCCGGTGTTCGTCACCGAGGCATCCCCGGGATCACCACCGGTCGTCGTCGCCACGGGCAGCGCGGTCACCGTCGTGCCGGCGTCGGGCACCGCGAAGACGCGACCGTCGGGGAGCACGACCGAGCCCGACGCGACGACGCAGCCACCCGACAGCTCGGCGACCGTGATCCGGTCACCGCGGCACGACGGCGCGGCGTGCGCGGGGGCGACCCCGACGCTGGTGGTGACGACCGCGACGAGCGCGGTCCCGAGTGCGACCACGGCAGCGGTCACGGACGACGTCCGCATGGGTCCTCCAGGAGCAGGCGCACCGGCCCGACCCGGTACGACGCCGATCAGTGTGCGGAGAGCGGCAGCGGAGGGGCAACCCCCAGAACGGGCAGGCCGGCGGTCGCCACCGGGTCGGTGTGCCGACCCGGTCGACGCGCCGAGGGGGACCCGATCCGTGCACGGCTGCGGCCGACGGACGGAGGTGGGACGAGCCTCCAGGCCGGTCGTGGGGAGCGTCGCGCCGGAACGCGGAACGGCCCCCGGATTCCTCCGGGGGCCGTTCCTCATACCTGGTGCGCGAGGGGGGACTTGAACCCCCACGCCGTTTCCAGCACACGGACCTGAACCGTGCGCGTCTACCAATTCCGCCACTCGCGCCAGCCCGGCAACACTAGCACGCGACAGAGGGTGCCCGTGACCACGCACAGACGGGCACGAGCGCCACCCACTACCATGCAGTGGTCCCTGACCGACGAACACGGAGACACATGGGCCTCTTGGACAGCTTCGAGCGAGGGTTGGAGCGCGCCGTCAACGGCACCTTCGCGAAGACCTTCCGCTCCGGCGTGCAGCCCGTCGAGATCTCCAGCGCGCTGCGGCGGGAGCTCGACACGAAGGCCGCCGTGGTCTCCCGCGAGCGGATCCTCGTCCCGAACGAGTTCACGGTGCGCCTCGCGCCACCGGACCACACGCGGATGAACGACATCGGGCGCCCGCTCATCGACGAACTGTCGCAGATGGTGCAGCAGCACGCGGTGGCCCAGAACTACTCCTTCTCCGGACCGGTCTCGATCACGCTGCAGCAGGACGGCACGCTGTCCACCGGCATCCTGCAGGTCGACTCGTCGACGGTGCAGCGTGACGTCGCCTGGGTGGCCGTGCTCGACATCGGATCGCAGCGCCACCGGCTGCACCGCGGCCGCACCGTGATCGGGCGCGGCACCGACGCGGACATCACCGTCGCCGACACCGGGACGAGTCGGAAGCACGTCGAGATCATCTGGGACGGCAAGCACGCGCAGGCCAACGACCTCGGGTCCACGAACGGGTCGAAGCTGAACGGCGAACGCTTCCAGCAGGCCATCGTCGAGCCGGACTCCACCATCGAGATCGGTCGTACCCGTATGGTGTTCCGGGTGATCCCGGAGAACGACGGAGGTGCGCGATGACCACGGGCCTGACCCTGCTCGTCCTGCGCTTCGCCTTCCTCGCGGTGCTGTGGCTGTTCGTGTTCGTCATCGTCTTCGCCCTGCGGAGCGACCTGTTCGGCCAACGTGTCCGCACCATCCCGACCGACCCGAAGGCCGGGGCGTCCGCACCGACGACGCCGACCGTGCCCGCCGCCGCAGCTCCTGCCGCCGCAGCGCCCGGCGCGTTCACGGAGCTGATCGGCCAACCCGCGGGCCCGACACAGCAGCAGTCCGGCTCCGCACCGCCGACCGGCGTCGCGACGCGCCTCGTCATCACCGAGGGCTCCCGCGAGGGCATGGAGATGCCCCTCGGCGGCGGTCCGATCACCATCGGACGCTCCAGCGAGTCGAACGTCGTCATCCGCGACGACTACACGTCGACCAACCACGCCCGCCTCGACCTCCGCGGCGAGGGCTGGGTCCTGTCCGACCTCGAGTCCACGAACGGCACGTTCGTCAACGGTCAGAAGGTGACCGGCCCCGTGACCATCGCGGAACGGACGCCGATCACGATCGGGACGACGACGTTCGAGCTGCGGCGGTAACCGGGACATGACGGCTCGCACGCTGAGCGCCGCTGTGTCCCACGTGGGGCGCATCCGCGCCAACAACCAGGACTCCGGCTACGCCGGCACGCACCTCTTCGCCGTCGCGGACGGCATGGGCGGCCACGCCGGCGGCGACGTCGCGTCCGCGATCGCCATCCGCCGCATCCGCGAGGTCGACCGCGAGTTCCCGTCCGCGCACGACGCCGAGTTCGCCCTGCAGTCCGCGCTCATCGCCGCGAACCAGCTCATCACCGAGACGGTGTTCGAGCACCAGGAACTCACCGGCATGGGCACCACGGTGTCCGCACTCATCCGGGTCGGCGAGCAGATCGCCATCGCGCACATCGGCGACTCCCGCATCTACCGCCTGCGCGACGGCGAACTGCAGCAGATCACGTCCGACCACACCTTCGTGCAGCGACTCGTCGACAGCGGTCGCATCACGCCGGAGGAAGCCGCCGTCCACCCCCGGCGCTCGGTGCTCATGCGCGTGCTCGGCGACGTCGACGCCGCCCCCGAGGTCGACACCGCCGTCATGGACATCCAGACCGGCGACCGCTGGCTGCTCTGCTCGGACGGTCTGTCGTCGTACCTGGCCGAGGAGCGGATCCGGCACGCGCTCGCGTCGACCATGGACGCGAACCAGGTGACGCAGCGCCTGGTCAAGGAGACGCTCGACCACGGTGCCCCGGACAACGTGACCGTCGTCGTGATGGACGTCACCGACACGGAACCCGAGGACGACGACGCCGCCGCCACCACGGTCGGTTCCGCCGCGGCACCCCTGACCTTCGAGGCGTCGACCGGTCGCAAGCCGATCCGCCTCCCCACGATCCTGCTCCACCCCCTCAAGGTGAGCGCCGTGCCGGAGGACTCCCACTTCGAGCCCGAGTCCGACCAGTACTTCGCCGAGCTCATCGCCGAGGACCGCCGTCGCCGCATCCGGCGTCGCGTGGCCTGGTCGATCGCGCTCGTCGTCGCCGTCGCAGCCCTCGTGGGGGCGGTGTTCCTCGGTTGGCGGATCACGCAGGCGCACTACTACGTCGGCACCGACCGCGGCACGGTCGCCATCTACCAGGGCGTGCAGCAGTCGATCGGGCCGATCGCGCTGTCGGACGTCTACGAGGACACCGACATCTCGGTCACGTCGCTCCCGGACTACACGCGCGAGAACGTGCGGTCGACGATCAACGCGACCTCGCTCTCCGACGCGCGCGACATCGTGGACCGGCTGCGGAAGGCCGCCGAGACCGGCCAGGACCAGGCCGGCACGGGCGGCGATGCGGATTCGTCGCCGTCGCCCACCCCGACCCGGTCCGGGTCACCGTCGGGCAGCGCCTCGCCGTCCGGCAGCGCCTCGCCGTCCGAGAGCCCGGGGGACGGCCGATGAGCACCGCGACCGCGCAGTCCTTCACGCAGGCGATCACCATCAAGCTGCGGGAGCCGGCCCGCGCCCGGAACCTCGAGCTCGTGCTGCTCGTCATCGCGTGCGGCATCTGCGCCGGCGCGATGGTGCTCGTCCAGCTCGGCACCAAGGGCCGCATCTTCGACACCGGTGTGCTCTGGGTCGGCGGCGGGATCCTCGGCCTCGCGCTCGTCATGCACGTGGTGCTCCGCGTCGTCGCGAAGCACGCGGACCCGTTCGTGCTGCCCATCGCCCTGGTGCTCAACGGCATCGGCATCGCCGAGATCTACCGCATCGACGTGCACAACGGCCTGACCGGCTGGGACGCCATCGGGGTGAAGCAGATCGTCTGGACGATGCTCGCGATGGTGCTCGCGACGATCACCGTCGTCGCGGTCCGCAACCACCGGTTCCTGCAGCGGTACCGCTACATCTTCATGTTCGCGACGATCGCGCTGCTGCTCCTCCCGATGCTCCCCGGGATCGGGGCGAACGTCGGGGGCGCCCGCGTGTGGATCCGCATCGGCCCGTTCTCGTTCCAGCCCGGCGAGCTCGCGAAGATCACGATGGCGCTGTTCTTCGCCGGGTACCTCGTCACCGCCCGGGACTCGCTGTCCATCGTCGGCAAGAAGTTCGCGGGCATGACGTTCCCGCGCGCCCGTGACCTCGGCCCGATCCTGGTGATGTGGGCGTCGGCCATGGCCGTCCTGGTGTTCCAGCGCGACCTCGGCACGGCGCTGCTCTACTTCGGCCTGTTCCTCGTGATGATCTACGTCGCGACCGCCCGGCTCGGCTGGGTCGTCATCGGCCTCGGGCTGTTCGTCGGTGGTGCCCTCGTCGCGCAGTCGGTCCTGGTCTACGTGCGGGGTCGCTTCGAGCAGTGGCTCGACCCGTTCGACCAGGCGATCTTCGACCGACAGACCCAGGGCAGCTACCAGCTCGTCCAGGGCCTGTTCGGCTTCGCGAACGGCGGGATCACGGGCACCGGCCTCGGTCAGGGCCGTCCGTACATCACACCCGTCGCCAACGCGGACTACATCGTCGCGTCGCTCGGCGAGGAACTCGGGCTGATCGGCGTCTTCGCGATCCTCGCCCTGTTCATCGTCCTGGCGTCGCGGGGCCTCCGCGTGGCCTTCACGGCGCAGGACGACTTCGGCAAGCTGCTCGGTGTCGGCTTCGGCTTCATCATCGCCCTGCAGGTCTTCGTCGTCGTCGGCGGCATCACCCGGATCATCCCGGTGACCGGTCTGACCACACCCTTCATGGCCGCGGGTGGCTCGTCGCTCATCGCGAACTGGATCATCGCGGCGATGCTGCTGCGACTGACCGACTCGATCCCCGCAGAACAGCGCGTCCAGCAGGGCGCGGTCCCCGCCGCCCGTGGCCGTTCCGGACGCGGTGCGACGACCAGGAAGGAGCGCACCCGGTGAACCGACAGCTCCGCGGAGTCTCGACCGTCATCGTGCTCATGTTCGTCGCGCTCTTCGTGTCGACGACCTCGATCCAGTTCTTCGCCGCCGACACCCTGCGTGCCGACTCGCGGAACTCCCGCACGATCCTGGACAGCTACTCGACCAAGCGCGGCGCGATCCTGGTCGACGGCAGCCCGATCGCCGAGTCGACCCCCTCGGACGACCAGTACCAGTACCAGCGCAAGTACACGAACGGTGCGCTGTACTCCGCCGTGACCGGCTACTTCACGATCGGCCAGGGCAACACGGGCATCGAGAGCGCCGAGAACGCCGTGCTCTCCGGCAACTCCGACGCGTCGTTCTTCCAGAACCTCAACGCGATCCTCACCGGGCAGGACGTCCAGGGCGACAACGTCAACCTCACCATCGACCCGGACGTGCAGCAGGCCGCGTACGACGCTCTCGGCGAGAACAGCGGTGCGGTCGTCGCGATCCAGCCCAGCACGGGCAAGATCCTGGCGATGGTGTCGAAGCCGGCGTACGACCCGAACGCCCTGACCTCGCACGACACCGCGCAGGTCAAGCAGCAGTACGACGCCCTGCTGCAGCAGACCCCGACCCCGCTGCAGAACCGCGCGATCGGCGGCGACCTGTACACGCCGGGCTCCGTCTTCAAGCTCGTCGTGGCCTCCGCCGCGCTCAAGGACGGCAAGTACTCGCTCGACTCCGAGTTCCCGAACCCGTCGCGCCTGCAGCTGCCGGGCACCAGCTCGTACATCAACAACGCCGAGGGTGGCTCCTGCGGTGGTGGCGACACGGTGAAGCTCCGGACGGCGATCCAGTTCTCGTGCAACATCCCGTTCGCCGAGCTCGGCCAGAAGCTCGGGTACGACCGGATCAAGTCCGTCGCGGACGAGTACGGCTTCGGTGACGCGATCGAGGTCCCGATGCGCGCCACCGCGAGCCAGTACCCCGACGTCGACTCGACCGCCCAGCTCATGCTGAGCGCGTTCGGGCAGGCCAGCGTGCGCGTCTCGCCGCTGCAGATGGCGATGGTGTCGGCCGGCATCGCGAACGGCGGCAAGGTCATGCAGCCCTCGCTCGTCGACTCGATCACCACGAGCGACCTGAAGACGGTCGAGTCGTTCTCGCCGAAGCAGTACAGCGACCCGCTGTCCGGCTCCGAGGCCGCCGACCTGACCGAGGCGATGCAGAGCGTCGTGAGCGGCGGGACCGGCACCAATGCGAAGATCGACGGAGTCGACGTCGCCGGCAAGACGGGTACGGCGGAAGGCGGTACGGGTGATCCGTACACGCTGTGGTTCACGGGGTTCGCCCCGGCGAAGAACCCGGAGGTGGCCGTCGCGGTCGTCGTCGGGAACGGCGGCGGACTCGGGCAGTCCGGCGTCGGCAACACGGTCGCGGCCCCGGTCGCGAAGAAGGTCATGGAGGCGGTGCTGAACAAATGAGACCCACCAGCGGACTCACCTTCGGTGGGCGGTACCAGCTCTCCTCGCGGGTCGCGATCGGCGGCATGGGTGAGGTGTGGCAGGCGACCGACCTCGTCATCGGCCGGACCGTCGCACTCAAGATCCTCAAGGACGAGTACCTCGGCGACCCGGGCTTCCTCGAGCGCTTCCGGGCGGAGGCGCGCCACGCTGCCCTCGTCAACCACGAGGGGATCGCCAACGTCTTCGACTACGGCGAGGAGGACGGCAGCGCCTACCTGGTGATGGAGCTCGTCCCGGGCGAGGCCCTGTCCACCATGATCGAGCGGGAGCACACGCTGCCGGTCGACAAGGTGCTCGACATCGTCGCCCAGACGGCGAACGCCCTGCAGGCCGCGCACGCCGTCGGCCTGGTGCACCGCGACATCAAGCCCGGGAACCTGCTCATCACGCCCGACGGCCGCGTGAAGATCACCGACTTCGGCATCGCGCGCATCGCCGACCAGGTCCCGCTCACCGCGACGGGCCAGGTGATGGGCACCGTCCAGTACCTGTCCCCGGAGCAGGCGAGCGGCCACCCGGCATCGCCGTCGACCGACATCTACTCGCTCGGCATCGTCGCGTACGAGTGCCTGGCCGGGCGTCGTCCGTTCACCGGTGAGTCCCAGGTCGCGATCGCGATGGCGCACATCAACGAGCAGCCGCCCGCGCTGCCCGGTGACGTGCCCGAGCCGGTCTCGGCACTCGTGCTGTCCTGCATCGCCAAGAAGCCGGCGGACCGTCCGGCGACCGCGGCGAACCTGGCCCGCGCGTCCCAGGCGCTGCGGCGCGGGGACGTCGCCGCAGCGACCGTCGCCGTCCCAGCTGTCGGCGGCGCGGGCACCGTCGCGTTCAACCCGCCGCAGCGTCCGGGCAACGACGCGGCGACCGCGCTCATCGGCACGCAGGCCGGAGCCGTCGCCGGCCCTCCCGGCACGCCGCGGTCACCGGCAGCGCCGGAGGACGAGGAACCGAAGAAGAAGCGCGCCTGGATCTGGTGGCTCGTCGGGGTCCTCGCGGTGCTGCTCATCGGCGGCGCGATCGCCGCGTTCGCGCTCGGCGGTCAGGGCGAACCCGACCCGGCACCGTCCTCGTCGCGGCCGGCTCCCTCGCAGTCCGCGCCGTCGTCGACCCCGTCGCCGACCGCGGACCGGGTGTTCATCAACAAGGGCGACTACGTCGGCCGCAGCGCCGACGAGGTCCGGAACGAGCTCCAGGGCCGCGGCTTCGAGGTCACCGTGCAGGACGGCAGCCCCGCGCCGACCGCGGAGCAGGCCGGCACCGTCGCGGACCTCACCCCGACGGGCAGCGTCGTCGAGGGCACCCTCGTGACGCTCACCCAGTACACGACCCCGCCGACGGCCAACAAGCCGAACACCCCGACCGCGGGGACGGTGTCCGAGTCCGGCCAGGTCACCTTCAGCTGGTCGGGCGCGACGTGCCCCGACGGCTACGACGTGTCGAAGTACACGTGGACGGTCACGGGCGGCAAGGACGCCTCGGGAGCCACCTCCGGGGACACCAGCTCGACGGCCGTCACCATCCAGGCGGACGCCGTGGACGACGAGGTCTCGTTCACCTACACGGTCACGTGCGGCTCGCTCGCTGCCTCTGAGTCGTCCGACGCCGCGACGGCGACGTGGGAACAGGCGGAGGACCCGACGCCCTCGGGCACCCCGACCCCGACCCCGACCGGCCCGCAGGACGCCAACTGATCGTCACCCGAACGGGGGCTGTCGACACCGTTGTGTAACGGTTCGTCGGCAGCCCCCGTCGTCAGCGTTCGGGCAGGAACCCCTGCCGTACACTTGCCCGGACGAACATTCGGAGGAGTACGTGCCAGAAGGTGTGACCGCGGGGATCACGCTCCTCGCCGACCGCTACGAGATCGGTGACGTCATCGGTCGTGGGGGCATGGCGACGGTGCACGTGGGCACCGACACGCGACTCGGTCGCAAGGTGGCGGTGAAGCTCCTCAAGCCGAGCCTCGCCTCGGACCCGACCTTCCGGATCCGCTTCCGGCAGGAGGCCCAGGCGGCGGCCCGCATGGCGCACCCGACCATCGTGCGCGTCTACGACGCGGGCGAGGAGACGGTCACCGAGCCCTCCGGCGCCCAGGTCCAGGTGCCCTACATCGTCATGGAGCACGTCGACGGTCGCGCACTCTCCGACGTGCTCGACGACGGCCCGCTCGACCCGGACGAGGCGGTCCGCATCACCGAGGGGATCCTCACCGCCCTCGAGTACTCGCACCGCGCCGGCGTGGTGCACCGCGACATCAAGCCCGCGAACGTCATGGTGACGCACAGCGGCCAGGTCAAGGTGATGGACTTCGGCATCGCCCGTGCCATCACCGACACGTCCGCGACGGTCGCGCAGACGACCTCGATCCTCGGGACGGCCTCGTACTTCTCGCCGGAGCAGGCCCGCGGTGAGACCGTCGACGCCCGGACCGACCTGTACTCGACCGGCGTGCTGCTCTTCGAGCTGCTCACCGGCCGCCCGCCCTTCGTCGGCGACTCCCCGGTGGCCGTGGCCTACCAGCACGTGAGCGAGCAGCCGGTCGCGCCCTCCACGCTCGTGCCCGAGGTGTCCCCGGCGCTCGACGCGGTGACGCTGCACGCCCTGGTGAAGGACCGCACCCGTCGCTTCCAGACCGCCGCGGACTTCCGGACCGACCTGCAGCAGGCCGCCGCCGGCAAGGTCCCGGTGTCCACGCGCACGCTCCAGCAGAACGCGGCACATGACGCGTCCACGATGCTCTTCGGCGTGAACCCCCGCACCACCTCGAACCCTGCGGTGGCGTTCCGCGAGCTCGACGACGACGCGGCCGACCACCGACCGCAGCGCACGCAGAACCGCCCTCCGGTCGCCTGGATCTGGCTCGGCATCATCCTCACCGCCGCCGTCATAGCGGGCGTTGTGTTCTTCGTCGCGAACCTGCAGCCCGGCAAGGCACCGGTGTCGTCGTCGGTGTCCGTACCGAACGTCGTCGGCGCCACGTGGGACTCGGCGCGGACCGAACTCGAGAAGCGGGACCTGAGTGCCGTCGAGGTCGGCGAGAACTCCGACGACGTCACCAAGGACACGGTCATCCGGACCGAGCCCGGGGAGGGCACGAACGTCGCCCGCAAGCAGAGCATCCGCGTCGTCGTCTCCCTGGGACCGGAGCAGGTCGCCGTCCCGGACGTCGCCAACCAGACGCAGGACGCGGCGGAACAGGCACTGAAGGACGCCGGGTTCGCGGTCGGAGCGATCAACAGCGACTACTCGAGCGACGTGCCCGAGGGCACCGTGATGAGCAGCGACCCGGGGAGCAGCACGCAGCTGACGAAGGGTTCCGTCGTCAACCTGACGGTCTCCAACGGCAAGGTGCAGATGCCGGACGTCACGCAGCAGCCGATCAGCGCCGCCAACGAGGCACTCGCGAACCTCGGGCTGAAGGTCGTGGCGTCCCCGACCTACACGTGCACGGGCAGCACCGTGGTGCAGCAGAGCGTGCCGCAGGGCGACGTCGCGCAGGGCAGCACCATCACGCTGACGTACTGCGCAGCTTCGGCACAGCGGCCGTCACAGGCGCCGTCCGTCCCCGAGCAGGGTGGCGACGACAGCAGCGGCAGTGACGGTGGCGGCGGCGGGGGCAGCGGGACCGTCCAGGGCGGCGGCGGACAGTAGTCCACTCCGTCAGGTCGGCTGCGGCGGGCTCCGTCCGTCGGCCTGGAGGCACGCGGCACCATCCCCGCGGGCGTCGCCTGCGCCGGTGGTCATCGGACGCGTCGGCGGTCGTACCGCTCCGGCGTCAGGACCGGTGTTCGGCGATCAGCGGGTTGAGCGCTGCGGCCCGCTCGGCAGCACCGGTCAGACCGGTGGTCTCGAGCCAGTTGCCGACCATCCGGTACCCGCCCTCGGTGAGGACGGACTCCGGGTGGAACTGCACGCCGTACACTGGGTGGTCACGGTGCTGCACGCCCATGATCACCCCACCTGCGGTCCGCGCCGTGACGGTGAGCTCGTCGGGCACCGTCCCGTCGACGATCGCGAGCGAGTGGTACCGCGTGGCGGTGAACGGGTGCGGGACACCGGCGAAGAGCACGCTGTCGTCGTGGTCGACCTGCGAGGTCTTCCCGTGCATGAGTTCCTCGGCGTGGGTCACCGTGGCACCCATGGCCTCGGCGATCGCCTGGTGCCCGAGGCACACGCCGAGCAGCGGGGTCTCGGCATCGACGGCGGCACGCACGGTCGGGATCGAGACACCGGCGTCCGCGGGGGTGCCCGGCCCGGGCGAGAGCAGCACTCCGTCGTAGTCGGCGATGCGCTCGGCGAGCTCGTCCTCGGGGAACGCGTCGTTCCGGACGACGTCGGTGTCCGCGCCGAGCTGCTGCAGGTAGCCGTTGAGCGTGTAGACGAAGCTGTCGTAGTTGTCGACGACGAGGATCTTGGTCATGGTCGGATCACCGTACTCGTGGGGGATGTGCGCGGGCTGCTGAGGGTCTTCCCACAGACGTGGTCACGGTAGGATACCGGCCATGGCCAAGGACAAGGACCGCACCAAGCCCGCCCGGAGGACCCGAGCCGACTCGGTCGACACGGCGGGCGACCAGCCCAACCCCGTGTGGTTCAAGCCGGTCATGTTCGGCTTCATGCTCATCGGCCTGGCCTGGGTCATCGTCTTCTACATCTCGAACACGACCCTGCCCGTACCGTCGCTCGGGTCGTGGAACATCCTGATCGGCTTCGGGATCATGTTCATCGGGTTCCTCATGACCACGCGGTGGCGCTGACCGCCGCCCAGCATCTCCCGACGCCCGTCGTACCGCCAGGTACGGCGGGCGTCGTCGTTCGTCCCGGCCTGTCGGGCCCGTCCCCGCCCGGCCCGGCCCGTCCCGGCCCGGCCCGGCCCGTCCCGGCCCGGCCCGGCCCGGCCCGGCCCGGCCCGGCCCGGCCCGGGCCGTCCCGTCCCGGATCGGATCCCGGCTCGCTCTCCACAACCCCGACAGCACCCGGACGCATCCGTCCACACCCGGGACCGCATTCTCCACAGTTGTCCACACTTTCCACACAACCATCCACACCGTGGCCCCCGAGTTGTCCACAGGCTCGTCCACAGTGGGGATAATCACACCCGTGTAACTCACCGAGTTGTCCCCAACTGTGGAGAACTTACCGGAGGGCTGTGGAGAGCGGCCTCTGGAGACGCAGAACGCCCCGCCCCACACTGTGGTGGGACGGGGCGTCGCGAGCGGCGGCGAACTCGTCAGCCGATCGCGTAGCCACCGATGCTGATGTACGCGGCGCCGATCCCAGCCACGAGCAGGACCGCTTCGGCGACGAGCAGCCCGATCTGCAGGCCACGCTGCCGGACGTTCCGGGTCTTCGAGAAGACGAAGCCCGTGACGAACCCGAGCACGATGCCGCCGACGTGGGCCTGCCACGAGATGTTGGTCCCGGGCAGGAAGCCGACGACGAGGTTGAGCCCCATGATGACGAGCAGCTGGACGGCGTTGTAGCCGAGGCTGCGCTGGATCACGAAGAACGCCGCGAACAGACCGAAGATCGCACCCGAGGCGCCGACCACCGGCGTACCGGGGGTCAGCAGGGACACCGCGAGGTCACCGCCGAGGCCCGCCAGGAAGTACAGCGCGACGAAGCGCCACGTGCCGAGGAGGTTCTCGAGGATCCGCCCGAAGATGAACACCGCGAGCATGTTGAACCCGATGTGGAAGATCGACGAGTGGACGAACAGCCCCGTGACGAGGCGCCACGGCTGTGTCCCGACCAACGGTGTCCAGTAGCTGAGCCACTGGTTGACGACACCGCCGGACAGCAGGTTCAGCAGCCAGATCACGACCGAGACGGCGATGATCACCGTGGTCGCCTTCTGGTCCATCATCGCGAACCGACGGCGGGCGACGGTCAGGCCGCCCGGGGCCCCGGAGGCACGGCGGTTCGCCTGGAACTGTGCGCGCTGTTCACGCACGCACTCCGGGCAGTGCACGCCGACGGGCGCCGGCGTCTGGCACTCGGTGCAGATCGTCCGCCCGCACCGCTGGCACAGGATGAAGCTCTGCCGGTCCGGGTGTCGGTAGCAGTAGTTGTCCCGCCCCGGGGCCTGGTCGGTCACCGGGTTCAGACGTCCTCGACGTCGATGCTCTCGATGACGACGTCCTCGACGGGCTTGTCGCGACCGTCGGTCGGGACGCCCTCGATCGCGTCGACGACCGCGCGCGACTCGTCGTCGGCGACCTCACCGAAGATGGTGTGCTTGCCCTGCAGCCAGGGGGTCGCCACGGTCGTGATGAAGAACTGCGAGCCGTTCGTGCCGCGCCCGCCCTGGATGCCGGCGTTCGCCATCGCGAAGATGTACGGCTCCTGGAAGGTGAGCTCCGGGTGGATCTCGTCGTCGAAGCGGTAGCCCGGACCACCGATGCCCTGACCGAGCGGGTCGCCACCCTGGATCATGAAGTCCTTGATGATGCGGTGGAAGACGACACCGTCGTAGAGCTTGTCGGTCGAGACCTTGCCCGTGCCGGGGTGCGTCCACTCCTGCTTGCCGGTCGCGAGGTCGACGAAGTTCTTGACGGTCTTCGGGGCGTGGTTGCCGAACAGGTTGACGCGGATGTCGCCCTTGTTCGTGTGGATCGTTGCGACAGCGGTGTGCAGAGACATGTGTCGATTCTCGCATGCACTCCTGACGGTGACACGGATCACACAGCCGACGATCCGTGACCTGTCAGGGTGCTCGGTGGCAGGATGGGGTCACGCCGATCCGATGGAGGTACCAGATGACGACGATCGAGATCCCGCGCAAGCGTCGGAAGCAGATCAAGAAGCTCAAGGGCAAGACGGCCTCGCTCCTCGGCGAGCAGCGCAAGGTCCTCGAGCACGCGAACGCGATCCTCGCCGAGGCCCGCTCGCACGCTGCTGACGCAGCCCGCAAGGACATCGCCCCCCGCGTGCAGAACGCGATCGACAACGGGATCCGTCCCGCCGTCGCGACGGGCGTGCACGCAGCGACCTCGGCCGCGCACAGCGCGTCGCACCGCTTCCAGACCGAGGTCGTCCCCGGCCTCGTGGCGACCGCTGGTTCGGTGATGAGCGTGAAGGACCTCGCGAAGGACCCGCGCGTCAAGAAGATCGTGAAGGACGCCCAGAAGAAGGGCAAGAAGGCGAAGAAGGCCGCGGCGAAGTACACGCCGGGGCAGCAGAAGAAGGGCCTCGGGTTCGGTGGGGTCGCCCTCATCGTCGTCGGTGTGGTCGCCGTTGCCGGTGCCGCGTACGCCGCCTACCAGACGCTCCGCGCCGACGACGACCTGTGGGTCGCCGACGACGCCGACACGGCGGAGAAGCCCGCCGCCTGACCTCCCGGTTCGTACGAAGGGCCCCGGCACCGCGCCGGGGCCCTTCGTCGTCCCCGGCCGTCCCGCACGCCGCAGAACCTGCCCCGGCCCCGGCCCCGTGCCACCTGCCCCGAGCCCCGAGCCCCGAGCCCCGAGCCCCGAACGGGCGACATACGGCCCGCTCACCGCTGAGACTCGACGAGAAGAACCCTGTCGACGCCCCGCACGCGGCACGTCCTGCCCGCTCGACAGCCCCAGCCTCAGGCTCAGGCACAGCACCGGCCCCAGCCTCAGGCACAGGCCCGGCCTCAGCCCCAGCCACAGACTGGAGGCACGCCCTCATCCCGTCAGCCGCTGTTGCGCCGTCGCGCAACATGCCGCCGTCGCTCGCCCAGGTGCCACGACATGCCGCGTCGAAGCACCACAGACGGCATGTCGTGCGTCAGCGCCGGGCCGAACGCCCGCAGCGGCGACACCTCACGCCCGAAGACAACCGAGGCGAGCACCCCGCGCCGGCAGCACCTCACGCCCGAAGACGACCGAGACGACCACCCGCCAGCGGCGACACCTCACGCCCGAAGACGACCGAGACGACCACCCCCAGCGGCGACACCTCACGCCCGAAGACGACCGAGGCGACCACCCCGCAGCGGCAACGCCCGGAAGAAGGCGACCATCGCGGAGCGGCGCGCCGGAGGCGCTGGCCAGCACAGAACGAAGCCCCTGCGAAGCGACGAAGTCGCGAGCAGGGGCTTCTCGAGTGGAGCCTGGGAGAATCGAACTCCCGACATCCTGCTTGCAAAGCAGGCGCTCTACCAACTGAGCTAAGGCCCCGTGAGGACCAGCGTACTGGTCCCGGTGGGAAGTGGTGGGGCTACAAGGACTTGAACCTTGGACCTCTTCGTTATCAGCGAAGCGCTCTAACCGCCTGAGCTATAGCCCCTCAGACCAGATGAAAGCCTACCGTACCGATCTCGGAGAACGAAATCGAGGGGCGACTGCCGTCCGGCCCGGGTGTGTCAGTTGTTCGTGAAGCCCACGAGCAGGCCGCCCGTGATCCGCACACTGAGGTTGTAGAGGACGCTCACGATCGCACCGAGCACGGTGCCGACGACCACGTTGAGGATGCCCACCACGACCGAGAACCCGAGGACCTGCCCGAGCGAGAACTGGTCCATGATCGAGTAGCTGTTCTGCCCGGTGACGTCCTTGAGCAGGGCGTCGATCTGGGTGAACACGCCGGTCTGGTTGAGGATGACCCAGACCAGCGCGGTCGCGACGATGATCACGATCGAACCGGCGAGCGCGATGAGGAAGCTCAGCTTCACCATCGACCAGAAGTCGAGGTACACCAGACGCAGGCGGACCTGCCGGGTACCGCTGGGACGTTTCGCCTTCTTCTGGAGCTTCTCGGCGACACTACTCATTGTTCGACTGGTCCTCTCCGGCCTCGTCCTCGACAGGCTCGGTGTCGGCGGGGTCGGCGGGGTCGGGGGCCGCTTCGTCAGGGCTCACCGTCTCCACCGGGCCCGCAGGCTCGATCTCGGGGTCGGCGTCGTCCTGGTCATCCAGGTTCCGCTCGCTGTTCCGGGCCACCGCGATGATCCGGTCGTTCTCCGCGAACCTCGCGAAGACCACACCCATCGTGTCGCGACCCTTGGCGGGCACCTCGGACACGGCAGACCTTACCACCTTGCCCGATTGCAGCACGACGAGCACCTCGTCGTCCTCGCCGACGATGAGCGCCCCCACGAGGTCGCCCCGATCGGCGGCCAGCTTGGCCACCTTGATGCCGAGACCACCGCGGCCCTGCACCCGGTACTGGTCGACCGAGGTGCGCTTGGCGTAGCCGCCCTCGGTCATCACCCACACGTAGCCGTCGTCCGACACCACACGTGCGGCGAGCAGTGCGTCGTCGCCGCGGAAGGACATGCCCTTCACGCCGGAGGTCGACCGGCCCATCGGACGGAGGGTGTCGTTGGTCGCGGTGAAGCGGAGCGACATGCCGTGCTTCGACACGAGCAGCAGGTCGTCGGTCTCGTCGACGAGCAGCGCCTGGCGGAGCTTGTCGCCCTCGCGGAGGTTGATCGCGATGATGCCGCCGGTGCGGTTGGTGTCGTACTCGTTCAGCGCGGTCTTCTTGACCAGACCCTGCTCTGTCGCGAGCACGAGGTACTGCGCCGCCTCGTAGTCGCGGATGTCGAGCACCTGCTGGATCTGCTCGTCGGGCTGCATGGCGAGCAGGTTGGCGACGTGCTGCCCCTTGGCGTCACGGCTCGCCTCCTGCAGCTCGTACGCCTTGGCGCGGTACACGCGACCCTGGTCGGTGAGGAAGAGCAGCCAGTGGTGGGTCGTCGTGACGAAGAAGTGCTCGACGATGTCGTCCGCGCGGAGCTGCGCACCCTTGACGCCGCGACCGCCGCGGTGCTGCGACCGGTAGTTGTCGCTCCGCGTGCGCTTGACGTACCCGCCGCGGGTGATGGTGACGACCATCTCCTCCTCGGGGATGAGATCCTCGATGGACATGTCACCGTCGTAGCCGAGCATGATCTCGCTGCGACGGTCGTCGCCGAAGCGGTCGACGATCTCGGCGAGCTCGTCACCGATGATCGTGCGCTGCCGGGTCTCCGACGCCAGGATGTCCTGGAAGTCGGCGATCTTGCGCTCGAGTTCCTCGGCCTCGTCGTGGATCTTCTGGCGCTCGAGGGCGGCCAGGCGGCGGAGCTGCAGCTCGAGGATCGCGCGTGCCTGGATCTCGTCGACGGACAGCAGGTCCATCAGGCCGGTCCGCGCCTCCTCGACGTCGGGCGACCGACGGATGAGCGCGATGACCTCGTCGAGGGCGTCGAGCGCCGCGAGGTAGCCGCGCAGGATGTGCGCGCGCTTCTCGGCCTCGCGGAGCCGGTACTGGGTACGGCGGACGATGACGTCGATCTGGTGGTCGACCCACGCCGAGATGAAGCCGTCGAGCGACAGCGTGCGCGGCACCCCGTCGACGATGGCGAGCATGTTCGCGCCGAAGTTCTCCTGCAGCTGCGTGTGCTTGTACAGGTTGTTGAGCACGACCTTCGCCACCGCGTCGCGCTTCAGCACGATGACCAGGCGCTGACCGGTGCGGCCGGAGGTCTCGTCGCGGATGTCCGCGATGCCGGCGAGCTTGCCGTCCTTCACGCCCTCGGCGATGCGGATCGCCAGGTTGTCCGGGTTCACCTGGTACGGCAGCTCGGTGACGACCAGGCACGTGCGACCCTGGATCTCCTCGACGTTGACGACCGCGCGCATCGTGATCGAGCCACGACCGGTGCGGTAGGCGTCCTGGATGCCCTTCGTGCCGAGGATCTGCGCGCCGGTCGGGAAGTCCGGGCCCTTGATCCGCTGCATGAGCGCGCCGAGGAGCTCCTCGCGCGTCGCGTCCGGGTGTGCGAGCGCCCACTGGGCGCCCTCGGCGACCTCGCGCAGGTTGTGCGGGGGGATGTTCGTGGCCATGCCGACCGCGATGCCCACCGATCCGTTGACCAGCAGGTTCGGGAAGCGCGCCGGCAGGATCGACGGCTCCTGCGTGCGGCCGTCGTAGTTGTCCTGGAAGTCGACGGTGTCCTCGTCGATGTCCCGGACCATCTCCATGGCGAGCGGTGCCATCTTGGTCTCGGTGTACCGCGGGGCCGCGGCGCCGTCGTTGCCCGGGGACCCGAAGTTGCCCTGGCCGAGCGCGAGCGGGTACCGGAGCGACCACGGCTGCACGAGGCGGACGAGCGCGTCGTAGATCGCGCTGTCGCCGTGCGGGTGGAACTGGCCCATGACGTCACCGACGACGCGGGAGCACTTCGAGAACGCCCGGTCCGGCCGGTAGCCGCCGTCGAACATCGCGTAGATGACGCGGCGGTGGACCGGCTTCAGGCCGTCACGGACCTCCGGCAGCGCACGTCCGACGATGACGGACATCGCGTAGTCGAGGTACGACCGCTGCATCTCGAGCTGCAGGTCGACCTGCGAGATGCGGTCGCCGGAGACCACGATGTCGCCTACCTCGCCGTGCACGATCTCGGGCTGCTCGTCGGCGCCGTTCTCGTTGTCGTCAGCCATGTGGCTTGGTCACCTTTCTGGTGGCCCTCCGGTCGTCGGCCGGGAGGCACTGGTTCCGTCGGTCGCGCCGGGCGCGACCACAGGGGGTCGGGACTGGTCGACGCGGTTGGCACCGCGCCTCCAGGCCGGTACTAGATGTCGAGGAAGCGGACGTCCTTGGCGTTCTGCTGGATGAACTGGCGTCGCGACTCGACGTCCTCACCCATCAGCGTCGCGAAGACGCTGTCGACCGCGGCGGCGTCCTCGAGCGTGACCTGCAGGAGCGTGCGGGTGTCCGGGTTCATCGTGGTGTCCCAGAGCTCCTTGTAGTCCATCTCGCCCAGACCCTTGTAGCGCTGGATCCCGTTGTCCTTCGGGATGCGCTTGCCGGCGGCGATGCCCGCCTGCATCAGGGCGTCGCGCTCCCGGTCGCTGAACACGTACTCGTGCGCCGCGTTCGACCACTTCAGGCGGTACAGCGGCGGCTGTGCGAGGTACACGTACCCGCGCTCGATGAGCGGACGCATGTAGCGGAAGAGCAGCGTGAGCAGCAGCGTCGTGATGTGCTGGCCGTCGACGTCGGCATCGGCCATCAGCACGATCTTGTGGTACCGGGCCTTGTCCGGGTCGAAGTCCTCGCCGATGCCGGCGCCGAACGCCGTGATCATCGACTGGATCTCCTGGTTGGCCAGGGCGCGGTCGAGACGGGCCTTCTCGACGTTGAGGATCTTGCCGCGCAGCGGCAGGATCGCCTGGGTCATGGGGTTGCGACCCTGCACGGCGGAACCACCGGCGGAGTCGCCCTCGACCATGAAGATCTCCGACAGCGTCGGGTCCTTCGACTGGCAGTCCTTGAGCTTGCCGGGCATGCCGCCCGACTCGAGCAGCCCCTTGCGCCGGGTGGTCTCGCGGGCCTTGCGGGCGGCGAGCCGGGCCTGCGACGCCTGGATCGCCTTCCGCACGACGTCGCGCGCCTGGGACGGGTTGCTCTCGAACCAGTGGGTGAGCTCGGTGCCGACGACGCGCTGCACGAACGACTTCGCCTCGGTGTTGCCGAGCTTGGTCTTCGTCTGGCCCTCGAACTGCGGCTCGCCGAGCTTCACGGAGATGACGGCGGTCAGCCCTTCGCGGATGTCGTCACCCGTGAGGTTGTCGTCCTTCTCCTTGATGATCTTGGTCTCGCGGGCGTACCGGTTGACCAGGCTCGTCAGGGCCGCACGGAAGCCCTCTTCGTGGGTGCCGCCCTCGTGCGTGTTGATCGTGTTCGCGAAGGTGTGGACGCTCTCCTGGTAGGAGGTGTTCCACTGCATGGCGATCTCGAGCGCGATCTTGCGCTCGGTGTCCTCGGCCTCGATCGCGATGACGTCGGGGTGGACGAGGTCGGCCTTCTTCTGCGCGTTGAGGTACTCGACGTAGTCGGGCAGCCCGCGCTCGTAGCGGAAGGAGTCACGGCGCGACTCCTCGCCCTCGTCCGGGGTGCGCTCGTCGGTGAGGTTGATGCGGAGGCCCTTGTTGAGGAAGGCCATCTGCTGGAAGCGCGTGCGCAGCGTCTCGTAGTCGAACTCGACGGTCTCGAAGATGTCGGCGTTCGGCCAGAACGTGATCGTGGTGCCGGTCACGTCGGTCTCCTCGTCCTTCGAGACGGGGGCGACCGGGACGCCGTCGGTGTAGCTCTGGCGCCAGACGTGGCCCTGGCGGCGGACCTCGACGTCGAGCTCGGAGCTCAGGGCGTTCACGACGGAGGAGCCCACGCCGTGCAGACCACCGGACACCGCGTACCCGCCGCCACCGAACTTGCCGCCGGCGTGCAGGACGGTGAGGACGACCTGGAGCGTCGAGACGCCCTCGGCCGCGTGGGTGTCGACCGGGATGCCACGGCCGTTGTCGACCACGCGGACGCCGCCGTCCTCGCGGATGGTGACGTCGATCGTGTCGCAGTAGCCGGCCAGTGCTTCGTCGACGGAGTTGTCGACGATCTCCTGCACCAGGTGGTGGAGACCACGCGGACCCGTCGAACCGATGTACATGCCCGGGCGCTTGCGGACCGCCTCGAGCCCCTCCAGCACCTGAATCTGGTCTGCGCCGTACGATGGTTCCGTCGCTGGAGCCTGCTCGGTCTCGTCCTGCGGGATCGTCCGGTCGTCGTCAGATTCTGATGCCATGTCGGGATTGCTCCTGCCTGCGCGCGGAACGCCCGCACACTGCACTCGCCAGTCTACCGCAGGAGCCCCTCTCCACGGGGCTCATCCGCCCGCTGGACGGGTGTTCTTCATCCCCGAGGACGATTTCGTCGCGTCAACCGTAGGTGTCGCGAGGACCACGCCCCTGGACGGTCCTGGGACCGCGTTTCCAGGTGGGGACGTCCGGGCCGGAAACCCGGATCGACTGCACGCCCGCTCCCGGGTGCCGTTCGGCGATCGTCGTCGTCACGGTCGCGCGCATCAGACGGAGCTGCGTCGCCCACGCCGTCGAGTCGCAGCGGATGACGAGCGTCCCGTCGTCGATCGTCATCGGGCGGGAGTGCTTCGCGAGTTCGTCGCCCACCACCGCGGGCCAGTCGACGAAGAGCTCCGAGCGCGCCAACGGCTCCGACCACCCGAGTTCCTGGGCCAGCGCGCCGACCACGTCACCGAGCCCCCGGGGTTCGCGACCCTTGCCGTACGGGACCGTGTCGGCGTCGAGCTCGCGGGACCGGCGGCGTCGAGCGTCGACGGTGCGGAGGGACGGGTCGCCGAACACGGCGCGCAGGTGCCGGTACACCCGCGAGGGCTCGGAGGGCTTCCACGGCTTGGGCATCAGGCGCGAGCCTCGTCCGTCACGATCGTGCCCGCCTCGATCCGGACGGTGTGGGCGGCGAGCTGGTCGGGCACGTCCCCGAACACCGCGGCGGTGATGAGCACCTGCTCGTAGTCGGCGACCGCCCCCGCGAGCCGTTCACGCCGTGACTCGTCGAGCTCGGCGAACACGTCGTCGAGGATGATGATCGGATCGCCGAGCGTCGACTCCGCCCGGAGCACCGCGGCGCCGGCGAGCTTGATCGCGAGGGCGAACGACCACGATTCTCCATGGCTGGCGTACCCGCGCGCAGGTAACCCGTTCAGCTGGAAGAGCACGTCGTCGCGGTGCGGTCCGACGAGGGTCAGTCCGCGGTCGAGTTCGTCCCGACGCCGACGCTCGAGCGCACCACGGAAGGCCTCGGCCGCAGCGGAGACGGACACCGGTTCGTCCGGCGTCCCGAGCACCGGGTCGGTCGCGGCAGCGTCCTCGGGGTCACCGCCGCGCACGCTGAGCACACCCGAGATGGTCGCCTCGTGCCGTTCGCCGGCGACCGTGGCGTAGGCCTCGGTGACGAACGGCGCGAGCCGACGGGTGAGGTGGTCACGGGCCGCGATGATCTCGGAACCGAACGCGACGAGCCGGTCGTCCCAGACGTCCAGCGTCGCGAGGGACCCGGACCGCGCACCGGTCGCCCGTGCCGACTTCAGCAGGGTGTTCCGCTGCTTGAGCGTCCGGTCGTAGTCGGCGAGCACGCCCTGCATCCGGGGTGCGATCTGGCCGAGCAGCTCGTCCAGCATGCGCCGACGGCCCGAGGGCTCACCGCGGACGAGCGCCAGGTCCTCGGGGGCGAAGAGCACGCTGGTGCAGTACCGCGGCAGTTCGCGGGGCTTGATCGCGGCCCGGTTGACCTGGGCTCGGTTCGACCCGGTGCGGTTGATCTGCACCTCGGCCAGGATGCTGCGGTCCTCGTGCGCCAGTCGAGCGCGCACGATCGCGGCGTCGCAGCCCTGGCGGACGAGGGCGGCGTCGGTCGGGACCCGGTGCGACCCGAGGGTCGACAGGTAGCCGATCGCCTCGACCAGGTTGGTCTTGCCCTGTCCGTTCCGACCGACGAACAGGTTCGGCCCGCGTGCGAGGTCGACGTCCGCCTCCCGGTAGTTCCGGAAGTCGGTGAGTTGCAGGTGGTCGACGTGCACGCGGGCCGGGACGAGCTCAGGTGGTGACCTGAACTACGCCTTCTTCACGGCGTGACCGCCGAACTGGTTGCGCAGGGCCGCGACGGCCTTCATCGTCGGGGACGCACTGCCCTGACGCGAGACGAAGCGCGCGAAGATCGACGCCGAGATGGTCGGCATCGGCACGGCGTGCTCGATGGCCTCCTCCACCGTCCAACGACCCTCGCCGGAGTCGTCGACGTAGCCCTCGATGGCGTCGAGCTTCGGGTCCTCGTTCAGCGCGAGGACCATCAGGTCGAGCAGCCAGGAGCGCACGACGGTGCCGCGCTGCCACCCGGCGAAGACCGCGGGGACGTCCTTGATGATGTCCTTGGCCTCGAGGAGCTCGTAGCCCTCGCCGTACGCCTGCATGATCGCGTACTCGATGCCGTTGTGGACCATCTTGGCGTAGTGACCGGCGCCGACGGGGCCGGCGTGCGAGAAGCCCTCCTCGCGGGGGCCCTCGGGGCGGAGCGCGTCGAAGACCGGCATGGCGAACTCGACGTCCTCGGGGGCGCCACCGACCATCAGGCCGTAGCCGTTGTCCTTGCCCCAGACACCACCGGAGACACCGGCGTCCATGTACCGGATGCCCTTGGCGTCGAGCTGCTCGGCGTGGATCGTGTCGTCCAGCCACTTCGAGTTGCCACCGTCGATGACGAGGTCGCCCTCGCCCAGGACGCCGGCGAGGTCCGTGATCACGTCGTCGGTGATCTTGCCGTGCGGGACCATGACCCACACGAGCTTCTTGCCCTCGGGCAGTGCGGCTGCCAGGGCGCCGAGGTCCGCGACGTCGGAGACGGCGGGGTTCGCGTCGTACCCGGTGACCTCGATGCCTGCGTTGCGGAGACGGGCACGCATGTTGTTGCCCATGCGACCGAGGCCGACAAGACCGATGTGCATGATTTCCTCTTCTGTTCGTCGTCGCGCTGGTGGCCTGAGGCGCGTCAGCGCAGTGGTACGGCTGTTGCGCTATCGCAGCAGGAGATTGGGCTGCAGCAGGTACCGGTATCCGTCCGTCGCCGCGGCCTCTTGCGAGGTCTGCCCGGTGATGAGCACCGGACCCGGCTTGTTGGGGTTCTCCGTCTTGGTGAAGGAGATGCGGACGAACTCGGAGTGCACCGCGTTCAACCCGTCCAGGAGGAAGGCGGGCTTCAGCGAGACCACCGTTTCCTCCCCGGTCAGCAACGCACTGATCGACTCTGACGCCTGCGCTTGTTCGGATCCGATCGCCTCGAGCGTGAGCCCGTCGACCGAGAAGGAGAACCGGAGCGCCGCTTCGCGCTCCAGGACGAGGGAGACCCGTCGGACGGCCTCGACGAGTTCGGCGGTGTTGATCACCGCGTGGTCGTTCACCGTCTCGGGGAAGAGCCGGCGGACCGGCGGGTAGTTGCCCTTGATGAGCAGCGAGGTCACGGTCTTGTCGTCGGCGTGGAACGCGATGAGCTCGCGGTCCGACGACCCGCTGATCGAGACCGACACCGTGGACGCCGACCCGAACGTGCGGCCGACCTCCTGCAGGGTGCGGGCGGGGACGAGCGCGTGCAGCGGGTCGGATCCGACACGACCGGAGTCCCACGCGATCGTGCGGACCGCGACGCGGTAGCGGTCGGTCGCGATGAGCGACAGGTCGTTGTCGCCGACCTCGAGCTGCACACCGGTGATGACCGGCGTGACGTCGTCGCGGCTCGCGGCGACGGCCACCTGGGACACGGCCTCGGAGAAGGCGTCGCCGGGGACGACCCCGGTCTGCTCACCGATCTCCGGCAGCGTCGGGTACTCCTCGACCGGCATGGACAGCAGCGTGAAGTGCGCCGATCCGCAGGTGACGGAGATCTTCGTGTCCTCGGTGGTGAAGGTCACCGGGGCGTTCGGCAGTCGGCTCGAGATGTCGTTGAGCAGACGGCCGGAGACGAGCACGGTGCCCGGTTCGTCGATGTGCGCCGTGATCGAGGTCTGCGCCGAGACCTCGTAGTCGAACGACGACAGCGTGAGCCGATCGCCCTCGGCGTGGATGAGGACTCCGGACAGGATCGGGAGGGTCGTGCGCTGTGGGAGGAGCTTCACCGCGAAGGAGACGGCTTCGGAGAAGACGTCCCGGTTGACCTCGAACTTCACAGCTGGGACCCCTGTCGATCGGTGCGGACTGTCCGGCCGCCCCATTGTGGCACAGCGGAGCAGGGCCCGGATTTCTTGTCATCCCGCCGTCCACAAGGTTGGCCCGCGGAACTTCATCGTTAACCAGGATCAATGGTGTTAACGCCTGTGCACAGTGTGGATAACTCTGTGCATCCCGCTTCTCCACAGGGAACTACACACGTGTGAGTTGTGAGTCCCGTGTTGGCAGCGTCTGGATGAACAAAGCTCATCTATCCGCTTCCATCCCCAGTCTCCACAGGTGGGTACAGAACTGTGAACAACCGGACCGCGTGTCCTCCACAGTTATCCACAGGCTTTCCACACTGGGGGAAACTCGGCGCATGGAACCGTCTCAGATGGTGGATGCGCGCCGAGGCGGGCCGATCCGGGGCCGTGGGGCGGGCCTCCCGGTCGGACACCGGTGCGACGGATGTCGGGTCGAGGGGAGACGACGGACGGGAGGCACGGTGCCGTTTCGCACCGTGCCTCCCGTCCGTCAGCTGGTCGCTTCCGCGTCCTGCTCGTGTCCGCGTCCTGCTCGTGTCCGCGTCCTGCTCGCGTCCGCGTCAGCGGTAGCGGCGGTCCTGCTTGATGCGGCTCGTCAGCTCGGTGACCTGGTTGTAGATCGACCGTCGTTCCTTCATCAGCTCGGTGATCTTCTTGTTCGCGTACATGACCGTGGTGTGGTCGCGGTTGCCGAACAGCTGCCCGATCTTCGGCAGCGACAGGCTCGTCATCTCACGGCACAGGTACATGGCGATCTGCCGCGCGGTCGCGATCGCCTGCGACCGGGACGAGCCGTACAGGTCGTCGACCGAGAGCTTGAAGTACTCCGCGGTGTGGTTGATGATGTCCGTCGGCGCGATCACGTTGTCGTCGTCGAGGGTGATCAGGTCCTTGAGGACCGTCTGCACCAGGGCCATGTCGACGGCCGTCCGGTTCAGGCTCGCGAACGCCGTGACGCGGATGAGCGTCCCCTCGAGCTCACGGATGTTGCTCGAGACCTTCGACGCCATGAACTCGAGGATGTCGTCGGGGACCTGCAGGTGGTCGGACTGCGCCTTCTTGCGCAGGATCGCGATGCGCGTCTCGAGGTCCGGCGCCTGCACGTCCGTGATGAGGCCCCACTCGAACCGTGAGCGCATCCGGTCCTCGAAGCCGGTCAGGTGCTTCGGCGCGACGTCCGACGTGATCACGACCTGCTTGTTGTGGTCGTGCAGCGTGTTGAACGTGTGGAAGAAGGCCTCCTGCGTGGAGTCCTTCCCCTGCAGGAACTGGATGTCGTCGATCAGCAGGATGTCGATGTCGCGGTAGCGCTGCTGGAACTGGTTCGACCGGTTGTTCGCGATCGAGTTGATGAAGTCGTTGGTGAACTCCTCGCTCGACACGTACCGGACACGGATGCCCGGGTAGAGGCTCTCGGCGTAGTGGCCGATCGCGTGGAGGAGGTGCGTCTTGCCGAGACCGGAGTCGCCGTAGATGAAGAGCGGGTTGTACGCCTTGGCCGGAGCTTCGGCGACCGCGACCGCGGCGGCGTGGGCGAAGCGGTTCGACGAGCCGATGACGAAGTTGTCGAAGTTGTACTTCGGGTTGAGTCGCGACTCGGGGCGACCGCCGGTGCCCGGGGAGTCGATCTGGCTCGGGACGAACGGTGCCTCGATGTACTGGCGGGGTGCCGCGCTCTGCTCCACCGGCGCCTGCACCGGCTCGGCGTACTCGGGGACGTGGCTCGGGACGACCGCCTCGACCCGCGGTTCCGACGCCATGTCCGGGTTCACCGTGATGGCGAAGTTCGCGACCGAGTCGTCACCGACCCGCGAGACGGCCTCGGTGATCGGGACGCGGATCCGCTGCTCGAGCATGCCCCGCGTCAGGTCGTTGGGGACCTCGAGGTAGAGGGTGCCGGCGAGGACGCCCTTCGGTTCGACCAGGTTGAGGAAGCCGTGCAGCTGCGGGGTGATGCGGTCGTCCTCGGAGAGGAGGCCCAGGACGGAGGACCAGAGGTCCTCGACGGGGTCGGCCGGCATCGTCATTCGCGCTGGTCTCCTGGTCTGGTGTCGGTGTGCTGGTGTCGTGGTACCGGTCCCGTGCCGTGGTGCTCGGTACGGCGGGACACGGGCGCGCCCGGTCGGTGCCGCTCCGCGAGCGTGTCCGGCGCGGCCGATCCACGGGCCGGACCGCCGTCACGCCGTGGCGGTGATCCACAGGGTTGTCCACAGTCCTGTCCACGGTGGCCCGGCTGCGGACGGTGAGGTGACTCCCCCGTCGCTCCGCGGAACGGGTCGATCGATCACACCACTGTAAAGGGTCTGACCGAGTCGTACCGAACGCACGTTTTCCCCAATGTGGATGATGATCGTGCGCTCACCTCGAACGAGGGCGGCCGTCGCCGCCGTTTGACCTCACCGCCGCTGTCACGTACCGTTAACCAGTTGACTGCGGCCACCTGGTCGCGCCCATCGTGTCGTTCGGCCTCGTCGAGCGGCTGTCCAGACATACGTGTCGGCTCGCGCTGAGCCCGTCCTCGAGCGCAGCCGTGTGGAGATCATCATGAGCAAGCGCACCTTCCAGCCGAACAACCGTCGTCGTGCCAAGAAGCACGGCTTCCGCGCCCGCATGCGCACCCGTGCCGGCCGCGCCATCCTGGCCGCGCGCCGCGGCAAGGGCCGCACCGAGCTCAGCGCCTGATCGGGCTGCGCCCCTCGGGGCAGCGCCTGATCCGGTCCCGAATCGGAACCCGGTAGCGATCGTGTTGGCTCGCGCCAACCGCATCGTCCGCGGTGAGGACTACCGGTCTGTCGTGCGTCGTGGTCGCAGGAGCGCCACGGCGCACGTCGTCGTATCCGTGGTCCGTCGACCCGTCGGGGCCGAGCCCGGTCCGGACGGTCCGACCCGCTTCGGGTTCATCGTCGCGAAGACGGTCGGCAACGCCGTCACCCGCAACACGGTGCGACGTCGGTTCAAGGCGATCGCCCACGATCTGCTGACCGAGGTGCCGACCGGCCACGACGTGGTCATCAGGGCCTTGCCAGCCGCGGCGCAGGCCGGATGGCCTAGCCTGCTCGGAGACGTCTCGCGCTCCTTCGCGCGCGGGGTGGAGAAGGCAGCATGAACCGCATCCAGTGGACCCGGCTGGCGTTGAACCGACTGGCCTGGGTCGTCGCGTTGCTCCCGCGCAACGTGTGCGTCGTCGTGCTGCGCGCCTACCGCGCGGTCATCTCTCCCCTGTACGGGAACGTCTGCCGCTACCACCCGTCGTGCTCACGGTACGCGCTCGAGGCCATCCAGCAGTACGGCGTCGTGCGCGGGTCGGCGATGGGGGCCTGGCGGATCGCGCGGTGCAACCCGTGGGCCGCAGGCGGGATCGACGACGTGCGTGACCGCCGCCGCCCCTACCGCCTGACCCGGTTCGGGTTCGTGCTCCCCCCGTCCCAGCTGCACCCCCAGCCGTCCGGCGATGCCCGTCGTCCGGTCCTGCTCCCCCAGCGCACTCGAAAGGCGTGACCGTCCTCATGGACTTCATCGGAACGATCCTCTGGCCACTGAAGTGGGTGGTCTCGGCGATCCTCGTGGCCTTCCACTGGATCTTCGAGTCGATCGGCATGGACCCGTCGGCCGGCATCACCTGGGTGCTGTCGATCATCTTCCTCACCTTCGTGGTGCGGGCCGCGCTCATCCCGATCTTCGTCCGGCAGATCAAGTCGCAGCGACGCATGCTCGAGGTGGCGCCGCAGCTGAAGAAGATCCAGGACAAGTACAAGGGCAAGAAGGACCAGTTCTCGCGTGAGGCAATGAGCCGCGAGACCATGGCCCTCTACAAGGAGACCGGGACGAACCCGCTGAGCTCCTGCCTGCCGCTGCTCATCCAGATGCCGATCTTCTTCTCGCTGTACTCGGTGCTGCACGAGGCGCAGATCAACAAGACCGGCATCGGTCTGCTCACGAACACCCTGGCGCAGGACTTCGGCAACGCGGCCCTGTTCGGCGCTCCCCTGCACGAGACCTTCACGAACGCCTCCGGGTGGGAGGTCCGGGTCATCGCGGGCTTCATGATCGTCGTGATGACCGCATCGCAGTTCGTCACCCAGCTGCAGCTCGTGGCGAAGAACATGTCGCCGGAGACCAAGGCGTCGCCGATGTACCGCCAGCAGAAGATGATGCTGTACATCCTCCCGCTGGTGTTCGTGATCTCAGGTCTGAGCTTCCCCCTCGGCGTCATGTTCTACTGGCTGGCCTCCAACATCTGGACGATGGCGCAGCAGTACTTCGTCATCCGCAGCATGCCGACCCCGGGTTCCGAGGCCGCACTCGCCCGTGAGGCCCGCCTGGCCAAGAAGGCCCAGCGTCGCGGCACCCCGGTGCTCGCCGAGGCCGGCGCTGGCTCCACCGCGGTCGAGGTCGAGCCCGTCCGCGTGACCACGCAGCGTCAGCAGCCCGTCGGCAAGAACCGCTCCAAGAAGAACGGGAAGAAGTAAGTGACCGAGCAGGACATCGCACCCACCGTCGACGCCGCGGCGGAGACCGAGACCGACGAGGTCCGCGACGAAGCGGACATCGCGGCGGACTACATCGAGGAACTCCTCGACATCTGCGACCTCGACGGGGACATCGAGATCGAGGAGCGTGGCGGACGGGTGTACCTGTCCGTGAGCGACGAGGGCGGCGCACTGCGGGTGCTCTCGAAGCCGGACACGGTGTCGGCCCTGCAGGAGCTGACCCGCATCGCCGTGCAGGCCGAGACCGGCGAGTTCAGCCGCCTCATCCTGGACGTCGGTGGCTCGCGTGACGCCCGAGCGACGGAGCTCCAGCGTCTGGTCGACACGGCTGTCGAGCGCATCGAGAGCGGTTCGTCGTCGGCGGCGCTCCCCCCGATGTCGTCCTACGAGCGCAAGCTCGTGCACGACCTGGTTGCCGAGAAGGGCTTCCACTCGGAGTCCGAGGGCGAGGGACGAGACCGCCACACGGTCGTCACGCGATGACCGACGAGGTCACGCCGGTCCTCGAGCGGGAGCCGGCTGCCGCTGCGCAGCTGTTCGGCGACCGGATCGAGGTCGCGCGGTCCTTCACGGCCGAGCTCGCTCGTCGCGGCGAGGAACTGGGCCTCATCGGACCCCTTGAACTCCCCCGCCTGTGGACGCGACACATCCTCAACTCTGCCTTGCTTGCGCCGCTCCTGGAGGCCGATGGTCGCGTCGCGGACGTCGGTTCCGGAGCGGGGCTCCCGGGCCTGGTGCTCGCGATCGCCCGTCCCGACGTCTCCTTCACGCTCATCGAACCGATGGAGCGTCGCTGTGACTGGCTGAACGCCGAATCCGAGCGACTCGGGCTGGGGAACGTCACCGTCCTCCGCGGGCGGGCTGAGGACGTCGCAGACTCGGTCGTCGTCGACCAGGTCACGGCTCGCGCGGTGAGTGCGCTGTCGAAGCTCATCCCGCTCACGGTCCCGCTGGTGCGGTCGGGTGGTCAGCTCATCCTGATGAAGGGTGCGCGGGTCGACGAAGAGATCGAGAAGGCTCGGAAGGTGATCCTCCGGAAGCGCCTGGCTGATGTCGAGGTGCTCGAGCTCGGAGACGGTGTGGTCGAGGAGACCACGCGAGTCTTCCGGGCTACAGTTGACTGACGCCGCGGCTGGGTCTGGCTGTGCTGGACCAGAGAGCCCGACGTTCCACGTGGAACACTGACCCGGGGAAGAGGTCTTCGTTGAGTTCATCGACCGACTACGACTCGTCGACGCCCCTGGCTCGCGAGATCGCTGACCTCAACCGGCGGCGGCGAGCGATCGCCACGCAGCAGTTCCCGCTCCCCGCGAAGACTCGCGTGTTCACCGTGTCGAACCAGAAGGGTGGCGTCGGGAAGACGACCACCACGGTGAACCTCGCGGCTGCCCTCGCGCACGGTGGTGCCCGTGTCCTGGTGATCGACCTCGATCCGCAGGGCAATGCTTCGACCGCGCTCGGGGTCGAGCACCAGGCCGAAGTGACCAGCGTCTACGACGTGATCGTGGACGAGGCGCCGATCGCCGATGCTGTTCAACGATCGCCAGAGTCCGAGACGCTCTGGTGTGTCCCGGCGACCATCCACCTGGCGGGCGCGGAGATCGAACTCGTCTCCCTCGTGGCGCGCGAGCAGCGGTTGCGTACGGCGCTCGACCAGTACCTGTCGTCGCTCGAGGAGCCGTACCACTACGTCTTCATCGACTGCCCGCCTTCGCTCGGCCTCCTGACGATCAACGCATTCGTCGCCGCGCAGGAGGTGCTGATCCCGATCCAGACCGAGTACTACGCGCTCGAGGGCCTCAGCCAACTCCTGCGGAACATCGAGCTGATCGAACGGCACCTCAACCCGGACCTCCGGGTGTCGACGATCCTGCTCACGATGTTCGACGGACGCACGAACCTGTCCAACCAGGTTGCAGCGGATGTCCGTGAGCACTTCGGCGAGCAGGTGCTGAAGGCCGTGATCCCCCGGTCGGTGCGCGTCAGCGAAGCACCGAGTTACGGACAGAGCGTCGTGTCGTACGACGTCAACTCGTCGGGCTCGCTCTCGTACCTCGAGGCAGCCGCCGAGATCGCAGCACGAGGAGCGCAGGACTGATGGCACCCAAGCGAACTGGACTCGGACGAGGCATCGGCGCCCTGATCCCGACGGCGTCGGACCAGCAGGACCGGCCCGTCGACGTGTTCTTCCCGACGGGCGGCTCGCCGGCCTCGGCGCCCTCCGCCGGTGCGACCGCTGAGGACCTCGTCGCCGTTCCCGGCGCACGTCTGGCGAACCTCAATCCGCTCGACGTCGTGCCGAACGCACAGCAGCCGCGCAAGGAGTTCCGCGAGGAGGAGCTCCAGGAGCTCGTCCACTCGATCCGCGAGATCGGTGTGCTCCAGCCCATCGTCGTCCGTCCGATCGCGGGCGCATCAGGCACCGAGGCGCAGTACGAGCTCATCATGGGTGAGCGTCGTCTGCGTGCCACGAAGGAGCTCGGGCTCGCGACCATCCCCGCGATCGTCAAGGACACCCCTGATGACGCGATGCTTCGGGACGCGCTGCTCGAGAACCTGCATCGTGCACAGCTCAATCCGTTGGAAGAGGCGTCGGCGTACCAGCAGCTGCTCGCGGACTTCGGGATCACGCAGGAGCAGCTCGCGCAGCGCATCGGCCGGTCGCGTCCGCAGATCACGAACACGATCCGTCTGCTCCGGTTGCCCTCCCCCGTCCAGCGCCGCGTCGCTGCCGGTGTACTGTCCGCGGGACACGCACGTGCCGTCCTCGCGGCACCGGACGCCGAGGCGATGGAGTACCTCGCCGAGAAGATCGTCAACGAGGACCTCTCCGTCCGGGCCGCAGAGGCGATCGCGCAGCAGTTGTCGGCCAAGACGCCGGTGAAGCCGAAGGCGGAGCCGACGAAGCGACAGGCGCACTTCAACGACCTCGCCGAGCGCATCGGTGATCGGTTGAACACACGCGTGAAGATCGCGGTTGGTGCTCGCAAGAGCTCGGTGACGATCGACTTCGCGAACGGCGATGATCTCAACCGCATCCTCGGCGAGCTGGGCATCAGCGACATCGCTGGCTAGACGCGCTCGGAGGCCGTCGTTGGTGCAGGGACGGCGCCCTGTGGCCGTGTGCGGGGCGTACCGTGCGTCCCCGTCATCCAGTCCCCGATCGGACCTGTTCGGCCGCCTGCGGGGCGAACGGCGGCGTTGACGAGGCGCCGAGGGCGACAGCTGCGCTCGCGCGTACGCCAAGGCCGTCTGAGGCGGTGTTCCACGTGAAACGTCTTGATCCAGTTGTTCGGGTCAGCCATCTCGTCTCGCGACGTTGCTCGGGCTTTCGCGGCCTGCACATCTCGACGATGCGACAATGTGCCTGCCTGCCTGCCTGCCTGCCTGTGGTCCCTGCAAGCTGGAGAAGACTGCGTACGTCGCCGAGTTCTTCCGGTGCTACCGATCGGAGTCTGTGCCGGCGTACGGCTCGCGGAGTACAGTTGGGGTGAGCGGGCGGCAGTACGCGGATCGCATGGTCGCTACGCGATGAAGGGCCACCGGACGTGCTGGCACGACCACTTTCCATGGTCTCTCTCCCCACCTTGTCCTCCGAGTGCATCGGTCGTCGACCTCGACGTCGACCACGATCCTCGTGTTCGCGGTACCGGCTGTGCGCCCATCAAACGAGTGGTCGTGCGCGACAGAAACGGCTTGGTGCTCGGCCTCCCTGGCGACGGCGACGGCGCAACGATGCGTGTGTCGGCGTTCGATCAGAACAACCCGGGACGGGTGCGGCTCCGGACCTCGGGCGGATGACGGCCGCGTGGCTTGGTGCTGGGACCCGACCTCACACCGTGAGCGGGCAGCGCATCCTTCGTCCTCACGCTGGTGGCACGAGCGATCGGGCGCTGTGGACTTCGAACTGAGGAGGTCGGCCCAACCCGGATGTGCGCAAGGTGTGACACCGAGCGGTCCGTCTGCGGCTACGGGCGGCACGGCTCCCTGGCCGTCGGCAGTACCGTCGGGCGCCGCGGACGGTCGACGGTGGTGCGACGACCTCGACGGCGCCAGGTGGTGCCTACCTCGCCGCCTTGTGACGGTAGCGGCACGTCTGGGATGAGGATGCAGATGCCCGCACGATCCAAGGGAGGAGCCCTGCGAGGGGTGACGTGCGTATGGCCCGCGTCCCGCGGCTGCAGTGCACCACTATCGGAAGGGGCGTGCTCTACTCGAACTCGTCCGCACTGATCGTTCTGCAGCACTGCCCTCCCCCGCTCGGCCCGCGAAGCGCGCGAAGTGAACCGGGCCGCGGGATACGGTCTCTGGGCTGGCGGAGGTTCATCGAGGAGAACGAGGATCGATGCGACCGACGGCATCGGCTCAGGTGAGGCTCGAGCAAGCCGTTCGGAGGTGCGAGCGCGAACCCGATGCATCCTGCGACGCCCGTAGGCCACCGTCAGGGTCGACCAGGACCGGAGCGATGTGCGGCACCTGTGCACCGGATGCACCAATTGACCACCGGTTTGCCCGTGGTGCACGAGGCGCCTTGGGTCCGCTCCTGCACCAATGCGAGGGTCGGGGCTGCACGAAGGGTCGAGGTTGGAGGGTCGGCGGCGCGGTGCACCTCGACGACGACCGTCGTACCGGAGCTGTGCGCACTCGATCAGCAGCCGAGGGACCGGTCGGAGGAATCTCCGCGTGAGGATCGGCACTGCGGTACCCCTCCCGCGCTGGCGAGCGTGATCGACCTCCGCGCCCCTCTCGCGATCGAGATGACGAACGCACGCCGGCTCTGTTCCCCGCGTCCGGATCACCTGGTTCGGCGCGCTCCCCGGAGACGTCCTCGTCAACCTCCCCGTGAGTGACGACAGCGGGTCCGGCCCCACGCGCCGGAGTGTTTCACGTGGAACAGCGGCTCCGCAGGAGCTTCCAGATCCCGACGGCGGCGAAGACCGGCTTCGCCCAGAGCATCTCCCCGGCGCGATAGTCCAGCGCTGGGGCCAGTTTCGACGCCAGGTTCGGGTCCTGGCGGCGGAGGTACGCTCGCCCCTTCGCGGCGTGGAGTCCGTTCGAGCAGATGACGACGCGGTCTGCGGCGGCGATCATCGGCCTCGCGTTCGCGATGTTCTCCCATGTGGAGACGCTGTCGCGGTCCTTCCTGACCGCACCGGTCCACCCGAGCCGGCGCACCGCATCCTCGAGCAGATCAGCTTCGGGGACCGCCCCGCGCACCGCTCCGCCGCAGCACACGATGATGGTTGTGTCACCCGCTGCTTCGTACCGCCGCGCGGTGCGCACGGCGATACGGGCGCGCCACCGGTTCACCGCGTTCGGGTTCGATCCTGCGTTCGCGAAACCGAGGACGACGATGGGCGTCACCGCTCCGGTGCCCGCTGTCCTCCCTGCGGTGCGAGTCGGAATCGTGCCGAGCGCGCGCCGCGCAGTCATCGATGCCACAGCATGAGCAACCTCGCCGACGATCGCGGCAGCGCCCAACGGGACGGCCACAACGAGCAGGGGCAGTGTTCCACGTGGAACACTGCCCCTGCGTCGTACCGACATGGTCAGCTGCGGTGGTCGCGGATGGCCTGTTCCGCGAGCTCCGCGTAGGTCCAACCGAGATCGAAGCCGGAGGCACTCAGCGCCTGCGGAACGAGGGAGGTCTCGGTCAGACCCGGGAGGACGTTGGCTTCGAGGAACCACGGCGTCCCTGCCGCATCGATGATCAGGTCGACGCGCGAGATGTGGCGGAGACCGAGCGCCGTGTGCGCTGACACGGCTGCGTCTGCGGCGGCGGAGGCGAAGTCGCTCGACAGTCGGGCGGGCGTGAAGAAGGTCGTCTCCCCCGCGTTGTAGCGCGCCTCGAACCCGTACGTCCCGCTCTTCGGGACGATCTCGACCGCCGCGAGCGCCACGGGGCCGTCACCCGTGTCGATGATCCCGACGGCGACCTCGGTGCCGCGGATGAGCTGTTCCACCACGACGTCGTCGCAGTAGGTGTACGCGCTGACCATCGCACGCGGGAGATCGTGTGCGTCCTCGACGAGCGTGACTCCCTGGGCGCTCCCGCCTCGTGCCGGCTTGACGGCGAGCGGCACCGGGTGTTCCGCGGCGATGGCATCGAGGACGCCCACGGCACCGAGCTCGCGGAAGACGTCGTGCGACAACGTGACCGACCGAGGGGTCCGCACACCGGCCCGCGCGGCGAGCGCGGACGAGGTGGGCTTGTCCCATGCCAGCCGGGCTGACGTGGAACGGGAGCCGACGAACGGGATGTCCAGAGCCTCCAGGATGCCCCGCAGCGCGCCGTCCTCGCCGGACGCGCCGTGCAGGGCCGGCCAGACGACGTCCGGGCGTGACTCGCGCAGCGCGGGCAGGAGCGACGCGTCGGCATCGCGCAGGTCGACCGTCCAGCCGTAGCCGGTCAGTGAGTCGGCGACCCGTCGCCCTGACCGCAGGGAGACGTCTCGTTCGTGCGAGATCCCTCCCGCGACGACGACGACGTGACGACGGGTGAGCTCGGCCATGCGAGGGTCCTCCGGGAAGAGCGAACGGTGAAAGTGCTGATCAGGACACGTTCGGCGGCGGCGCGACGACGGTGGAGCGCGACTCGGACACCGCGCTCGGACGGGTTGTGTGTCCGAAGGTCTCGAGGAGCTCGAGCTCGTCGTTGATGACGGTGGCCAGGCGCTTGACGCCGACCCGGATCTGATCGGGGGTCGGGTAGCAGAAGGACAGGCGGATGTTGCCGCCGCCACGGCCGTCGGCGTAGAAGGCGGTCCCCGGTGTGTACGCGACGAGTTCCTTCACGGCACGGGGCAGCATGCCCTTCGAGTCGAGGGCGTCGGGCAGCGTCAGCCAGACGAAGAACCCACCGTTCGGCTTCGTCCAGGTGAGGTCCGGCAGGAACTCCCCCAGGGCGGCCATCATCGCGTCCCTGCGCTCCGCGTAGAGGCCCCGGAAGGTGTCGACCTGCCCCTTCCAGTCTGCGGCGTCCAGGTAGGCGTTGACGACGTACTGACCGAAGGAGTTCGGCGCGAGGACGGCCGACTCGTTGGCGAGCACGAGCTTCTCGCGGATGGCGTGCGGGGCGAGGGCCCAACCGACACGGAAGCCGGGAGCCAGGGTCTTCGAGAAGGACCCGAGGTACACGACGCCCTCGTCGTCGATCGACCGGATCGCCTGCGGAGCGGGCTCGTCGAACCAGAGCAGTCCGTACGGGTTGTCCTCGAGCACGAGGATGCCGTTCGAGCGGCAGATGTCGAGGACCTCGATGCGGCGCTCACGGCTCATCGTGACACCCGCCGGGTTGTGGAAGTTCGGGATCGTGTAGAGGAACTTGATCCGCTTGCCCTGCGTGCGCAGGTTTGCGATCGCCTCGCGCAGCGCTTCGGGGACCAGGCCGTGCTCGTCGGTGGTCACGTGGACGGTCTCCGCCTGGTACGAGCGGAAGACCCCGATGGCGCCGACGTACGACGGCGACTCGGCGAGCACGACGTCGCCCGGATCGATGAAGAGCCGCGTGACGAGGTCGAGCGCGTGCTGCGAGCCGGTGGTGACCACGACGTCCTCGGCGCTGGCACGGATGCCCTCGAGGCTCATCACGTCGACGATGTGCTCGCGGAGGGAGCGCAGGCCCTGTCCGCCGCCGTACTGCAGCGCCATCGCGGCGTCCTCGGTCATCACGCGGTCGATGGACCCCGTGACGAGCTCTCGCGGGAGCGCCGAGACGTACGGCATCCCGCCGGCGAGGGAGACCACCTCGGGCCGCGATGCCACGGCGAACAGGGCTCGGACCTCGGAGGCGCTCAGCCCGGCGGTGCGCTGGGCGTAGGAGTCGTACCAGGGGTCGAGGCTGTTGCCGTTCGTCATCGTGTGCTCCGTTCAGTGGGACATTCCCGCCACACTACGACATGCGTTGCCGGATCCGCGGTGGGAGGCGGGGGCCGATCCTGAAGCTGTGGCCCTCGCACGCGCAGCCGGCATCCGGGAACGGCGACGGCCCCGCCCTCCGAGGAGAGCGGGGCCGTTCGCGGTCTGTCGGTCGGACTACGCCAGGAACTCGGCGAGGTCGGCCTCGAGCGCCGGCTTCGGCTTGGCGCCGATGACGGTCTTGACGACCTCGCCGCCCTTGAACACCTTCATCGCCGGGATCGACGTGATCTGGTAGTTCATGGCCGACTGCGGGTTGTCGTCGACGTTGAGCTTGACGATCTCGATCTTGTCGGCGTGCTCCGCGGCGATCTGGTCGAGGATCGGGGAGACGGCGCGACACGGACCGCACCACTCGGCCCAGAAGTCGACGAGGATGGTCTTGTCGGACTTGAGGACCTCGTCCGAGAAGGTGGCGTCGGTGACGGCCTTTGCGTTGGACATGTGTGCTCCTTCGAGAAGTTCAGTTGGTGCAACGGCTGGGCCGCTGCGGTATTCCGGTCTGGGTCAGGCCCGTGCGGCCTCGACATCGATGATCGCCGGCCCCTCGGGCGTGACGCCCTCGGCCTGGTCGACCAGCGCGTCGTCGAGTTCGGCGAGGTACTTCTCCGCGTCGAGGGCGGCGACGGTACCGGAACCGGCTGCCGTGATCGCCTGGCGGTAGGTCGGGTCGATGACGTCGCCCGCGGCGAAGACCCCGGGGAGGTTGGTCTTCGACGAACGACCCTGGACCGCGATCGTGCCCTCGGGAGCGAGGTCGATCTGCCCGTGGATGAGGTGCGTCCGCGGGTCGTTGCCGATCGCGATGAACAGGCCGTCGAGCTGGAGCGAGGACTCCTCCCCGGTGACGGTGTCGCGGAGGGTGACGCCCTCGACCGAGGAGTCACCCGTGATGCCGGTGACCTCCTTGTTCCACGCGAACTCGATCTTCGGGTCGTTCATCGCACGGTCCTGCATGATCTTCGACGCGCGCAGGCTGTCCTTGCGGTGGATGACCGTCACCTTGTCGGCGAACCGGGTGAGGAACGTGGCTTCTTCCATCGCTGAGTCGCCGCCGCCGACGACGGCGATGTTCTTCTGCCGGAAGAAGAACCCGTCGCACGTGGCGCACCAGCTGACGCCGTGGCCGGACAGACGCTCTTCGTCGGCGAGACCGAGGTGGCGGTACGCCGATCCGGTCGCGTAGATGACCGCGAGGGCCTCGTACGTCTCGCCGGACCCGACGGTGACCTTCTTGACCTCACCGGTCAGGTCGACCGAGACCGCGTCGTCGTACAGGACCTCGGCGCCGAACTTCTCGGCCTGTTCCTGCATCTTGATCATGAGGTCCGGGCCCTGGATCCCCTCGGGGAAGCCCGGGAAGTTCTCGACCTCGGTGGTCTTGGTGAGCTCGCCGCCGGTCTCGACGCTGGACGCGACGATCAGGGGCTTGAGCTCCGCGCGCGCGGCGTAGATGCCGGCGGTGAACCCGGCGGGACCGGAACCGATGATGATGAGCTGGCGCATGCCTCGCTGCCCTTCCGTTGAGTGCTGACCGGGTCAACACATGGTAGCGGCGGGACATTCCGGCACACCGGTGAGCGGACAACCGATGAGCGGACAGCCGGTGTGCGGACGATCGGCGGTCAGCGTCCGAGCCGCTTGCGGAGCAGCGCGACCGCGTTCGCGATCTCGCCGTTCTTCGACACGATCAGGGCGCCGAAGTACACGAGCGCCATGACGGCTCCGGTCAGCGCGATGGTGACGAGCGCGCCCGTCCGGTCGGACATGGCGAAGCCGTCGGGTGAGAAGGTCCCGAGGGCGGTGACGACGGCCGCCCCGGCGACGCCGGCGATGAGTGCCGCGATGACGAACTGCACGTGGGAGCGGGTGACCACGGGGCCCTCGATGCCGTTCAGGCGACGACGGACGAGCACGAGCGCGATGATCGTCTGCGCCGTGCCGGCGAGCGTCGTGCACGCCGCGATGGAGACGCCGACGATGCTCTGCGGGAACGTCGCGACGGCCAGGGCTCCGATGACGAACAGCACCGACTGCACGCACTGCATGAGGAACGGCGTGCGGTGGTCGTGCATCGCCCAGAAGACCCGTTGGATGATGAACAGCATGCTGAACAGCACCAGGCCGGGCATGTAGGCGAGGAGCACCGCGCCGATGGAGAGCGCCTGCTCGAAGGTGCCGGCGAACATGCGACCGAACGGCACGGACACGACGATCAGCGCCACCGACGCGAACACCGTGAACAGCCCGACGATCCGCAGGGACAGCGACAGGTTGCGCCGGACGGCGTCGAGGTCGCCGCGACCGGCGTCGTGGCTCATCCGCGTGAAGTACGCCGTCGCGATCGACACCGCGAAGATCGAGTGCGGCAGCATGAACAGCAGCCACGCGTTCTGCAGCACCGCGTTGCCTGCGGCGCCCGTGCCGAGCGACGCGACGCGCGACTGCACGATGCCCGCCAGCTGCGTCACGAGGATCATCGCGAACAGCCAGCCGGCCGCCGTGCCCGTCGCCTTCAGGCCCACGCCGCGCCAGCGGAAGTCCGGGCGGAACGACAGGCCGGCGCGCCGCCAGAAGAACGGCAGGAACGCGGCCTGCGCGAAGACGCCGAGCGAGGCACTCCCCGCGAGCACCGCGATCTTCAGCGGTGTCCAGCCGTCGACCGAGGAGTTGACGTCCTGACCGCCGAACATCGCGATGAAGACGACGAGACCGGCGATGGCGATGACGTTGTTGATGAGCGGTGCCCACGTGAAGGGGCCGAAGACCTGCTTGGCGTTGAGGACCTCACCGAGGAGCGAGTACAGCGCGTAGAAGAGGATCTGCGGGAGGCACCAGAAGGCGAACGCCACGGCCAGGTCGGTCTGTGCCGGCGTGAAGCCCTTGCCGTCCCCGGTCGCCTGCTGGCTGTAGACGAACACGAGGAACGGTGCGAGGACCGTCGCGACGATGGTGATCACCACGAACACCGTCGCGCCGAGCGTGACGATCTTGTTGACGTAGGCCGTACCGCCGTCGCGGCTCTCCCGCATCGACCGGACGATCTGCGGGATGAGCACCGCGGAGAGCAGACCACCGGCGATGAGCGCGTAGATGTTGTTCGGCAGCTGGTTCGCGAGCGCGAACGCGTCGGCGCCGGGCGACTTCGCCTGGCCGATCGCGTAGGCGAGCACGAACGTCTTGCCGAAGCCGAGGACCCGCGAGAGCATCGTGCCCGCCGCGAGCATCGCGCTCGCCCGACCGAGGTTCCGTTCGGCCGCGGGCTCCGCGTCGACGGCGGGTTGCTGCTGCGTGCTGATGGTCGGCTCCTCGGGATCTGGCGTGGTGTCGTCCTGGTCCGGACGGCCGGCCTGGAGGCGCGGCTCGCCGCCGTCGCGCACCGTCGCGTCCGCAGGGCGCGCACCGGCCTGCTGCGGTGCGACGCGCGCGGGACCGGACGCGGCAGTGGTGCCGACCACGGCGGCGGCGGGCGCCGCCTGTGCGACGTGGGACGGGCCTCCCGATCGTGCAGGGGCGCCGGGGGCATCGGGCTGGACCGCGAGCGGACGGTTCGGGTCGTCGTCGTCCTCGTCGTCGAGCTCGCCGTTGCGGCGGCGGATGCGCTTCCGGATGCTGCGGAAGATCCCGAAGCCGAAGATCGCGACGAGGCCGATCGCGGCCACCGCGGTGATCACGGTCTCCCACTGCGCCTGCACGTTGAGCTCGACCGTGGTGGGCTGCGACACGGTGACCCCGGTCGGCGTGGTCAGGGACATCGTCAGGTTGACCGTGCCGTTCGCGACCGACCGGACCGGGATGGTCGTGCGGGCGGAGGACTGCGGCTGGAGCTTCACCTCGATGTCGTTCCGCACGACCTGCAGCGCCGAGCTCGACGGCTGGACGTTGAGGCGCACGGTGACCGGGTAGTCCGTCCGGTTGCGGACCGACACGGGCAGCGACGATCGGTCCCCGAGCAGCGTCAGCGAGCTGGAGTCGGGGATGCTCACCTGGTCGGTGGTCTGCGTCCAGGACCGGGCCTGCCGGTCGACGGCGGTGGTGAGGGCGTCGGGTTCGTCCCGCCAGGCGTTCGACGCCAGGGCGAGCAGCTGGAGCCGCGCAGGGGCGGTGACGGTCGCGGGGTCGTCGACGGCCGATGCGAAGGCGACGAGCTCGCGCTCGCTGTCCACCAGGGTCCGCAGGCGGTCGAGGCGGGCGTCGCCGTCGTCGGCCGGCGCCAGGGTGAGCGAGCCGGCGGTCGCCTTCGCCGCGGTCGACAGGTCCGAGGGCGACACCCACGGGGTGTCCTCGAGCGCGTCGAGCACGGCGCTCAGCCGACCGGTCTCGGTCGGCCAGCTGCGGCTGAGGGTCAGGAGCACGGGGCTCTGCGCGGTACCGGCACGCGCCGCCGTCGCCAGGGTCGCGGTGAGTTCCGCCACGGCCGCGTCGTAGGCGCGCTGGTCGGTGGCGTCGGCGGCGTCCCGCAGCAGGGCAGACATGCCCTGGTCGGCGACGAGGACCTTCTGGTCGCCGATGCGCTCGGCGGCGGAGACGGTGGTGTCCGGGCCGGCGGAGGTGTTGCCGCTCGCGATGATCGTCGTCTCGGTGCCGGCCTTCGCGAGTGCGGGCAGGTCGTCGGTGGCCACGGTGTTCTCGACCGGCCACGCGACGTCGTCGAGTGCGTACGGGAAGTCCAGCAGGCTGGCGGTGGTCGGCAGCGTCGTGGTCGTGCCGTCGGTGTCGTCCTGCCCCGAGCCGTCCTGACCTGTGCCGTCCTGGGTGCCGGCGGTCACGTCGTCCGAGGGGGTCGGTGTCGCGTCCGGGGTCTCGTCGACGGGGGCACCCGCGCTGGCCGAGGCCGTCGGTGTCCCGGTGGCCGTCGGGGTCGGGGTCGGCGTGCTGGCACCGGGGAAGTTCCGCTCGTCGATCGCCTGGTCGAGCGAGATCACCTCCGGGATCCCGTCCGCCCCGGCCTGGCGCAGCCCGGTGACGTCGGCGTCGGCGTACGACAGCGCGAAGGTCTCGTTCCGGAGCCCCTCGAGCCGGTCGAGCCAGTTGCGCGCACTCGACGGGGCGTTCTCGCCGAGCAGCCGGATCGAGGCGATGATCCTCGGGTCGACGCCGACGGCCACGTTGTGGTCGACGGCGGCGTCGAGCTGCTGGGTGAGGGTGCCGTCCACCGCGGTCGCCGCCGCGAGGTCGTTGGCACCGATCACGCCGTCGGCCGTGCTCGGCAGGGTGATCGGCATCGCGACCGAGACACCGACCGGGGTCTGCTGGAAGTCCGGGTACCAGGTGATCGCGGACCGGGCGACGGCGAAGGTGTCGCCCGCGGTGTACTCGGCCGCGATGCGTCGGGCGCCGAAGGACGAGTAGCCGCCGAGTGCGACGTTGCCCGGCACGATGGTCACCGTCTGGGTCACCGAGCGGTGCGCCGGGACGACCGGGACGTCCGCAGAGTCCATCGGGGCGCCGAGGTAACCGGTCGTGGTGGTGTCGGAGAGCCAGTCGGAGAGGACGTCGCGCGTGCTCTCGGAGCGGAAGATGTCGAGCTCGACCGACCCGGCGGGGACGTCCGTGTCCGTGTCGTTGGTCACCGTGACCGTGACCTCGAGGTCCTCGTCCCGTCGGACGATCCCGCGGTCGGCCGGGGCGATCGACACGGTGGTCTTCCCCTGGTCGGCTGCGGCCGGAGCCGCGGTGCGCGTCGTGGTGCGGTCGACGGAGGCGGCGTGCGCCGGGTCCGGACCTGCGGGCGTGGCGACGAGGCCGACGGCGACGAGGGCCGTGGCAGCGGCGGCGAGCGTGGAGCGGAGGATGTGCATACAGGAGGGCCCGAGGGTCGGTTCCGGCCGAGCACGAGTGTACGAGGGGCGGACGGGGACGATCCCGTGCGCGCGGGCCGTGTGGAGAACTCGGCGCACCGATCTGGGAGGATGAGGTCCGTCATGCAGTCCGTTGCCCAGGCCGTCGAACGACTCGACGCACTCGCAGCCACCGAGCCCGTCGCCGTCCTCGCTCGGGCGTTCGCCGACGCCGGACACGAGCTGGCGCTGGTCGGCGGCCCCGTCCGCGACGCCTTCCTCGGCCGTGCCGTCACCGACCTCGACTTCACGACCGACGCCCGCCCCGACGACGTCCTGCGCATCGTCGAGCCGATCGCGAGCGCGACGTGGGACGTCGGTCGGCAGTTCGGCACCATCGCCGCCCGGGTCGCCGGCGAGCAGGTCGAGATCACGACCTACCGCAGCGACGTGTACGACGGCGAGACCCGCAAGCCCGAGGTGGCGTTCGGCGACACCATCGAGGACGACCTGCTCCGCCGTGACTTCACGGTGAACGCCATGGCGCTCCGCCTCCCCCAGCGTGAGCTCGTCGACGTGCACGGCGGGGTCGAGGACCTGCTCGCCGGGCGCCTGCACACCCCGCAGGCGGCGCCCGTCTCGTTCCGCGACGACCCCCTGCGCATGATGCGCGCCGCACGATTCACCGCGCAGCTCGGCTTCACGGTGTCCGACGAGGTGCGTGCCGCGATGACGGACCTCGCCGACTCGATCGGCATCGTGTCGGCCGAGCGGGTGCGTGACGAGCTCGTGAAGCTGCTGAACACGTCCGAGCCGGTCCCCGGCATCCGCCTGCTCGTGGACACCGGGCTCGCCGAGCGCTTCCTGCCCGAGCTCCCCGCCATGCGGCTGGAGATCGACGAGCACCACCACCACAAGGACGTGTACGAGCACTCGCTGACGGTGCTGTCCCAGGCCATCGGGTACGAGGCCGAGCGGCACCCGGGCGAGGCCCCCGACACCGTGCTCCGACTCGCGGCGCTGCTGCACGACATCGGCAAGCCGGCCACCCGCAAGCTCGAGCCCGGCGGTGCCGTCAGCTTCCACCACCACGACCTGGTCGGCGCGAAGCTCGCGAAGAAGCGACTGCGGGCGCTGCGGTTCGACAACGACACCATCGCCGCCGTCTCCCGACTGATCGAGCTGCACCTGCGGTTCTTCGGCTACACCGAGGGCGCCTGGACCGACTCCGCCGTCCGCCGCTACGTCCGGGACGCCGGCCCGCTGCTCGAGCGCCTGCACGAGCTCACCCGCTCGGACGTCACGACGCGGAACCGTCGCAAGGCCGACCGGCTCGGCTTCGCGTACGACGACCTCGAGGACCGCATCACGGCGCTGGCCGACCAGGAGGAACTCGACTCGATCCGTCCGGACCTGACGGGCGACGACATCATGCGGATCCTCGGCATCCCGCCGGGGCGTGCCGTGGGCGAGGCGTACCGCCACCTGCTCGAGGTCCGCATGGACGAGGGTCCCCTCGGCGCCGACGAGGCCGAGCAGCGCCTGCGCGCCTGGTGGGCCGAGCGCGACGCGACCGCCTGACGGCGCGACCGCCTGACGACGCCGGCCGCTCTGCACGACCGGTGGCGCGCCTCCAGACCGTGGGCTAAGCTACTCGAGTTGTCCACGCGCTCCTGCGCGTCCGGACACATGCATCAACCCTCCTGCTCCGGGAACCGCCCGGAGCCGCCGAGACCAAAGGAGGTGGGTTCCGCATGCACCAGTACGAACTGATGGCGATCCTCGACCCCGAGATCGACGAGCGCACCGTCGCTCCCAGCCTGGACAAGTTCCTCGCGGTCATCCGCAACGACGGTGGCACCGTCGACAACGTGGACGTCTGGGGCCGTCGTCGCCTGGCCTACGAGATCGCGAAGAAGTCCGAGGGCATCTACGCCGTCGTCGACTTCACCTCGACGCCCGAGGCCGCCAAGGAGCTCGACCGTCAGCTCGGTCTCTCCGAGGCCGTGCTCCGCACGAAGGTCCTCCGCGCCGAAGAGGCGATCGCCCAGGTCGCCGCGCAGAAGCAGCGCGACGAGGCCCGCGCGGCCCGCAAGGCCGCGAACGCGACCGCGAGCGCCGAGTAGCTCATGGCCGGCGAAACCGTCATCACGGTGGTGGGCAACCTCACCGCAGACCCGGAGCTGCGGTACACGCAGAACGGGCTCGCGGTGGCGAACTTCACCATCGCCTCCACCCCTCGCACGTTCGACCGTCAGGCGAACGAGTGGAAGGACGGCGACGCGCTGTTCCTCCGTGCGAGCGTGTGGCGCGAGTTCGCCGAGCACGTGGCGGGCTCGCTGACGAAGGGCTCGCGCGTCATCGCGCAGGGTCGTCTCCGTCAGCGCTCCTACCAGGACCGTGAGGGCCAGCAGCGCACGAGCATCGAGCTCGAGGTCGACGAGATCGGCCCGTCGCTCCGCTACGCGACCGCCCAGATCACCCGCGCTGCGGGTGGCTCCGGTGGCGGTCGTGGCCAGGTCGGTGGCGGCAACGCCTCCGGCGGTGGCCAGGGCGGGAACGGCGGCGGCTGGAACAACAACAGCGGCGGCGGTCAGTCGGACGCACCGTGGTCGCCCCAGGGCGGCCAGCAGGGCGGCAACGCACAGTCGAACGACGTGTGGAGCCAGCCCGGCGGCTCGTACGACGACGAGACCCCGTTCTGATCCTCAGCGGTCTGACGGACACACAACTTCTTCTTCTCTAAGGACAAACAATGGCTGGAAAGAGCACCGGCGACCGCCGGAAGCCTCGCGGCAAGGGCGGCAAGAACGCCGCTCCCGCGAAGTCGATCAAGGTCGGCGTCATCGACTACAAGGACGTCGCGACCCTGCGCAAGTTCATCTCGGAGCGTGGCAAGATCCGCGCCCGTCGCATCACCGGCGTCTCCGTCCAGGAGCAGCGCCTCATCGCCCGTGCCGTGAAGAACGCCCGTGAGATGGCGCTCCTCCCCTACGCCGGCTCCGGCCGCTGATCAGGAGGATCACCATGTCGAAGCTCATCCTCACCCACGAGGTCTCCGGCCTCGGTTCCGCCGGTGACGTCGTCGACGTCAAGAACGGCTACGCCCGCAACTACCTCATCCCCCAGGGCTTCGCCGTCGCGTGGTCCAAGGGCGGCGAGAAGCAGGTCGAGTCGATCCGTGCGGCCCGTGCCGCCCGCGAGCTCGCCACCATCGAAGAGGCCCAGGACCTCAAGATGAAGCTCGAGAACGCGACCATCAAGCTGACCGTCAAGGCCGGCAAGGACGGCCGCCTGTTCGGCTCGGTCCGCCCGGCGGACGTCGCCGACGCGGTCCAGGCGCAGGGCGTCGGTTCGCTGGACAAGCGCAAGGTCGAGGTCCCCGCGACCATCAAGACCGTCGGTGACCACGAGGCCACCGTGCGTCTGCGCGAGGACATCACCGCGGTGATCTCCCTGCAGGTCGTCGCCGCCAAGTAAGCAGCGTCACCACCGTCGAAGGGCGGGTCTCCTCCGGGAGGCCCGCCCTTCGTCGTGCGCGCGGCTCGCCGTGCGCAGGTGTTGCTGTGGGACAGGTGTTGCTGCGTTGGCCGGTTACCTCTCGCGCCCGTCCGGGCTTGCTGGGAACGAACCGAGAACGCCCCCCACGGGAGGGCCTGTTGTCAAGTCGTTTTACACAGTCGAAACGCCCCGAATCGGAACCTTCAAGGTGTACTTGAACCGCGGTTCTCCACACACGGTGTGGAACGGAAAAGCCCAGGTCAAGGGCAAGAACACGTGTTCGAACGCCGACTTGTCCACACGTCCATCCACAGTTGTGCACATGCGTGTCCGGCGTGTTCCGCATCCTCTCCACAGAGTTATCCACAGGGCCGTTTGCTGGGGATAACTCTGTCCCCGTAGCTTGGCCCAGCGACTCGGCGGAGGGCAGGGGATGTCGGTCGTCCGGGGTAGGAAAGCCGGTGTGGGCCGAGGCCCGCACCGTCACGACAAGAGGGAGTCCGTGTGTCGATCGCGCATCTCGATCCGTCCCCGCAGGACCTGTCCGAGCGGGGTTCGGAGCGGACGCCGCCGCACGACCTGCTCGCGGAGCAGTCCACCATCGGCGGCATGCTGCTGTCGAAGGACGCCGTCGCCGACGTCATCGAGACCGCGCGCGGGGTGGACTTCTACATCCCGAAGCACGAGGTGATCTTCGACGCGATCCTGTCGCTGTACTCGCACGGCGAGCCCACCGACGTGATCGCCGTCACGGACGAGCTGACCAAGACCGGACTGCTCTCCCGCGCCGGCGGTGCCGAGTACCTGCACAGCGTCACGAGCATGGTGCCGACCGCGGCGAACGCCGGGTACTACGCAGCGATCGTCGCCGAGAAGGCCGTCCTCCGCCGTCTGGTCGACGCGGGCACCCGCATCGTGCAGATGGGCTACGCGTCCGAGGGTGAGGTCACCGACCTCGTGAACAGCGCGCAGGCCGAGGTCTACAACGTCGCCGGCGGCGTGCAGACCGAGGACTACGTGCCCCTGACCGACGCCATCGGCGCCGCGATCGACGAGATCGAGGCCGCCAAGGGGCGCGACGGTCAGATGACCGGCGTCCCGACGGGGTTCAGCGGCCTCGACGCCCTGACGAACGGCTTCCACCCCGGGCAGCTCATCATCGTCGCCGCCCGCCCCGCGCTCGGCAAGTCGACGCTGGCCCTCGACCTGTGCCGCGCCGCAGCGCTCAAGCACGACCAGACCGCCGCGTTCTTCTCGCTCGAGATGGGTCGCGCCGAGATCGCGATGCGTCTGCTGTCCGCCGAGTCGAGCGTGCCGCTGCAGAACATGCGCAAGGGCACCGTCGACTCCCGTGACTGGACGACCATCGCGCAGACCCGCGGGCGCATCAACGACGCCCCGTTCTTCATCGACGACTCCCCCAACATGACCCTGGTGGAGATCCGGGCGAAGTGCCGCCGGCTCAAGCAGCAGCACAACCTCAAGCTCGTGGTCATCGACTACCTGCAGCTGATGACCTCGGGCAAGAAGGTCGAGAGCCGTCAGCAGGAGGTCTCGGAGTTCTCGCGTGCGCTGAAGCTCATGGCGAAGGAGCTCGGCGTGCCGGTCATCGCGCTGTCACAGCTGAACCGTGGTCCGGAGCAGCGCGCCGACAAGAAGCCGATGATCTCGGACCTGCGTGAGTCGGGCTCCATCGAGCAGGACGCCGACATGGTCATCCTGCTGCACCGTGAGTCGGCGTACGAGAAGGACAACCCGCGTCAGGGTGAGGCGGACCTGATCGTGGCGAAGCACCGCAACGGTCCGACGGACACGATCACGGTGGCGTTCCACGGGATGTTCTCGCGGTTCGTCGACATGCCGCAGTAGGGCGTCGTTGTTGTGACTGTTCACGGAAACGGTCGCCTGCCCGCCGAAAGTGTCGCTGGACCATCTGAGCGACAACTTCGTTGAGCAACCTTCGACGCAGCAGGACCTAACTCCCCGGTCCCCTGCCTGCAACTCGCCGCTGTCGCTGTTGCTGTCGCTGCCCCTGCCGCCGATCCGGGTCCTTCAGGCTGGACGCCCCGCTTCTCATGTGTCGTTCGCCAGCTAACTTGTCCGGCTGCCACACAACGCGTCTGAGATACGGACATGGACAGGTTGTTGGCGGTGATTGCGATGAGTCTCTTCGTGCTCGCGGTCAGTGCTGGAGGGTTCTGAGTTGCGCGATCGGTCGTCGTTCCTCGGCTCGTGATCAGGTGCGTCACGACGGGAGCAGATCCAGCTCGAACGACCCGTAGCCCTTGGGCCCCTTCGCCAGTCAGAGGGATCGACACGCGCGCCGTCGCCAAGACTCGTGAGCGGCGTTGGGACGGGCAACGAGCTCGTCGACAGGATTCTTCTGGCGATCGCCGCCGGGGAATTCAACGAACGCGAGCTCCGACGACACGCTCTCCTGCAAGATCGCCTCTGATGATGGACCTGCGCGATTCATGGGAGCAGCGCGGCCGCACAGATGATTCGCCAGAGGGCTGTCATCGCCGGTGATCTTTGCGCACGGGTAGGACATTCGTGATCAGCGCGATCGCCCCAACTCCACCTACTACGGGTAGTCCCGCCGAGACCCCTTGCAGCAGTCCCGAGTTCGTGGCGACCACACCGAGGCCGAGAGCGACTGCCACCTGGATGACGCAGCCCACGAGGTACGCGGTCGAGAGGCTCGTTACCCGGAACGACTCCGGGATTGACGACGCGAGTGCCGCCACACCGGACGCGAACAACAGGCTGTAGCCGATGCCCCCGAGGACTGCAAAGACGACGAAGAGCACGAGCGAAGAAGCCTGTGCGGTTCCGATGAGCGTCGCAGTAGCGGCTACCGACGCCACGCCGCCGGACACGCCGGACACTCGTGCGGACAACCGTCTCGCTGCGATCGCCACGACACCGATGACCAGGCTCGTGATCGAGATGATGGAGCCGATCGCGAAGGCGTTGGACGTCCCGATGAGCTCCTTGCCGATGTCCGCTCCGAGGGACAGCTCCAGCGCGCCGAGCGAGTACGCGGCCGCGATCGAGATCGACGCCCGGACGAGGACGCTGCGGAACGGGGCGGGAAGCCGGAGGTCTCTCCTCCCCTCACTGCGGGCCTGCGCCGGCCGGTCAGGAGGGAGTCGGAGGAGCATGAGCAGGACCACGACCGCGACCGCGAAGAGGACCCAGTACGAGAAGTGGAGCGGCGCCGGTGCGTACTCGACGAGCGCCCCGCCGATGAAGGTGGCGAATGCCAGCCCGATCGCCGTGGACGCGGTCGCGATCGAACTCGATCGGCCAGGAGCAGCATGTGACGCGGATTCGACCATGACCGCCGTCGCCGGGCTCAAGCCCAGCCCGACGCCCACGCCCATCAGAGCTCTGCCGGCGATGACCGACCCGAGGTCGGGCGCGACGCCGAAGACCAGCGCTCCGCCGGCGATCGAAGCGACTCCGGCGAGCATCGCCGCACGACGGCCGATGCGATCCGACACTCCTCCGAGACATGCGAGTACCAGGGCGAGGGCGAAGGGGTAGACGGCGAAGATCGTCGTGGCTTCGACCTGACTCAGATCCCAATCGGTTCGGTAGACCGGGTAGACCGGTGTCGACGCTCCGCTCCCCCACAAGGCGAGTGCCGGGACACTGGCCGCTGTCCAGAAGGACATGCGCTGCAGCCCTGACGTGGTCCGGTCACGATCCGCGGCACCCAGGTCGGCGATGTCAGGACTCCTCTGCCGCGGCCAGCGCCGCCGGGGCGCCGTACCAGACCGGACTGGGGTTCAACCGCTCGGGCCAGCGTCTGAGCATCTCGTCGAAGAAGCCGATCCGGTCGACGCCGGAGGCAGACACCTCCATGACGTCCGACAGGTACCGCCGCGTCTCCCCGATGGCTTCAGGCCGGTCGGCTCGTTGCGCGTCCTTGTGCCCGGCGACCACGGACGTCGGGTGCAACTCGGCGACCTGGTCGAGCGCCTGCTGCCAGCGCCGATAGCCGCCGTGCGCACCCTCGGCGAGGAACTGGTGGACGCCGTTGTAGACGACGTCTCCGGCCACCACCAGTCCGATCGAGGGAACCCAGAGCACGGTCGTCGCCTCGGTGTCGGAGTGCCCGACCTCGACGGGGACGAGCTCGGCGCCCTCGAGCCAGAGCCCCTCCTCGGGGACTGGCTGGGCCACGACCGGCGTCGCGGGGAGCAAGCCCGGGAAGATCCGGTCCCAGAGTGCTTCTCGTGCGGTGGTCGCCTGGAGGCGCATGAGTTCGATGGTCCCGGGGGTCGCCCACGCTTGTGCGTCGCGGAAGCGCTCCTGGATCCGTGCCGTGCCGAACCAGTGATCGCCGTGACCGTGCGTCGCGTAGATCCCCACGAGGCGTTTCCCGCTCCGCGCCACCCAGTCGATCACCTCGTCGATTTGATCGACGAGGAACGGCGGATCGACGAGGAACGCGTCGCGATCCCCCTCGATCAGGACGGTCGAGAGTGGGCTCCACATCAGCGGCGAGCCGTCCGGCATCCGGTCATCGCCAGCGCGCTCGCGCCCGTGCGAGACGTGGACCGAGTACTCGATGTCCATCAGGTCCCCCGTCAGCCGAGCCGCTCGATGACCATCGCGTCCGCCAGCCCGCCTGCTTCGCAGATGACCTGGAGGCCGTAGCGGCCCCCTGTCGCGTCGAGCACGCCGAGCAGTGTCGCGGTGAGACGTGCGCCGCTGGCGCCGAGCGGATGGCCGATCGCGAGGGCGCCGCCGTGCACGTTGACCTTGGCAGGGTCAGCGCCGGTCGCCTTGAGCCACGCGAGCACGACGGACGCGAACGCTTCGTTCACCTCGAACGCATCGATGTCGTCGAGCGACAACCCGGCGCGGCGCAGAGCTTGCTCCGTGGCCGGGACGATGCCCGTGAGCATCATGATCGGATCGTCGCCGACGACCGCGGTCGCGACGACGCGGGCCCGGGGCCGCAGTCCGAACCGCTCCACCGCTCCCGATCCGGCGACCAGCACCGCAGCGGCACCGTCATTGACCGGACTCGCGTTCCCGGCTGTGACGCTCCAGGCGATCTCGGGGAAGCGCTCGGACCAGCGAGGGTCTTCGAATGCCGGACGCAGCGCTGCCAGTGCCTCCGGCGACGTGCTCGGGCGGATCGACTGGTCGACGTCGCCCGCGGACAGGGGGACCGTCTCGCGCTCGAACAGCCCTGTTTGCTGCGCCCGGGCCGCTCTGCGATGGCTCTCGAGCGCGAAGGCGTCTGCGTCCTCCCGCGAGATGGCCCAGCGCGCCGCGATGAGCTCGGCGCTGATGCCCTGGGGAACGAGTCCGGGGGCGAACCGCCGCTGCACGGCCTCACCGAACGGGTCCCTGCCGGCCATTTGGCTGCCGATCGGGATTCGGCTCATGGACTCGGCGCCCGATGCGACGACGACCTCGTAGGCTCCTGCCTGGATACCCTGCGCTGCGAAGTGCAGCGCCTGCTGGCTGCTGCCGCACTGCCGATCGATGGTGACGGCAGGCACGCTCACCGGCAACCCGGCGGCCAGCGCCGCCCAGCGAGCCGTGTTCGTGCTCTGTTCGCCGACCTGTCCGACGGCGCCGGCGATCACGTCGCTCACGGCTGCACCGGGCAGGCCCGCCCGTCGGACGACTTCTCGGATCGCGTGGGCGTGGAGATCGACGGGATGCGTGCCCGCGTACTGTCCGTCGGGCTTGCCCTTGCCGAACGGGGTCCTGATCGCGTCGATGATGAACGCTTCTGCCACGACTGCCCCTCCCTCACAGGTGGTGACGGTCACGTGACCATCACTGCTGACTTGTTTATCACAAGTCAGCAGTGTGACCTAGACCCGGCTGAACTCCACGGCCTCAGGCGGGAGGCTGTTGTCGTCGTGGCGGACGAATCCCACACGGACAGGCGCGTCGCTGCTCTGCTCGTGTCGCGTCATCGTCGCGCCGTCAGCTCGCGGCACGTTGTCGTCGCCCCATTGCTGGAGCGCACCGAGTACGATGAGGAGCTGTCGTCCCTCGGCGGTCGGGCGGTATGCAGAACGCGCTCGGCGACCGGGCTCCTGGTAGTCGACTCGCTCGAGCACTCCGCCGTCGACGAGCCGCTTCAGTCGATCGGTCAACACGTTTGTGGCGATCCCCAGTCGCTCCTGGAAGTCAGCGAAGCGCTCGACCTGGTACAGCAGGGACTCGCGGAGGACGAGGAACGCCCACCGGTCACTGAGGATGGTCAGCGTCCGTTCGATCGAACAGAACGGCTCTACGGGTCCGAGTTCGGGAGTCCGTGCGCGCGACATCCCTCCATCGTACTGCGCAAGTCAGCTGCGCGGCTGCGCGTCATTCACCCATCGACGCCGCTGCTCGTGCGGCTCGGAGAAAGGTGCGGCGGGCGCCTGATCGGTCGTCGAGGTAGCTCCCCACCAGGACCGCGTCGCGGAGCATGACGAGTTCGTCGGCTCGGTCCCCGGCGTCGACCCGACCTGCGGCGTCGAGATACCGCTCCAGCTGTGCCCGGAACCAGCGCCGATGGGACGAGACGACATCCCGTACCGGACTCTGGGCGTCGGCGTACTCGGCGGTGGCGTTGATGAAGGGGCAGCCCCGCGTGTGGTGCCGGTTCGCGTCCTCGGCGATCCCCTCGATCGCGAGCTCGAGGAGGTGTTCTGGGTCCGTCGCCACCGACTCCGCGCCCTGGAAGGCAGCCTTGAGCATCGCGTCCTCGCGCTCCAGGTAGGCGACCACCAGTGCCTCCTTGCCGGCGAAGTGCCGGTAGAGGGTCGCGCGGGTGGTCCGCGCTTCGGCGACGATCCGGTCGATGCCGACGCCCGTGATGCCTTCTCGATAGAAGAGCTCGCCTGCTACGGCGAGCAGGTGCTCGCGCGGGGACGTCATGTGCGGCGCAGCGGTGGCGGTCATCGGCCGATGCTAGCACAGAAAGAACGTTCATTCTTTGTGTTGGATTGCTTGACGCAAGCCAGGCATGCATGCCATGCTCGTGAAAGAAAGAAAGAACGATCGTTCTTTCCATCCTGATCGGAGTCCTCATGACCACCTTGTCCCGTCGCATCACAACTCGCCTCGCCATCGGTGCCGCTGCAGCCGCTCTCATTGCAGTTCCGACCGCAGCGCATGCTGCTGGCACCCCGTCCACGTCGTCGTCCGCGCCCGCGGCCTCCACGACGAAGAGCGCAAAGCCGACGATCGTGCTCGTGCACGGCGCATGGGCCGATGCTTCGAGCTTCGCCCCCGTGGTCAAGCGTCTCCAGGCGGACGGCTACACGGTGGTGAACGCGCCGAACCCGCTTCGCGGTCTGTCCGCCGACGCTGCCTCGCTGAAGGCATTCATCGAGCAGGCCACCACCGGACCCGTCGTCCTCGTCGGCCACTCGTACGGCGGTGCAGTCATCACGAACGCCGCGACCGGTATCACGCGGGTGACTGACCTCGTCTATGTCGACGCCTTCGCGCCGGACAAGGGCGAAACGATCGTGCAGCTCTCCGGAGCGAAGCCGGGATCAGCTCTCGCAGCCGACCCCAAGACGGTGTTCGACGCCGTGCAGGACCCGAACCTGCCTGATGGCGACCCTGACCTCTACATCAAGCGGAACCTGTTCCGTTCGATCTTCGCGGCCAAGATGGACGCGAAGGATGCCGCGGTGCTGGCTGCTTCGCAGTCGCCGATCGCTGGCGGCGCACTGCAGGAGCCCTCGGGTGACCCTGCCTGGAAGACCATCCCGAGCTGGTTCGCCATCGGAGCTAGCGACAAGGTGATCCCGGCCGCTGAACAGCGAGCGATGGCAGCACGTGCCCACGGGCGGACGACGACGCTGCGAGCCACTGATCACCTGTCGATGCTTGAGGCGCCCACGAACGTGGCGAATCTCATCGAGACCGCCGCAAAGACGAAGTAGCTGCTGCCATGACCCCAGTGCTCTTCATCCACGGCCTGTGGATCCACACGTCGGCTTGGCGCCCGTGGCAGGACCTCTTCGAGGAGGCCGGCTACGACGCGCAGGCGCCCGGATGGCCCGGCGACGGCGCCACGGTCGAGGAGACCCGCGCTCACCCGGAGCGTCTCGCCGGCATCGGCGTGCGTGCGATCACCGACCACTACGCGGGCATCGCAGCACGCCTGCCCGAGAAGCCGATCGTGATCGGCCACTCCTTCGGCGGTCTCGTCGCGCAGAAGCTCCTCGCTGCTGGGGTGGCGCGGGCAGCGGTGGCGATCGATCCGGCCCCCATCAAAGGCGTCCGCGCCCTCCCGTTCGCGCAGATCCGTTCGGCACTCCCCGTCGTCAGCAAGAAGGCGAACGCCGACCGCTCGGTGTCGCTGACACCGCGACAGTTCCGGTACGGATTCGGCAACGCGATCAGCCGGACCGAGTCCGACCGTCTACACCGGCAGTACGCGATCCCCGGTCCCGGTCGACCCGTGTTCGAGCTCACCGCGGCGAAGAAGGACGCGTCCTCACCGACCGAGGTCGACCTCGACGACCTGCGACGCGGCCCACTGCTGGTGATGGGCGGCAGCCGTGACCACACCATCCCGGAGATCGTGGCCCGCCAGGCGGCCCTGCTGTATGAACCGGGCCTGCACACCTCGTACCGACGCGTCGACGGGCGAGGCCACTCCCTGGTCTTCGACAGCGGCTGGGAGACGGTGGCGAAGACGGCGCTCGAGTGGGTCCGTCAGAACGAGCCGAGCGTCGCCCGCTGACGATGCTCGGGAACACCGTGGTCCGGCGCGCCTTCCCCCATGCGGCGCGCCGGACCACGACCGACAAGGAGAGACCATGCCCTGGATCAACCTCACGATGCGCAAGGGCGCACTCGACCAGCAGCAGCAGGCTGCGGCGATGGCGCGTCTCACCGACGCGCTCATGCACTGGGAACACGTGCCGGACACTCCGGTCGCGCGCAGGGTGATGAAGGGGTGGGTGTACGAGGTGGAGTCCGGTGCCGACTACGTCGGTGGCTCGTCGGAGCACGCGCGGCCCTCGTACTTCGTGGAGGTGCGCATCCCCGCCGGCCGGTTGACGCGTCTGGACAAGTCCGGCATCATGCGCGACTTCGCGCAGATCCTCATCGAGGCCGAGGAGCGCGTGCCCCTGCCCGAGGAGCTCCGCCGCGTCTGGGTGACGATCGTCGAGCTCGAGGCTGAGGACTGGGGCATCGGTGGTCACACAGATTGGTTGCGCGCGTACGACAGCGCCCTCCCCAACCCCGTCGGGCAGGTCTGACGTGGCGGCCACACGCTCGATCAGACGGAACGTGCTCCGTCGGATCTCGACCCGCTACGGCCGCGTCGCCGCCCACGACCACGACGGGCACGGTGCCCCCATCGTGCTACTCCACGGCTTCCCGGACGACAGCCGGATCCACGATCGCGTCGTCCCGCTCCTCTACCGGCACCGGGTGGTGACCATCGACTTCGTCGGCTACGGCGCATCCGAGCGCACGCAGAGCTCGCTCGTCCGCCCGGGGCAGCGTGTCGACGAGGTCGTGGCCGTCCTGGAGGCGCTCGACCTGAGCGACGCCGTCGTCGTCGGCCACGACAGCGGCGGGCCGGTGGCGGTGGAGACGGCACTTGCGTCCGAACGGGTGACGAGCCTTTTCCTCCTGAACAGCTACTACGGCCGTGAGCCGGCGCTCCGTCTGCCGGAGATGATCCAGATGTTCGGCGACCCTCGTCTGGCGCCGCTCTCCGATGCCGTCATCGCCGACCCGGCGCAGCGCGCTTGGTTGTTGGGGCACACCGCGAGGCGCTTCGGGTACGACCCGGACGCGCCGGACAGTGTCCGTTCGCGGGCCGTCATCCCCCAGTTCTTCGGGGATACGTCGCAGCCGGACGCGCTGCGCGCCGTCCGGGCGTGGACCCGTGCGCTGCCGCGGGACCTCGGTGAGCAGACCCGTCGTGCGGCCGCTGGCGAACTCCGCGATCTGACCAAGCCGGTGACGTTGGCGTTCGGTGCGGAGGACCGGTATCTCAGTCCAGCGCTGGCGCGGCAGATGGCGGACCGGTTCACCGGTGCCGTGGTGCACGAGGTAGCCGGCGCATCGCACTGGCCACAGTGGGACCAGCCCGAGGTCGTCGCCGGTCTGATCGCCGACCGCCGCTGACCCGGTGTCGCCCGACCCGACCCGACCCGAACGGGCCGGGCCGGGTCGACGCCGTCAGCGGACTTTGTCGACTTCGGGGAAGACCGCCCTCGTCATCACGCCGGCGCTGCGCACGAGTTCGTCGGCGTCGATGTCGGCCGCTCCGGCGACGGCGTCCGTCGCTGCTCCGCAGTACCCGTGGTAGAGCGCTCGGGCCAGGAGTTCCGGACCGTCCGCGGTGATCACCCCCGCGCGCACGCCTGCTGTTGCGGCGGCGGCGATCATCGAGATGAGCCGTTCGTTCACGTCGTTCTTCACCGCGTCGGCACCGGACGTCCCGTACAGGGCCCGGTGGACGTCGCCGTGATCGAGTGCGAACCGGGTCAACTCCTCGAGCACGGTCACGAGCCGTCCCGCGACGGTCCTGGTCTCGTCCGAGAGGATCTGCGCTCCCACGTCGAGGAACGATTCCATGTGACGCGCCCACGCTGCCGAAGCTAGGTCTTCCTTCGTGGCGAAGTGCAGGTAAAACGACCCCTTCGACATGCCCGCGGTCCGAGCGATTTCGTCGACGGTGGTGTCGGCGATGCCGCGCTCCGTGAACACCAGAACTGCTGCGTCGAGCAGGTCGCGCCGGCGCTCCTCGGCGGGCTTGACCCGGCGTGGTGGCCGCGTCGATCGGGTTGCCGTTGTCATGCGTCCTCCTGATTCGCCATCTTATGCACCTGATTTCCGCACCGATCGGTCTCAATCTGCGCTACGCTCGGTCCGTGGCACGGAGCAAGGAGTTCGACCCGGATATCGCCCTCGATCGCGCGATGGGGCGGTTCTGGGCTGCCGGATACGAGGGCACCTCGACCCAGGAGCTCATGGCCGTGATGCGCGTCGGGAAGCGGAGCATGTACGACACGTTCGGCAACAAGCGCGCGCTGTACCTCCGCGCGCTCGACGAGTACGTCCGGCGGGCGGAACTCGTGCACCAGACCGTGCTCGACGCAGACGGGCCAGTGGCAGACCGGATCGAATCGCTGTTGTGCTCCGGCCTCCGACTTGCGGACGCGACCCCGCCGGGGTGTTTCGCCGTCAACGCGGGGACGGATCTCGGTGGCGACCCGGATGTCCGCGCGATCGTCGACGGGCACTTTGAGCGCAGCACCGACCGCATCGCGGCGGTGCTGCGTCAGGCGGCCGGTGCGCAGGCAGCAGCACTCGCTCCACTCGTCCACACCGCCTGGATCGGGCTGCGCGCGCGATCCGCCGCGGGTCTCTCCGAGGACGGACAGCAAGCGGTCATCCGGCAGATCGCCGCACTGGTGTCCTGAGCGGGCTGCGGGTTCGTCCGTCGAATCCCCTTCCGCCACCATCCACACACCCGACTGGGTCCACGGGGTCGTTCCCGACCCCGTCTCGATCCGACCCTTCATTCCGCACCGATCAGTCTCAACAGGAGAAGCATGTCTCAGAACTACCTCGCCCCGCGGGGCCGCCGGCCCCTGGCGGCCGTCTTCGCCATCGCCCTCGGCTCCTTCTCGGTCGTCGTCGCCGAGTTCGTCCCGGTCGGCGCCCTCTCCGCCATCGCCCGCGGGCTCCGCGTGTCCGAAGGGGAGGCAGGCTTGCTGGTCACGCTGCCGGCGGTCGTCGGCGCGGTGGCCGCGCCGGTCGCCACCGTCCTCATGCGGCGTCTCGACCGTCGTGTCGCAGTCCAGGTGCTCACTGCGCTCATCGCAGTGTCCTGTGTCCTCAGCGCGGTCGCGCCGACCTTCGGCGTGATGCTGCTGGGACGTCTGCTGCTCGGCGTCAGCGTCGGTGGCGTCTGGGCGACCGCCGTGTCCGCAGCGGCACGGCTCGTCCCTGAGCGGATCGTGCACACCGCCAGCTCGATGGTGTTCGGCGCCATCGCCGTGGGATCGGTGATCACGGTGCCGTCCGCGACCCTCGCTGTGGCCCACTTCGACTGGCGCTGGACCTTCGCCGGTGCTGCGGCCGTCGCCGTGTTCGCCGTCGTCATGCAGCTCGTCCTCGTACCGCGCATCCCCGCGGCGGACCGTGTGACGGGGGCGGACTTCCGGACGATCCTCACGTCTGCCCCAGCGGTTGCGCTGCTCGCGATCGTCCTGTTCGTCGTGTTCGGCCAGTTCAGCGCGTTCACGTTCGTCGTCCCCTACCTCGTCTCGGTCGCCGGGCTGTCGGCCGCCACGGCATCGCTGCTCCTGTTCGTCTACGGGGTCCTCACCATCGTCGGGAACTTCGGTGGAGGTGCACTCCTCGGACGGAGCATCCGAGGAACCGTGGTCGCCACGCTCGTCGCAGGAGGGGTGGGGCTCCTGCTGCTCGCGCTCGGTGCTTCTGCGGTCGTGGCGGTCGTCGTCGCGCTCGTGCTGTGGGGCCTGTCGTGGGGCAACGCACCGGTCGCGCTCCAGCACTGGCTCTTCACGTTCGACGGCAAGCGGTTCTCGGCAGAGGCCGTGAACGCCTCCTTCACTGCCGTCGTGCAGGTCGGTGTGGCTGCTGGTTCGTTCCTCGCGGGCCTCGCGGTGGATGCGGTCGGGACCAGCAGCAGTGTGCAGCTCGGTGCGGCGTCGGCCCTCGTCGCCCTCGTGATCGGGCTCGTGCTCATGGCTGCCACGGCCCGTCGGTACCGCGTCTCGGTCGAGACGCGCTGACTGCTCCTGTCGGTCGAGGGCGGGGCGCGCACCACGGTGCGCGCCCCGGCCTCCGTCCGTCATGCGGCGAGGAACCGCAGTGCGGTGGCGCCGAACTCCTCCGGGTGCTGGAAGAGGAAGCCGTGGCCGGCATCGCTGTAGATCACCGTCGTGGCATCAGCCAGCCGCTGCGCCATCTTGAATGAGTGCTCGGCGTGCACCATCACGTCGTGCGCTCCGTTCGCGACGAGTACGGGGATGTCGAGCTCCTCGAGACGCTCCCACGCCGATCCCTCGTCCTCTCCCCACGCGCCGATGGCGTGCAGCTGCGCCTGGATCGTCTCGGGGCCGACCTGCGGTGCATCCGGCGTCAGACGGGACTCGAGTCGACGGAGCGACTCGCTGCCGCGGCGTCGCCCGTCCTCGTGCTGACCGAAGAACAGGTAGAGGAAGTCCTCGTCGTCATTCTCCGGCTTGACCATGACCTCGATGGACTTCGGCTCGGGACCGGGAGCGCCGTTCTGGCCGCCGGGGCCGGAGCCGAGGACGAGGAGGCGGCGGACGAAGCCCGGCTCGTCGAGTGCCACGAGCTGCGCGACGAAGCCGCCGATGGACCAGCCGACCGCGTCGATCTGCGCGATCCCGAGCGCGCGGAGGAAGTCGACCGCCGTGCTGGCCATGCCGCCGAAGGTGTCGGGCGAGACGCCCCCGCTCCGGCCGACGCCGATGTTGTCGAAGAGGATCACGTCGTGCTCGGCGGCGAGGACGTCGACAAAGGCTGGGTCCCAGTGGTCCATCGTTCCGCGGAAGCGCTGGAAGAACACGACCGGGGTGCCTCCGGTCGGGCCGAACCGGCGGTAGGCGACAGGTCCGGAGGGGGTGTCGACGGTGTGCGTCGGCGCGGTCTCGGTGCGGTTGGTCATGGCGGGATCCGTTCTCGTAGTCGGTGCGCGGGGTGCGCGCCGGGCGCGTCCATCATCTCACTTGTTTCGCAAAAGTTAGTTGTGACCGACGGTCAGTCAGTGTTACGTTCCCCCGTGTCGGTCGGCCGATCGGCACTGCACTCGCACTGGAGGAACGATGACCCGCAACACCACGCCCCCGCCGTTCGACGCTGAACTCGAGCCCGTCCTCGCCCAGGCCGGGATCTCCCCGACTCTCCTGCCCGAGCACCTCGAGGTCCTGCGCGGCCCGGGCTTCACCCCGTCCCTGGAGCAGCTCCTCGAGGGGCGTCCGATCGTCCACGAGGAGCACGTCGTCCCCGGGCCCGCCGGCGACCTCGTCGTCTCGGTCTTCCGCCGCACGGACCACACCGAGCCCGGTGCCGCGTTCTTCTTCACGCACGTCGGCGGGATGATCTTCGGCGACCGGTTCGTCGGGGTCGCCCCGGTAGTCGACTACGTCGTCGAGTTCGACGCCGTCGTCGTCACCGTCGAGTACCGCCTCGCGCCGGAGAACCCGGCACCGGCCGCGCTCGAGGACTCGTACGCTGCGCTCGTCTGGACGGCCGAGCACGCCGAGGAGCTCGGCTTCGACCCGTCGAAGCTCATCACGATCGGTGGCAGTGCCGGAGGGGGCCTCGCCGCCGGGATCACCCTGATGGCCCGAGACCGCGGAGTGCCGGCCCTCGCCGGCCAGGTCGTCATGTACGGCATGCTCGACGAGCACAACGACAGCACCTCGGCGCAGCAGATCGACGGCATCGGCATCTGGGACCGCACCAGCAACGAGACCGGCTGGAACTTCTACCTGGGCGACCGCCGGGGCACCGAGGACATCACGTCGTACGAGTCGGCGAGCCGTGAGCAGGACCTGAGCGGCCTCCCGCCGACGTACGTCGAGGTCGGCTCGGCCGAGGTGTTCCGAGACGAGGACGTCGCCTTCGCGAGCCGGATCTGGGCCGCTGGCGGCGAGGCCGAGCTGCACGTCTGGCCCGGCGGGTACCACCTCTTCGAACTGCTGGCACCCGACGCCGAGCTCTCGAAGGCAGCACGCCGCACCCGTGGCGAGTGGGTCCGGCGTCTGCTCGCGCGCTGACCGCGCGCCGGCGTGCGTGCAGACGGACGGGAGGCGCGGTGCCAGCCCGCACCGCGCCTCCCGTCCGTCACGGCCGCGGGTCCCGACCCGCCGCTCCGGTCATTCCGGCCACGTGTTGCCGCGGATGACCTCGACGAAGTCCGTCCGCCGGAAGCCGGGCAGGAAGTGCGCCAGCACGTCCGCGTTGACGTTCCCGAACACCGTCTCAGGCCGGTGCCGGTTGCCCTCCGCGAAGCGCTCGAGGATGCGTCGCTTGAAGTCCGGCCGCGGGTGCGCCGCGATGACCGCTCCGAGGGTGTCCTCCGGGAGGTCGTCCCGGCCGACACCGAGGACGTCCGTCTCGACACCCGCGGTCACCAGCGCGATCTCCGGCTCGAGGAACTCCGGCACGCCGGGTGTGGTGTGCAGCGCGATGCCAAGCCACACGTCTCGGGCCGCCTGGGTGTCCACGCCGTGCTCGAGGAGGAAGGTGCGGGCGTCGTCCGCACCGTCGACCTCGAACCGCTGCCGGGAGTCGCGGTGTCGATCGGTCAGGCCGAGGTCGTGGAACATCGCGCCGACGTAGAGCAACTCCAGGTCGGGGCGGAGCCCGCGCCGCTGACCTTGCAGGGCGCCGAAGAAGAACACCCGGCGCGAGTGGTGGAACAGCAGGTCGTCCTCGGCGGCACGGACGTGTTCGGTCGCCGCGCGGACGAGGGCAGTGTCCGGCACGGTGATGCCGGCGATGGTGTCGATCATGGATCGCGTCCTCTCTCGTGGATCGTGTACTCCAGGGTGGGTGGACGGCGCGACCGGCGACAAGAGACATCAGGACGGAGATGAGGCACCGATGGACATGCAGGGGACGACCGTCGCGATCGTCTTGTTCGACGGGGTCAAGTTCCTGGACGTGACCGGGCCGGCCGAGGTGTTCGCCGAGGCCAACCGGTCCGGAGCCGACTACGTCCTCCGGTTCGTCTCCCCCGATGGACGGCCCGTCCGCACGTCGGTGGGACTGACCGTCCCCGTGGATGCCTCCCTGGCGGACCTCGACGCGCCGGACGTCCTGCTGGTCGCCGGCGGCGACGACCTCGTCGATCGATCGGCACCCGACGGACTCGTCGAGGGTGTGCGTGCGGTCGCCCGCTCCGCCCGTACCGTCGCATCGGTGTGCACGGGCGCGTTCGTCCTGGCCCAGGCCGGACTGCTCGCGGGCCGGCGCGCGACCACGCACTGGCGACACGCGGGGCTGCTGGCTCGGGTCGCGCCGGACACCGAGGTCACACCGGACTCGATCTGGGTCCAGGATGGGGACGTCGTCACCTCCGCCGGTGTGACAGCCGGGATCGACCTCGCTCTGGCGCTCGTCGAACGCGACCACGGAGGTGACCTGGCCCGCGACGTCGCTCGAGCGCTCGTGGTGCACATGCAGCGTCCTGGCGGTCAGGCGCAGTTCTCGGCGGGGTTGCGTGGGCCTGCTCCGCGCTCCTCGCCGGTGCGGTCCGTCGTGGACGTGGTCCTGGCGGATCCAGCGTCGCCGTTCAGCACCCGGGACTCGGCCCGAGCCGTGGGTGTCAGCGCCCGACACCTCGCGCGGCTCTTCGTCGAGGAGCTCGGCACCACTCCGGTCCGATTCGTCGAGCGTGCGCGGGTGGACCTCGGTCGGCAGCTGCTCGAGCAGGGCTCGACCGTGGCGGAGGCCGCTCACGGAGCGGGCTTCACCGACCCGGCCGCGTTCCGCCGAGCGTTCCGGCGTGTCTCTGGCACGACGCCGAGCGCGCACCGCCACCGGTTCGGGACCACCGGGATCCGCCCACCTGACTCTCGTTGAGAAAGTAAGCTAGGTGGATGCCGACCACAGCCACAGAGCTCCTCCGCATCGCGGAACACGCCGAAGCCGATGCGCTCGCCGACCTCGTCGGTCGGACGCCTGCGCAGGCCCGAGCAGCACTCGGACTGACTGCGGAAGCTTTCGCCGACGGCGTGCTCGTCTCGATGCCCCACGACCCGACCGACCAGTGGAGTCGCGTCGTCGGCGTCACGCGGTGGACGGGGAACGCTGACGACCTCGTCGCGCTGGCACGGGAGCGGTTCACGCGGAGCGGAGTGCGTCAAGCGTCGCTGCAGATCGCTCCGGCGTTCGAGCCGGACGGCTGGCGGGAGACGTGCGAGCGACTGGGACTGTCGGCGGGGCCGGCGCTCGTGAAGATGGGCGCGGAAGTCGAGGAGCTCACCGTGTCCGCCGCGCCCACCGGGCCGATGACGGTGCGTTCGGTCCGGCCCGAGGAGGCGCTGTCGTGGTCCGCGACGATGTTCGAGGCCTTCGGGGATCCGGCTGACCCGCACCTCGCCGCCATGGGAGCCGGCTCCGTGGACGCCGACGGCTGGGTGGCGCTCGGGGCATGGGACGGTGCGGACCTCGTCGGTGTCGGCGCGGTCTCGGTCCGCGGACCCGGTGCCGAGCTATTCGGAGGCGCGACGCTGCCCCGCGCCCGACGCCGCGGTGTCCAGGGTGTCCTCATCCGCGCTCGCATCGAGGCGGCGAGGCGCGCCGGCTGTAGATGGGTGTTCGCAGAGGCTGCCCTCGGCTCCGTGGATCGGCCGGGGCAGTCGTTGCGGAACCTGCGCCGGGCGGGCCTCCGGGACCTGGGCCTCCGGACGGGCTGGACGCTGACGGTCTGAGTGGTGCGTCCGACCGAGGAGGACCCGAGCCGGACGCACCAGACCACTCCAGCTCGGCGTCAGCGCAGGAAGAGGTCCACGGTCGCAGCGAAGTGCTCCGCGTGCTGGAACAGGAACGCGTGACCGGCGTCGCCGTAGAGCAGAACGGCCCCGTGAGGTGCGTGCGTCGCACCGAACACCGAGGCCGAAGCCGGGATGCCCACGTCCTGCACTCCGTTCGCGAACAGGACCGGTTGCGTGGTCCTCGCGAGTCGGGCGATCAGGTCGGGCACCGGCACTTGGTACGCGACGGACGCCGCGACTAGCTGAGCCCCGGCCGCACGGTCGGACACCACGACGGCGTCCGTCGGACGGGCCGCTGCGATCCGCGCGTCGGACGCGGCGGCGGCTGCTCTGCCGTCGTCGGTGTCCGGGTAGAAGAGGTACGCCATGTCCCCAGCAGTGGCGTCTGGCTTCATCTGGATCTCAGTGACACGGGCGTCGGGCGCCGGGGTGTCGGGTACCAGCCCCGGCGTGCTCGCCGCCACGACGACGCGTCGGACCAGGTCCGGGCGGGCGTCGACGACGTACTGGGCGACGACGCCGCCGAGAGACCATCCGAGCAGGTCGACCTGCGTGAGCTCGAGGGCCTCGACGAAGTCGATGATGCCCGCTGCCGCGCCCTCCATCGAGTCGCGCGGTTCACCGGTGGAGCGCCCGGTGCCGACGTTGTCGACCAGGATGACGTCGCGGTTCCGGCTGAGGGGCTCGATGAGGGCTGGGTCCCAGTCGTCGATGGTTCCGCGGAAGCGCATCAGGAGGACGAGTGGGACCCCGCCGACCGGACCGGTCCGTCGGTAGGCGTACGTTGCGGACGCCGTGTGGACGGTCGTCGTCGAGGGTGTCGTGGACATGGTGTTCCTCTTTCTGTTCGTGCTCGAACGGACCGCCGCGGTGCGGCAAGTCGGGATTGGTTCGCGCGGAGGGGGTCAGAGTGCGGCGGAGAAGCCGGTGAGTGCCGATGCGCGCTCCCACAGGACGAGCGCAGTGGCGTGGTCGTCCTCGTGGCGGGCACGGCGCTGCTCGCGGACGACCGACGGACGGCTCGGTGGTGCGAGGTACGAGCCTCCGGCGACGTCCGCAGTGAGGGCCTGGAGGACCGATCGGGCACCGATCTCGGGAGACACGCCGCGCCAGCGAGCGGCACCCCGGAGGACGACGCCCATCGCACCTGTCGCGTTCCCGTTCCCGTAGAGCCCCGTCCGCGCGACTCCGGGGTGGGCCGTCACCGCGCGGACGCGGCTGCCCACGAGGTCGAGGCGGCGCTGCAGCTCGTCGGTGATCAGGAGGTCAGCGAGCTTCGACTGTCCGTACGCCCGCCACGGGCTGTACCGGCGTCGCTGCCAGTTGAGGTCGTCGAGGTCGATTCTGGCGAAGGACGCGAGCACGGACGAGACGTTCACGATGCGGTCGATGACGGACGGCAGGAGCAGGCGGGTCAACGCGAAGTGGCCGAGGAAGTTCGTCGCGAGCTGGGACTCGAAGCCGTCGGGCGTTCGTGCGAACGGCGTGGCCATCACGCCGGCGTTATTGAGCATTCCGTCGAGCCGACCAGACCAGTCCCGAGCGAACGCGCGGACGGAGTCGAGGCGGGAGACGTCGAGCACGAGCACTTTGGTCGGGCCCGGGAAGGTCGCGGCGACCGCCGCACCGCGGTCGAGGTCGCGCACCGCCAGCACCACTTCAGCGCCGGCCGTGCTCAGCGCACGGCCAGCAGCGGCGCCGATGCCGCCGGTCGCCCCGGTGACGAGGTAGCGCCGCCCGTGTTGGTCGGGGAAGTCATCGCTCATGGTGTCCTCTCTTAGATGTCGGTCGACATCTTTCGACCAGACGATAGATTACTGTCAGCATCTACGGAAGGGGCAACATGGGGCGCGTCTCACGGGACCAGGCGGACCGGCACCGTCAGCAGATCGTCGAAGCCGCATCGCACGTGTTCCGGGACCGGGGCGCCGCGTCCGTGAGCATTGGCGACGTGATGCGCGAGGTCGGGCTCACCAACGGCGGGTTCTACCGGCACTTCCCGTCGAAGGACGCGCTCGTCGCCGAGGCCACCGCGAACGCGTACGAGCAGATGAACACGGGCCTCGCAGGCCTCGAGGAGACGTCGGTGGACCACCGTGCCGCGCTCACCGAGCTGGTCCGGGGGTACTTGTCGGAGCACAACCGGGACGACTGGGCCGGGGGATGCGTAACGACCGGCTTCGGCTCGGACGTCGCGCGGTCGGACGACCGATCGGTGCGGACGGCGTTCGCCCAGGGGGTGCGGGACTTCGCAGCGTGGCTATCCGACGAGGGTGACGCCGTCACACCGGCTTCCTTGGTCCGGATGTCGACGATGGTCGGCGCGCTGTTCCTCGCGCGCGCCACCTCGACCACCGACTTCAGTACCGACGTCCTCGGGGCGGCACGGTCACATCTCCTCAGTGAGCTCGGCGAGGCCGGGTCGGAGGGTGCCGGGCCGCCCGCGGCCTGAGGTTGTCCGGCCCTCCTCGCGCGTCACACCACCGCGACGTCGGCGAGTCGGATGGACACCAGGTGCTGGTCAGCGACGATCCCACCCGCGGGGTCCCGGGGGAACACGTCGCGCGCTGTTGCGATGACGATCCCGTCCACCTCGGTGTGGCCGGCGACGAGCTGCGCGCTCGGGACCCCGCCCATCACGTCGGCTTCGTAGTCCCGCCGTCGCACGAGGTCGTCCCCGTCGACGTAGAGCGTCTGCACGCGACTGTGGGTCGTGATGCTCGACGGGTAGGTGACCCGCAGGCGACGCAGGCTCGTGCCCGCTTCGGTCCACGTGCCGTCCTCTTCGGTGTCGACTCCCGGGAGCTGCAGCGACCAGGCCTCGGTGGTGTACGTCCACATCGTGTACCCGACGAAGTAGGCGACCTGTGCTGGTGTCCAGGGGGTGTCGACACCGTGCCCGGCGAACGACTCCCTCGGGTGGTCGAGCACCTCGGACTCCCCGGTCGCCTCGTCGGTGATCGTCACTCGGTCGGGCGTGTACTCCGCGAAGCCGCCCGTGGGACCGAAGGAGTCGATGCGCGTCCGCTGACGCCGGACGTCGACGTGGGTCAGCCCGTGCTCGACGGTGCCCGTTGCGCGCTTCAACCCCCACACCGCACCGCCGAGCGTCCGAGTGAGGTCGATGCGTTCGACCTCTGACCAGCGGGACCCGCCAGCGGCTGCGGTCACGGCGATGGCGAGCGAGATGGGCATGGGGACCTCCAGGTGGTGTCGCGCGAGGGTCGGCCCGACCTCGCTAGCTTGTATTCTACAAGTCAGGTGGAGCACGTGAGGAGCACGATGGACGACGGATCAACACGCCCCCTCTCCCGGCAGCTGGTCACACTCGGCTCGTTCGGCGTCCCGCTCGGCCTCGCAGGGCTCGCTGGGTGCTGGACGGCCGCGACGGCAGACCTGCACGCTGTGCGATGGCCGTCCGAGGCACTCTTCGCGGTGACAGGCGTCCTGTGGGCCCTGCTCGCCGTCCTGTACGTCGTGCCCGGCCTGCGGCGATCCGGGGCGTTCCGCGCAGACCTCGAGCACCCGGGTTCCGGGCCCTTCGCGGCGTACATCCCCTTGGTCGGCCTGCTGCTGGCCTCGCACTACCGCACCGTCATCCCCGGAGCCCACCTGGACTGGGTCTGCGTCGCGTTCGTCGTCCTGCTCGGCTCCGTCGCAGCGCAACTGGTGGCGCACTGGATCGCAGGGGGTGTCGAGCTCGCCGCGGTCCACCCGGGGTACTTCGTCCCGGTCGTCGCGGGGGCGAACGTCGCGAGCATCTCCCTGTCGAGCGTCGGACTCCACCAGGCCGCTCTCGGTGCGTTCGGCGCGGGCCTGTTTTTCTGGCTGATGATCGGGACGGTCGTCCTCATCCGCTTGATGACCGGGTCGGCGTTGCCCGACACCCTGAAGCCGGCGATGACCGCGTTCCTCGCCGCCGCAGCCACCTCGAACCTCGCGTGGATCGTCGCGCATCCGGGACCCATCCGCGAAGTGCAGTCGATCCTCATCGGCATGCTCGTGTTCATGCTCGCCGTCCAGGCCGTGCTCGTCGTCGGGACCTACCGGTCGCTGCCGTTCGGCGTCTCCTGGTGGACGTTCACCTTCCCGGTCGCGTCGACCACGAACTTCGCCATCCGCTGGGCGGCCACCGTGCAGGTACCCGGATGGGAGGCGGCCGCATGGTCGGTCCTGGGCGTCGCCTCGGCGTTCGTCGTGCTGGTCGCCGCAGGTTCGGTGGCGCGACGACCCAGGCGACGAGGGGCGCACCGGGGCCGGCAGCACCCGACGGGTGGGCGCGGAGCGGTGGTGCAGCGTGGGTGACTCCATCGACGGTGCACCCCACACCGTCGCGCTGGTGACGGAACCGGACAGTGACCCGTTGGAGACAGCGGTGGTGTCGCAGGTGTTCGCGACGGCAGGGCCCGTGCCCGGGCTCATGCCCCCTGGTCCGGGCTACCGGCTCCGGGTCGTCGACGCGACCGACGAGGGGACACTGCGGACCGTCGGAGGTGCGGGCACGGTCGTGGTCCCCGGATCATCGGAGCCGTTCCGGCCTCGGCCGCCGGCGCTGTTGCAGGCGCTCCGGAACGCGGCAGCCTCGGGGGCACGGGTGGTCGGACTGTGCGCAGGTGCCGTCGTCCTCGCGCAGGCGGGCCTGCTCGACGGGCGGACCGCGACGACGCATTGGGTGCACGCCGAGGAGTTCTCCGCGCGTTTCCCAGCGGTGCGGATGCGAGCGGGGCGCCTTTTCGTGGCCGACGGTGCGTTCTTCACATCCGGCGGAGGCCTCGCCGCGGTCGACCTCGCGCTACACCTGACCGCTCGCGACCTTGGACGGGCCTACGCGAACGATGTCGCCAGGTACCTCGTGGCCGCCCCGAACCGAGCTGGAGGGCAGGCACAGTTCGCGAAGGACGCCCTCCGTGCTCCGACGGCAACCCCGCGCCTCCTCGAGTGGATGCGCGAGCACCTCGACGAACCACTGTCCCTGGAGCGGCTTGCTCGTGTCGAGCACGTCAGCCAGCGCACGCTCGTCCGCTGGTTCCGACGCGAGGTGGGCACCAGCGTCGCGGCATGGGTCACGCACGAGCGGATCGAGCGGTCGAAGGTGCTGCTCGAGACAACGCGGCTGCCCCTGTCGCAGATCGCAGCCGCAACGGGATTCGGGACGGCGGAGACCCTCAGACGGAACTTCCGGGCCCAGGTCGGCGTCACGGCCTCCGCATACCGGACGACGTTCGCCCACCGGGACGGGACGACCTCAGGAGGACTTGGCGGAGACCGCGGTGCTGGTGGCCGGATGCGTGGGGTGCCCGGCCCGTCGTCGATCTAGCGTTGAAGCGAGGCCGGATCGGCCAGACAGGAGGAACGACAGATGGTGCAGAACGGATTCGTCGTGGAGTTCACGGCAGCAGCAGGACGCGAGGACGAGGTGGCGGCATTCCTCGTCTCGGCACGTGCGATGGTCGAGCGGGAGCCGGAGACGATCACGTGGTTCGCATTCCGGAAGGACGAACGGACGTTCGGGATCTTCGACGCGTTTGAGACCGAGGAGGGGCGTGCGTTCCACCTTCAGGGTGAGGTGCGGCAGGCGATCGACGCGAACGGGGACCTCTTCGCCGTGCCCCCGACGATCACGCCGGTCGACCTCGTCGCGGCCAAGCTCCCGCAGTGACGTGACGCTGCCCGCGGGTCCCGCCAGCAGGGACCCGCGGAGCGGTGCCCGTCGGTCACGGATGCGCGGTCGCGCGGTCGAGCCGCCGGCGCAGTCGATCGGCATCCACGAACCACGTGCTGTGGACCCGTCCGTCCACGATCACGACGGGGACGTCCTCCGCGAACTCCTCGCGCAACGCCCGGTCGTCGAGGAGCGACCGCTCCGTCAGGACCACCGCGGGGAACGCGGCGAGGACCTCGGCGACCACGCCGCGAGCGTCGTCGCACAGGTGGCAGTCGACCGTCGTGACGAGCGTGACCTCGGTCATCGGACCAGCTCCAGGGACGCCTCGTGGACCCGGAGTCGCACCGCGGCGCTCGCGAGCAGCGGCACATCGACACCGAGGGCCCGCGCCTCGTCGAGCAGCCCTCCGAGGACCGGTTCGACCTCGGTCCGCCGACCGATCGCGAAGTCCCGGTACATGGACGTCGTGAACGGGGAGCCCGGCCGCGTCAGGGTGTGGCGGATGCTCTCGACCGCGGCGGGCCGGGGAGGATGCCCTGCAGCGGCCGCCACCGCACAGGCTTCCGCGAGGACGGCTTCGACCGTCTCGAGGCCTCTCGGGACGGCGATCACCGTGCCGATCGGACCGCCGAGCAGGACCGTGGCGGCCCCGCCCGCCGCCATGAAGATCCACTTCTCCCACATGTCCTGCGTGATCGTCGAGGAGACGACGGTCCGGAACGCGGCGGGCCTGAAGCGTGCCGCGAGGTCAGCGCACCGTTCGGACGCTCCGCCGGTCAGTTCACCGAAGGTGATGCTCGCGTCCTCGCTCAGCCGACGGACGACGTGGTCTGGATCGGACATCACTCCGGCGACCGCGACCCCACCGAGCACCCGGTCGCCGAAGTGCTCGGTCAGCGGCGCGAGGTGTCGCATGCCGTTGAGGAGTGGGAGCACGATCGTCGACGCGCCGACGGCGGGCCGCGCCTCCTCGATGGCGGCGTCGAGGTCCGGCGCCCGGACCGCGAAGACCACGAGGTCCGATGCCGGGACGTCGTCGCGCACGACCGTTCGGACCGCGAGCCGTCGCACGGATCCGTCCGCGACGGACGACGCGATGGCGAGGCCGGACTGCAGCAGCTGTGCACGTCGGTGGTGACGCACGAGGAAGGAGACGTCCACCCCGGCATCGAGGAGGAGGGATCCGAACAGGCCGCCGACGGAGCCGGCGCCGACGAAGAGCACACGCATGACGCCATGATGCTCCCCTTGCTTGCTCATAACAAGTTAGATGGCACCAGCGTCCGTGGCATGCGCTTGGATCGCCACCGCGCGCAGGCCCTCCTGCGTTCGCACCACTGTGAAGTGCACGGCCAAACGCTCGATCTCGCTCTCGTCGCGTCGGACCCTGGCCCAGAGGACGTCCACCGTGCCGCCGTATGCGGTGTGCGCGACGACCCGCTGGCTGAGGACCGCGGTGCGGGCGTAGTCCTCGCTGCGCAGGCGCGCGAAGGTGCTCGCAACCCAGTGGCGGACGGCGTCGTCGTCGCGCATCAGCGTCGCCGGTCCGCGGTCGTCACCGACCCAGAGCGGTGACGCCCAGTACGCGCCGATGAACGCAGGGTCGTCCCGGAGCGCAGCTGCTGTCCACGCTGGGAGGTAGTCGTCGAAGAACCACACCGTCAATTCGGCGGTGGTCTGAGCAGACGGGATGGAGTTCATCGGATCCTCGTGTTCGTCGGTAGGCGGTGATGGCGGGGTCGGTCTACTCAGCTGGAGCCACGGTGGATGACGTGCACCCTGGCAGCCGCATCGCGGTCCGGTTCGGAGGCGCTGTCCAACCCGGCCGCGGCTGCAACGCTGAGCGCGAGGTAGCGACCGATGCGCTCGTTGTCGAGCGAAACGGTGGTGAGCGGGGGTGACGTGAAGGCCCCGACGGGAAGGTCGTCCGCCCCGACCACCGCCACGTCGTCCGGGACGCGGCTCCCTGCGTCCTGGAGTCTCGACAGTGCGACGAGGGCGACGTCGTCGTTGAAGCAGCACACGCCGTCGAAGCCTCCGTCGAGGATCCGGTGCACGGCCGTTCCCACGAACTCGGACGTGAAGTCGAAGTCGAGTCGCTCGAGGGTGACTCCCTGCCTGGCCGCGGCGCCGGCCGCGGCACCGGCGCCGGCAGCCCGAGCGGTGGACTGCGCGCGAGCTCGCTCGTCCACCAGGTCGAGGAAAGCGAGCTTCCTCCGGCCAGCAGTGACGAGGTGCTCCACCTGCGCCCGGCCGATGTGCTCGTCCAGTTCGAGGTGGTCGCCGCCCCGGCCACCGTTCCCGACGTCGAGGCGCAGCAGTGGCACGGACTGCGTGGCGAGCAGTTCCGCGTCGTCCTCGGAAAGCGGAACGAACGAGAGCACCAGTCGTGGGACGAACGTGGTCAGGACCTGCCGGAGTGAGGTCGCCACGCCCGCGGTGTGGGAGAAGACGCAGACGAGACCGACTTCCGCGAGCGACGTGCTCAACGACGACCACAAGCGGGCTGACGTCGACGACGGCATCCAGTCCGGCTCGAGCACGAGGACCGTCTCTCCGAGACCTTGGCGCAGTGCTCGGCCGTGGGCCGAGGGGATGTACCCGAGTCGATCCGCAGCTGCGCGCACCCGATCGCGCGTCGCGTCGGGGATGGACTGGTTGGGCGTGGCGTTCAGCACGTAGCTCACCGTGGCGCGCGAAACCCCGGCGGCCCGCGCGACGTCAGCACTCGTGGCACGGCGGTCAGGGGTCCGCCTTGACGTGGTCATGCAGCGAGTCTACTGTGCTGACACGTGTCAGCACTGACACGTGTCAGCGATTCGAGGAGGAACCGTGACCCACCAACTGCAGACGAGCCCGCCCACCCCACGGACCATTGGGACCACCCGCGTCTTGTCGACGCTCTTCCCCGGCGTCATCGGCCTCTACGGGGTCTACCAGGGCATCCAGCAGGCCCTGCTCCCCGCGCAGGTCGCATCGATCGACCCCACCAACAAAGTCGCCGTCGTCGCGCTCACCGCGCTCGTCTCGTCCGTGGCGGGGACGGTCGCCCTCCCGCTCGGTGGCGCACTCTCCGACCGCACCAGAGGACGTCTCGGACGACGGACGCCGTGGTTGCTCGTCAGCGCCGTCCTCACCGCGGTGGCATGCATCCTGATGGCGCGAGCGACGACCGTTCCGCTCCTCGCGGTCAGCATTGGCTTCGTCTGGTTCTTCGCGAACATCTACCAGAGCACGATCTACGCGGTGATCCCCGATCGCGTTCCGGTGCGACTGCGCGGCACCGCCTCGTCCGTCGTGGGCCTCGGTCTCCCGCTCGGGATCCTCGCGTCCGTCAACGTCGTGACGCGCACCGGGCAGTTCTGGGGGTACTCCGTCCTCGGCATCTTCCTCGTCCTGGCGACCGTGGTGTTCGTCGTCGTTGCGCCCGAAGCGCCGGTGCGCGCACCCGAGCTCAGGACGTCCGAACCACGCCGGAGTGTCCCCGCGCGCATCGCCGGCTTCTTCACCGGCTTCCGTCACCGGGACTTCACGCTGGTCTTCCTGTCTCGGCTGTTCTTCTTCCTCGGCTTCTTCGCGGTGATCGACTACGTGTTCTACATCGTCAGTGACTACGTCGGACCCGAGAACACGCCGTTCAGCGGTGTGAACGACGCCGTCGCGGCCGTCGCGTCGATCAACACCATCAGCCAGGTCGTGGCCATCGTGGCCTTCGGCTGGCTCGCAGACCGTCTCGACCGACGGAAGGTCGTCGTGGCCCTGAGTGCGGTGGCCATGGCCGCTGCGTTCGTGTCGCCGATCATCGCCCGAGACTGGGCAGGTCTGCTCGTGTACGCCGTCCTCGGCGGTGCTGCAACCGGCGTGTACTTCGCGGTGGACATTGCGATCATGTCCCTGGTCCTGCCGAGCCGCGCAGACGAGGGCCGCGATCTCGCGCTCCTGGCGCTCGCGACGTCGGTCCCCGCGGCGACTGCTCCACTCGTCGCTGCCGGTGTCTTCGGGCTCACCGGTTCCTACACCTGGGTACTCGTCCTGGGTGCTGCCGCGGCGGCCATCGGAGCTGCGTTCATGTTCGGGGTCAGGAGCGTCAAGTGACGGCGGCACCGGCGCCCGATGGGTCCTCGTCCTCGTCCCCGTCCCCGGACTTCTCGTCCGTACGACTGACGGCTCGCGTCACACGCATTTACGACCGGCTCGACGCGCAGATGTACCTCGTCGAAGGACAGGACCGTGCCCTGCTTGTGGACACCGGTTTCGGTGTCGGCGATCTCGCGGCCTTCGTCCGGGACCTCACCGACAAGTCGGTCACGGTGGTGATCACCCACGGCCACCTCGATCATGCCTTCGGCGCGGGTTGGTTCGACGACGTCCACATGGCGCACGCCGACCTCGCCGTCCACGCAGTCCACCGCAGCTGGATCGCGGACGTGCACGACGAGGCGCGTCGGGAAGGGCGGGTCCTCGCGCCGACCGCATCGCCGGAGCGCTTCCACGACCTCGGTAGCGGCATGACTTTCGAACTCGGTGGCATGACGGTTCGCACGATCCCAATGCCGGGCCACACCCCTGGCTCCCATGCGGTCCTCCTCGGCGAGGAGCGGACCCTGATCACGGGAGACGCGGCGAACCAACGCACCTTCCTCTTCGCAGACGACTCTGCAACGGTCACGGAGTACGCCGAGACGCTGCGACGGGTCCGTGACGACCTGAGCGGACTCTACGACCGGGTGTTCATCTCCCATGCCACCGGCGACGCGCCGGTGACCGTCCTGCAGGACCTCATCGACCTGACCGCCGAGGTGGTCGCCGGAACCGACGACCGGGCGCCCTTCTCGTTCCGAGAGTTCTCAGCCCTGCTGGCGCGGAAGGTGCTCGAAGGGATCGAGGACCCTCGGGCGAACCTCGTGTACCGCCCGGATCGCCTCTGATCCCGAGGTCGAAGCGAGTGCGCGGGCGGGAGCACGACGCCCAGCAGAACCCCTCCGAGCGGATCGAACCGTCGAATCGGAGGGGTTCTGCCCCGCGTCAACGGACCAAGACCGGGAACTGCTCCTCGAGCGGCGCGGACAGGAGGTGCCGCACGCGGTCCGTCATCTCATCCGCGATAACCTCGTACCGGCCGTCGCGGAGGCCATCGAGTGCGACGCGGACGACATTGGCGGGGTCGTTCTTGTCCACATCGAACGACTCGATCATCGGGGTGTCCGTGTACCCGAGGTGGAGCCCGGTGACGAGCGTGCCTCGGGGAGCGAGTTCGAGTCGCAGGGCGTTGGTCAACGCCCAGAACGCCGCCTTCGTGGCTGCGTACGCGCCTCCGCCCGGGAAGACCGTCCAGCTCAGGATCGAGTGGACGTTCAACAATGCTCCGCCACCGTTCCGCTCGAGGACGGGAGCGAAGGCGCGCGCGACGTTCAGCGCGCCGAACACATTCGTCGAGAACATCTCCTGGATCTCGTCGGCGGGCTGCGTGAGCAACGACCCGCCCGTGAAGGTCCCCGCGTTGTTGACGACCACGGTGGTGTCAGACGCGGCTTCGGCGGCAGCTGCGATCGCGCCCTCGTCACCGACGTCGACGACCAACGGCACGACGCGGTCGTCCTCCCATTCGAGCGGGCGACGGGTCGTCGCGTACACGCGTCGCGCCCCTCGATCGAGTGCTTGTCGGACGAACTCCCTCCCGAGGCCCCCACTTGCTCCTGTAACAAGAACAGCCGCGCCGTTGATATCCATCGGTCTTCCAGTCTCTAGTCTTACTTGCCAAACGCAAGTCAGAACCAAGTCTACGTCGCATCGGCGCCGAACTCGTCAAGCGGAACGGGCGTCGAGCGTCGTCGGCTACACGGCCCCGAGAGACCGCCCGAAGGCGCGCGTGTCACTCGAGTTGGTCGAACATCTCGTCGCCGAACTAGCCTGAGCCCGAACACCTCTGTCCATGCGCGACGGGGGCCAGCTCAGGACGGCCGAGCCGTCCACGCTGTTCGGCAGACGATCCGTCAGCGGGCAGCGGGTCCTGGAAGGAGAGATTCGGCGGCCCGCGGAGCGGCCTTTCTGCTGGGCGGGCTCCTCTGTCCTAGAACTCACGCCCGAGCAGGCCGCCGACCTCAGTGTCAAGGATGGATCGCACGATGCCGCCCTTGAACCACGGCTCCTCCAGTACGTCGGGCGGAATGTCGTTGCTGTTGATGGTGCAGATGTACTGCCCACCTGTGGTTTGAACCATCTCCTGCGCGAAGCGAAGCGCGTTCGCGAGTTGGCGAGGGTCGACGCCGTCGAAGACCACCGAGTCATGGACGAGGAAGTCGGGATGTCGAGCCGAGGCAGCGCCCTCTTCAAGCAGCGTGAGGTCGAAGCAGAAGAGCTTCATCCGGTCTACTCCACTGCTTCCCGACCCCGGGACGGTTACGGTGAACTTGTAGCCCGCGTTGTCCACCTCTACCGTGAGAGCAGCGTCCTTGCCGTACAGCCGGTGCATCTTCTGACTGAACTGAGCGCCGACGTGGTCGAGTTTCTGCCGGGAGCCCGCCAGCTGCTCGCTTGCGCCCTTGCGAAGAGTCGACTGCTGAAGTTTAAGGTCTTCACGGGTGGTGACAAGTTCGCGGGCCTGCTCGATTTGAAGATCTACCGCGGCGAGGTGCGCTTGGACAGTCGCGAGTTCGTTTCGCAGCGCGTTCAATTCGTCCAACGCGCCTCCCGCGTCGAGCGTGTGGAGCATGCCAGCGCGCTGTTCGTCGAGTCGGGAGAGTTCGGCCTTGCGGACCGCAATGCGGTCGTCGAGGCTATCGATTTCGCTGTGCAGGAACGCTCGCCGGTTCTTGAGGAGGCTGGCGTGGAAGGCGGCAACATCTCGCATCTGCCGAACGAACCCATCTGCGAGAACGGCGCCGGCCGCGGCAAAAAGCACCTCGACGTCGACGGCGGTAGCGGGCGCGTCGGTGTCGTCGGTGAGTGATGAGACGTAGAGGCTGCGCATGCGGCCATCGACGACTGCTTCGTCGCGGAGGACGGATATCTGCGCCGTCAGTTCGTCCGCCCGTTGCACTAGCGAGTTAGGGTCTTCCAAGATGCGGAAGCCTTCGATCCGCCCTTCCCACTCCTCGACTTCATTGAGGAGTGCCGCTCGTTCGAGGGCAAGGTCGCTTTCGGGTCGGAGGGTAGTCACGAGGCCATCGCGCGCCGCGGCCGTAATGGTCTTGAGCTGCTGAAGCCCCCTGTCCACGTTTGCGAGGTCGAGGACGACGGTCCAGTCGAGGTCGAGAAGGAACGCGATGTGCTCGCGGCTGCTGGTGGCGCTCTGGACAGTCACGATCTTGAGCGGGTCCTTCGGCGCCTCCGTGCGGATGACATACGAGAGCAGCGTCCGCACCGAAATGCCGCCGGTTACCTTCTCCTCAGAAGGTTCCAGACGGAACAGCCCCAGTCCCAGCAGCTCCTTCCACTCCTCGACCGTGATTTGACCCTCAGCCAGATATGGTGCGATGAACGCTTTCGCATCGCCCGTGGCTGTGACGTGCAGCTTTTTGCCGGCGGCGAGTGCGCGAGTGGCGCTTAGGGTGCCGCCGAACAGCTGGAGCTCAAGGGTGAATTCCCATCCGTCGTCGGCGAGCAACTGCATCTTCTTATCGAATGTGCCGCCGAGGACAAAGTTTAGGATCGCAAGGAGCGTCGACTTACCACGGGCGTTGCGGCTGTCCTGGTCGGTCGAGTCAGGCGCTCGCTCGGCGACGACAGCGTTGAAGCCGGGCGTGAACGTAATGGGCTTGAACTCGGCTCTGTTGGAACTAAGACGAAGCAGCACTAATCGGCCCTCAGGATTCCGTCGTGGTGGTTGATCGCGCCGGCACCGTAAAGCAAGGTCAGCGCCGCGGCGAACGAGTCATAGGGCGAGCTCGGCGCCGCTTCTCGATACTCGACGAACAGCTGACCCACGCTGAGACTACGTGTGCCAATGAGCCCGAGGATGGTCGCAGCCTCCCCCACAAGGGTTTTGGCAATAGGGGTGAATTTGTCGGGGAACAGCTCACTCACGCTCGAACACCTCGCAGATTTCGAAGAGATAGGCGACCACCGCGAGGGCAGCAGCGCGCAACTGGGGCGTGTCCTGAGGGCCCGCGTTGTCCCATGCGCGCTGGACGAGGTAGTCGAACACTTCGTCGGGCTGAAGGCCGTCCGCAACCGCCGAGTAGTAGTCACTCTTGCACCGGGCTGCCAGCGTCTTGCCGAAGCCGGGATTCCAGTTGGACTGGAAGGCGATGAAGCTTGCTACGCGGTCTGCTTGCGAAAGGCCAGCGGTAATGAGCTCAACTGCGCCCGGACCGAGCTTGTTGAGCTGGATTTTCTGCTGAACGGGAAGCGCGATGTCCACTTGCACCGCCGTCAGTGGTTCACTCGCTCCGACCAAAACCATGCAGACCGTAGACAGCTCTGCGTATGTCACATGGCCAAGTCCGGCTCGAACGCCGCGCGCCACCTTCGCCTCGTGCACGCGCTTGGCTTCGCGTAGGAACTCGACCGTGTGCAGTTCGAGCTGGGCGTCCACGGCGTCATGATGCGGGCCGCACAAGTAGATGAGGTTGTCCGCCGACCCCCGCTGTTGTTTGGTCATCGCCTCGTCGTACCGCGGGCCGCCTGGACTCGCAGCGCAGATGTGCGCCACCTTCCCTGTCGCCTTCGGTCGATCGTCGTCTGCGAGCGACTCGATGGTGAGGATCAACCCGCAGCTGGGGTATGCGCAGGTGTTTCCGCTGCGCGACACCACGACCTTCTCCTGGGCCGGAGGCGCGGCTTCGCGCGGGATGAGTTTTGACATCACCTCAGCGTATTGGTGACGAGATGCAGTCGCTCGCGCGACACTTCCTCATGTGACCATCGATCGGCCGCGAGAGCGAGACTCAGATGTGCGTGCCATGGGTGCGGGTGCCAGGAGATCGTTCGGCGACTCTATGCCCGTAGAGCGGTCCTTGAATGGACGCGCCAGCGTGACCTGCTCTCACCGCAGCTTCTTCTGTCTCAGATGACTGGTCCGGTGGTGTTCTTGATGAGGGCCCCGTATGCCAACGTCGGTGTCGGCCCCTACTGTCGCGGTCATGGGTCGTCGTCGTTCGGATCGTTGGGTGCCGGATTCGCCGTTCTCGCTGGAGGAGGACGCTCGTGCCATGGAGGTGCGTGAGCTTCCGGAGCCGTTGCCGGTGCATGCGTGGTTCCAGCTGCCCGACCGGCTGATTCGTCGAAGTGATGCTCGAGCGTATCGCTTGACCCGAGACGCAGTTTGGGTGGAAGCCGGTCGCGGTGAAACCAAGCTGGCTGCTTGGGTCTGGCGCAGTTCGGTGAAGCATCGACGGCAGGTTGGTGCGGCTCCGATGTGATCGACCGGTCTTCGTCAGCTCGGCAGGTTGTGGCGAGGTCGTAGCCGGTGTCCGCGAGGAACTGCAGCCGGTTCCGTACTTCGTCGAGCGATGCCGCGTCGTCGGCGTTGCGGAAGTCTGCTCGGGGGAGCGTGTGATGGCGAGGCCACAGGTGCGCCAGCCTGCGCTGTTGCATCGGAGCGCACTCCGCGGGTAGGCGGTCGGCCCGCAGGGCGTAAACCTCCAGACAGGCGGCTGACAAGAGGCCCACGGTCACCTACCGCGGTCTGGCGCTGCTGGCGATCTCGCCGATGATGTCCAAGTGGATGTCTTTGATGTCGTGTGCTTCGCGGCCACGTCTCCGTAGACACGGAACGGCCTCGACTCCGAGGAGCCGAGGCCGTTCGGTGCTTGACAGCTACAGCCCGATGCCGTAACGAATGGCCACGTAGGCTGCGATCGCAAACTTCATCAAGTCGATGATTGCTCTCAGGTCGGGCGAGACCGAGATGACAGAACGCGAGGGCTTCACGATCTGCAACTCGACACGCCCAAGGCGCGCACGGATGTTGGCCAAAGTGGGCAGTTGGGGCCTAAACTGATAGCCATGAAGGGCGGGAGTTGACATGTTCCTGACTTTCGTGTAATGGACTGATCTCCGATCCGCGCCGGCAAGCTCGATCCGGAGTAGTAGTCCCGTTTGCGCCTCCAGTCGAAATCGACTGGAGGCTCTTGCGTTGTGAGGGTCGAATCTGTGTTCGGCCTCGACTCGATCCTACGACGGACCACTGCCCTGCCGCACTTGTGTCCGTAGGAAGTGTTACAGCCGTGTAGTTCTCCACAATGTCTTCCACAGTCTGGACAGCTCGGGCAGTCCCGGAAGATCAGGCAACCACGGCTGACCACCGACACTTCCCCACACCCGTGGATGGGCTCGATTCACATGTGTGGAATCTTTGTCTCGGCGTGTCGGATTCACTCAAAGTCGCGTGTCGGACTTGTCTGCAGTCCGGCAGAAGTGAGATGGTGCTTGGTTCCTGATCGAAGTGCACTCCCTTGTGGTTTTCGTCAGCTGGGCAGGTTGTGGCGGAGGTCGTAGCCGGTGTCGGCGAGGAACTGCAGCCGGTCGCGTACTTCTTGCAGGGACGCTGCGTCGTCGTCGTTGCGGTAGTCGGCGCGGAGGAGTGTGTTCGCGGTGATGATGTCGTCGGTGCGGTCCGTATATCCGGCGGAGGCTGCGGTGAGGAAGATCATGGGGTCGGCGGGCCGGATGAGCTCAGTGCCTGCGAAGCCGATCGTGTCGGGCTCGAACCCGAGCGCGGCCATGTCGACCTCCTCCTCGGTAAACGCGACGAGCCGGTACGGCATCTCACGCTTGCTGATGGCGGGATAGCCGGGACGGTCGGAGATGGCACGGCCGGAGATGAGGCAGCCCGCACTCATGAGCCGTTCCGCCTGCTCGATCAGCGGCACGTCCGACGTCCACCGGGTCCTGACACCGCCGGGTCCTGGGTAGCAGGCGATGGCGAAGTCGACGAGGCCGCCGACCTGCCGTGACTCCCATCCAATGTCAGTGCGGTGCACGCGCTTCCCGAGGCGTGCGAGCCCGTCGTCCACCTGCCCAGCGGTCAGCCCTGCCCGGACGAGCCTGTCGAAGGTGGCGCCGTTGACGGCGAGCATCCGTGCGATGGCGAAGGTGACGTAGATGGGGGCGGCGTCCTTCCACCGTTCCTTCGTGCCGAGGGTTTGTCTGCCGTCGATCCAGACGCGGCGCCGGTCCACGTCGACCAGCAGCACCGTCGCCGTCTGCTCCGCGAGCGCTATCTGCGTAGCGGTCACGGTGCGTGGTGCCAGAAGGAGCAGTTCCGCGTCGTCCGGGTCGTCGTCGCGGGGTCGTTGGGTGAGGGTTGGGAAGCGTGCGCGGCGGCCGTCGGCGAGGCGGATCGTGTCGTGCGACTCCACGACCGCGCGAAGCCCAGCGAGTTTCAGGACAGTGAGGGTGTTGGTGAGGTCGGTGGTGTCACCGAGCCCGTACGGCATCGTGATCTGCGGCTGGCCGGCGTATGCGGCGGCAACCCATTCGAGTCTTGGCCCCATCAGCTGCGCGCTTCGAAGGTGTCGGGCCGTGTGAGGGCGATAAGCCAGCGGGTCTCTTCGAGGAACGGTTCCCACCCGTCGCGGGTGTCGCCGTGTGCTGGTTCGCAGATGTTGCCGGTGTCGGTGCTGCGGATGATGACCTGCCGCAGCGTGGTGCTGGGTGGGTCGCGGAAGAACACATGCCCGTGCACCCCGGTGACGTCGTAGGCGACGTTGAGGAGGAACAGGTCGGGTCGGCTGGTCATGGTCGCCACCGTCGTCCGCGGAACAGGGCGATGATCGTCGTCAGCGGCCGGCCTTCCCGCATCCAATCGAGCGGCGTCAGGACGCGGTCGTCGACGGTGAGGAACTCGAGGGGCGTGGTCATGAACTCGGTCATCGCGGCTGCGTCGAGGAGCGGTTGGGGTGCTGCCGCATAGAGGACGTCGAGGCCTGGCAGCAGTGACGACGGGTCGCCGAACTCGGGGAGTGCGGGCTTGACGAGTTGCCAGTCGGGGATGCGTTCTTCGCCGTCGAGGTCGAAGCTCGTCAGCCGGTTCGCTTCAAACAGCTCACCGACCTCGTCGATGCTGATCTGCAGGGCTGCGGCGACCTCCGGTTCGGTGAGGGTGGTGGTGAGGAAGTTCCTGCGGATGCGGGCCTGTGTGGCCCGCCACCAGTCCTCGGGCACGTCAGCCGGGCCGACCGCGGAGCGGTCGGGTTGGCGGGGGATCTGTCGGCCTTCGTCCGCGTACGCGCTGAGTTGTTCGCGGGTGACTTCCCCTCGGGCGTACATCCACAGCTGCGACTGCCAGGGCATGTCGTCCGGGAACCCTTCCAAGTAGCCGGAGTGGATCACCGCCCGGACGGCTTTCTCCCTGCGCGCGATCTCCGAAGCGGGGATCAGGAGGGTCTGCACGATGCGGTTCGCTTCCCGCACCGCCGGCACCGAAAGGTCCGACAGGACCGTGTTGGTCCTGTCGTACAGCTCGTACCCCGGCTCCTTGTCGATTGGGCGGACGAGGATCTGCGCCAGGTGCGCGTCCGGGTTTTCCGTGTCCTCAAGGAGGACGTGTCCCCAGAGGATCCGGTCGTTCGAGAGGTGCAGGGACACCAGACGCATCATCAGCAACTACCTCCAAAGAGTCAGGCGTGAGTCGAGCAGGTCAGAGCTGCGGGAAGTCGGCGGCGGCGCGGCCGATGCGTTCGGGTGTGTAGCGGAGAAGGAACCGCATGATGCGATCCGCTTCGACCATCGCCGGAACCGACGGCGCCTGGCCGTCCGGGTCGACGTTCGTGAGGCGGAACCAGGGCGATTCGCCGGTGTAGTCGATGAGGACCGTCGCCGGCTTGTCGTCCGGGTGGGTGGGGTCGGTGAACATGACGGCCCCGAAGAACCGGGTGTCGTCGTACGCCAGAGTCAGCGAAAGCAGCTGCGGTGTCACGAGTTGCTGCCGGGGTGCCAGCGGAGGTCGTGGGCGAGGTCGGACCGGAAGTGCAGCAGCTGCCGCAACCCGTTCACCGCATCCGTGTTCGCGGCCACCCAGCTGTCCTCGTAGAGGACGTGCGCGGTGATGAAGTCGTCCGTGCAGCACCCCTCAGCGCCGGTCAGGACGGTGGTGTCCTGTGGGATGACCACCGACACTGTCGCTTCATTCGCGGTGGCGGGCTCGTAGCCGAGCGCTTGCATGTCGGGGTGCTGTGCGAAGAACGCCGTCAGCCGGTCCGGCGGGACGATGACGCCGGACTGCTGCGCGGCCCATCGGTCCGACATCACCCCACCCAGCGCAATCAGCTGGTCCGCTTGCTCGTCGATGCTGGTGTCTCGGCGCCAGCAGGTACGTATCCCGCCGTAACCCGGGTACGCCGCCAAGGTCCAGTCGCACAAGGCGGACTGGTCGGCTGCTTCCCACCCGATCGGCGTGTGGAACACGTGCGTTCCGAGCGTTGGCATCGCGGCACGCACGTCGTCGAGTGGAATGCCGATGCGGTCCGCGATCGACTGCGAACCGCCGCCGTGCAGGGCGATGCTGCGGGCGATCGCGAACACGGTTCGCCAGCCCGGTGTTGCGTCCCGCTCCATCGAGGACCCGTACACCTGCTTGCCGTCCGCCCAGACGCGTTGCCGTTTCCCGTTCACGAACACCAGGTCCGGGTAGCGGCGGGCGAGCGAGAGGACGCCGCCTTCCGACCCGCCGGGGATGACGATGAGGTCCTCGGTCCGTTCGGCCGGTGTGCCGTCGTCGTTGATCGTCGCGGTCGGGTTCGGGGTGGACAGGAACCCGGACCGGCCGTCCTCGAACCGGAGCCGGTCGAACGCCTCCACACGAGCGGGCATCCCCGCAGCCTCGAGCGCGACCAACGTCTGCGTGATGTCGATCGTCCACCCGAGCCCGAACGGCAACGACAGGATCGTCTGCTGATGCCGGATGTCCTGCACCCACTGCCGATCACCCATCAGCGCCACTTCCGTCCGGCCTTGACGGCCGGGGCGCATCACGGCCAGCAAGCCGGGGGTCGTCCTCGGAGAGCCGCTCAAGCCCAAGCCCGGACGCATCGAGGATCGCGTTCTCGGACTCCTCCGTGGCAACGAACGACCCGATCTGCGCGTTGACCGCGACAAGAGTCCCAATACGACTCCGCGCGTCCAACACGACCGCGGCGACCTCCTCAGCCGTGCAGTCGGAGGTCAGCTCCGGCTTCGACGGATGCAGGGCGGGGAACTCGAGCTGCTGCACCGGCGGATGCCACTTCACCCCGACCCGCAGCACGCGGCCGTCGGCGTCATTGCGGTAGAACATCGACCCGAAGGGGTGTCCCATGTCGAGAGTCAGATCGGCGCCGTAAAGCGTCCAGCCGTCGGCGGCATAGGCCGGGTGCCATCGTTGGACCGTCAGGGCACCGAGACCCATCTTGAGGGCCGGGATGAGGGCCTGACCGTCCTGAAGCTCGGCGTACAGGGCGTCAAAGTCCGGGGGACTTTGGTCGCGCAGATCCGAGAGCGGGATGCGCATCAAGCCTCGAATTGCGCCGAGCTGCTGCTTGTGATCCGCAGGTTCGTTGTCGCGATTCGGCATCGGCTCGTCTCCCAACTGGCTGCGCTCATCCGGATACTACAGTATACACAAGGACTCCGCTTGTAGCTGTTGGTCTACAGGTCGATCAGTAGTGCCACGCTGCATCTTGTCTTCGCGAGCGTGACCTCCTGCGCCCTGGATGGCTGTGCCAGGGGCCCGCTCAGGTGACCGTGTCAGCTACTAGAGCCCCGCGACCCATGCTCACGGCTGCTGCGCCAGGACTTCCGGCGCGGCTGCGAGTGTGAGGCGATGCGAGATTGCGCTTCTTCAGCGTCGACTCGCTCGAAAGCTGTCAACCAGGCTTGGGCGATCGCGCCGGCTTGTGCCCTGTCGTGGATGAGGAGCCAGCCGATAACGATGGCGGCGAGTACGACGCCACCGAGAGTGAAGACAATGTCCGTGCCTGATTGCAATACGTCACCGACAGCACGCATCGCCTTCATTCCGACCGATGCCTGTTCAACCTTCCCTGCATCAGTCAACGCGTCGATACGAGCCTGTGTATCTCTGCCCACGGCGACAGCGGATTGCTGCAGAAACAGCGCGTAGGTGCCGAGCACCCCGACGTAGGCTGCTACGGCCGCAATACCCGCTCCGAGCATGGTGGTGAAGCCCGAGTGAGCGCCCTTGGCCACCTGCGCGGTCAAGACGGCGACCGCTTCGAGGCGTTCAGCCCGTGCGGCGTTGCGATAGTCGTCCAAACGGATAGCAAAGTCGTGCAGATTCGCGTGCACATGCGGCACGGGTTTCGATGCTGCTCGCACTCGCGCCCAGAGTGAGCTGCGCTCGTTCTTCACCAGGCGATTCAAGCAGGTCAGAGACCTGCCTCAATGCGGAGTAACCTTCGCAGAAGGCTGGCTTGGCATCACCGGAGCTCGGCGCCGTCGAGACCAGCGTGACTCAAGACGGTCCGCTTGGTGGCGTTGTCAAAGGCGAGCTGAGTGCCGACCTCCGTGAAAGCGGCCCAGATCGTCGCCGTGCGCGCTCGAGCATCCCGTTCAAGACAACGGCGTTCTGCACTCGAGACAGGCTTGGAGCGAGCGCCTCTGCGTGCGCGGGCGCACAACTCGGCCGAGGCGACGTTCCACCAGACGGCAACTTCGAGCGTCACGAGGTCCTCGTTCCGCCGGTACTGAAGCGTCCCGACCGGCTTGCCCTGTAGGAGCTGAACGACTCCCGAGGTTGGACGCCAGCGTGCGGCGGGATCTGGCGCAGGCTCGATGTCGATTTCGACGAGGCCGGGTAGTTCGTGCGGTAACCGGATGGCGAGCCTGCCCGCAGGCAGTGAGGGTGCTGGTGCAGGTGTGTTGCCGGTAACGATGATCAGATGCTGCCCCGCTCGTTGGAGCGCCCTGGTCAAGCGGAGCAAAGCTATTGCGAAGCGTGCATCGCCTCGTGCCTCGGAATCAAGGTATTGATCGATTTCTGCTCGAAGGACAGCCAGCAGGTCGACGTCCGAGCGCGAGTAGCCCGCGTCGCTAGCCGGTGCCCCTGAGCCTCCAAGTTCGGCCCGCAGTGCCTGGAGTACCGCAACGTCGGCGGCCTGCTCGAGACGCCTTGAATCCTGCTCGAATGCATCACCGCTGAGCCTCATGCCCTGGGGCTCCTTCGGACGCCGCTTGACTACTGCACGCTGTATACTACAGTATCCACATGCAGGATCGGCCAACGCGCATCACCGTGACAACCAGCGGGTCGCAGGAGCTCGATCTTCGCTGGTTGCGCTCCCTGGTTGTTCCGGCGCACGTGCAGATGGACGTCGTCGACTTGGGCTGGCGATGTGATGTGTCGCTTGCACGTCGCGGTGAGCACGTAGTCGTCATCGGCGACCTCCTGACGGGTCAACGGGTAGTGCAGAATGATGGGGCGCGCGCTTCGCCCCTCGTGCAGTTCGCGCTGTTTGTCTTTCAGCAGCGACAGGCCGTTGCCCGCACGATTCGCTTCTCCGAGAGCGGGCACGATGAGTCAGCGATCGGGCAGATCGCAGCGGCGGATCCGGAGGCCCTCCTGCTGCCACCGGGCGCGAGCCTCTCCGACCTCGTCAGCGATGAACTCGAAGAGGGATGAAAGAGTCAGCCACGAGGACGCCCCGGCCACAGGTCGGCGCCGAGCGTGCGCTCGAGTCGAGCGATCGTGAGGAGGTCCGGCCATGAACCGCCAGCGAGCAACTTGTTGAGGCCGGCATGGTTCAGGCCAGCGTCCTTCGCGACTGCTCGCACGCTCTGATCCCCCATCGCCTTACGAAGGCGGGTGACGAACAGTCGAGCGACCTCCGCGTGGGGGTCCGGCGACGGGTCGAAGGGCCACGAGCCGGGCGACAATTCAGCCGGCGTCGCGCGCGCAACCCGGCCTGCCATGCCTCAAGGCTAAGGCTCAAGGCGAAGCAGTTGCGCAACCACGCCCACTCGCTCTTCACCTCACCACTGACTTGGATACTGAAACATCCGGACAACCGCGCCGGTTGAGCGCACAATCAAACGATCCGCGGCCCGTCGGGCCGCACACAACACGTAAGAGGAGCCCGACGCCGGGCCGGGCCCCGCTCACTGCGAACGCCGCAGGAGGTAGCGATGAACGGCTCAACAACGCTTCGGGCGCCGGATCACGACTGGATCCACTGGGACAAACACTGGTGGCCAGCAGAACCGCACACGACCGACGACGAGCTCACACGACTGCTCGCCCGCGACCTGAAGATCAACCCGCCCGGTATTCGGGCCCGCATGCACCGACCGGTGCAAGGCGTCCGCCACCTCAAGTTCAACTCGGACCGGCGCTACCCGTATCCGCGCTTGTGGTTCAGCAACGACGGCGAACATACGCACTGGCGGGACCTACACGCCGTACGACTCGAGGACCTGATCCTCGCCCACCCGACCAGGGACTTCTCCCGGCGCAAAGGGCAGAAGAACAAGCCCATCGCACGATGGGTAGAAACTAACGACGACCTCGTCACCTGCGAGTCGCAATGGGAGGGGTTCTTCGTCCTCCTTGCGGACTGGGACCAACGGGTGCGCCGTATCTCCGCGCAACCCTTCACGCTTGAGTTCCCGCGCGGGGCGCTCCTGCACCTGCACACGCCCGACTTCGTGCTCCTCACCGACGACGAAGTACCAATCGTGATCGACATCAAGACCCCAGAGGAAGCGCTCACGGAATCCTGGCGCAGACGAGCACGCATCGTCGCCGCCGAACTGCGCCGCGCCGGCATGCTTCACCTCACCTTCACCGGGATGCCCCGCTCAGCGCGCGAAAGCTTGAGCGAGTTCCGCTCTGCGCTCCCGGACGACGAGGAGGTGGAACGGCTCCGAGAGCCGCTTCGTGACGCTGCATCCCACGGGGCGACCGCAACAGAACTCGCATCAATGGCCGCAGCCCAAACCGGGATCCCCTACCCCGAGGCTATGAGCGTCATTCGACGACTGCTCTGGCAACACCAGCTACACGCGGACCTCGCAGTCCGCTTCACCGAAGAAAGCCTGGTCTGGGCACCATGAGCGACACCGACGTCATCATCCGGCCCGGCAAGGAAGTGACACTCGACGATCGAACGCTCACCATCGGCCAGATCGGAGCCAGCGTCACCCTGCTCGACGGCTTCGGCAACGTGGTCGAAACGGCGCCGCTGCCCGAGGTCGTTGCTGCGCTGCAGACCGACGACGGACCGCCGGCGTTTCTCGAGGTCCTGCAGTTCGAGGAGAAGCTCACACCGCACCAGCGGGAGCGGTTGGATGACTTCCTAGACGTGCTGAGCATCATGGAAACCGGACTGCCGCGTAAGGCTTCGAAGAACCAGCCAATCCCCAAGCGATACAACCCAGCCCTTAGAACCTGGGGCAAGCGTCTGCGAAGCCTGGCGAAGGACCGAGCTAAGACGTACCGCACTTCAGGTGCGGCAGACGGGCGAGCAGTGAAGAAGAAGTCGGAGCTTCGAGCCCTGCAACGCGCTTTCAAGCGATACCGCGAGGGAGGCATCGTCGCAGTCGTCGACCCCCGGCCAATCAGGACCCGAGGCTCGCGGGCGCCCGAGGCGATCTGGGATGAGATGGAGACTCTTATGTCCGAGGACATGGGGCGCTCCATCGTGTCGGACCTTGAGTACATCCGTCGCCTCTGCACCACTCATAAGGTGAGAACGCCGGGCCAGGGCGGTGTCCCCAGCCTGGCGACTATGCGGAGGATCTGCGCCACCATTCGCACGCGCAACAACGACACGATGCACGGCATCGCAGCCACCCGCCGGTCGGCCAGCAACGTCCCGGAACCGTCCGAGGTCCTTCGAGCAGCGACTCGGCCGGGAGAGGTGGTCCTGTTCGACACGAGCGTCGTGAACGTCATGCTCGACCATCCAGCATTCAAGAAAGCCATCCGTGTCGAATACACCCTCGCCGTAGATCTCTATAGCCGCTCCTTCTGCGGCCTGTCAGTGACCATCAACACCTCGGGGCAAGGGGTCGCCCTGTGTCTCGCAGATGTGCTTCGCCCGAAGACGGGCGAGGAGGTCCGAGACTGGACCGAACCCTGGGACCACCTTCGACCCCAGCCCTACATCGGAATCCCGACCCTCTGGGGTCACGTTCCAGCGTTCGTACCCGAAGACCTCGTTACCGACAACGGCAGCATCTACACGAACGCGTACTTCGTTCAGCAGGTGGCGGGCATGAAGATCAGCTACGAGCCGCAGCGCACGTACACCCCCACCGATAAGGCTCAGGTAGAACGGGCGTTCCGCACCATCAAGGACCAGTTTGAGGCAGGCCTCGCCGGCTTCCTCGGCGGCGGCGTCCACGAGCGGGGTGCTCACCCGGAACTCGAGGCGCTACTCACAGTCGACATGTACGAGCGTCGCCTCCGGCAGTACATGGACCTCCACAACAACACACCTGTCGAAGGGCTGTACTTCCCACCGAACGACGACAAGCTGCACCGCGACCGCACCCCCTTCGAGATGTGGGACCACTGGACGCAGAAGGGAACAATCCGGGCTCCAAAGGCAAACGCGCAGTGGGTGCGCATGATGCCGCACGTGTCTGTGACAGTGACCTCGTGGGGGGTGAAATACCGACGGCTGAAGTACGGCGATCCGGCACAGCTGCACGAGCTGCTCCGCGACCCGAGAATCGCGGAAGGGCGGAAGATCAACATCTTCTTCAACCCGAGCGACCTCCGCTCTGTCTGGCTAATCGACGGAGACGGCAAGCCCTGCGAACTGCACTGGCGCCTTCGTCGGCGCGACACTGAGCGCTTCGGGGAAGCTATTCGCGGCAAGGTCATCTCCTCCCTGACACAGCGCAACTTCACTGACGAGGAGTTCCTCGACAGGCTAACCTCCATGCGCGCAGAGTGGCGGCGCGAGGAGCTCGGACACGTTGCGCTCAAACCCAAGCGGAAGGCGTGGAAGTCGGCACCCGCGAAGCCCAAGCAGGCGGGCCCGGCAAAGCGCGCTTCGGCGCCCAACAACGCTGAACTTAAGCGACTCGCGGCAGAGGACCTCCTCGAGCAGCAGCGGAACCGGATGCGCGCGCTCGACCCGGCCCCGTCAACGCCCCTGCCCGCGGAGCCTGCTTCCGCTCCTGCAGCGAAGAAGGGCAACGCCACTCCTCGCAGCCAACGCCACCGTGGCCTCGAAACATACGGGCCCGGCTCCTCGCTATGGAGTTGACGATGGATCGCAACGACGAGGATCGGCCCTGGCTTTCGCTCCTCACCGAAGAAGATCAGTGGTTCATCCAGCAAGCAACAAGCGGTGACGAGGTCGATCCCGGGCTGCGGACGCCAACCGAGCTTCACGCGATGAGTCCCGTAGACCGCCTGTTGTATGCACAGGATCGCGCCGACTGGCACGCCGCGCTCCCTCTGATGCAGACCACCCAGGTCAGAGAAGCGCTACGAAGGCTACACGCGTCTGGGAACGCCGCGGCATCGCGACGAGAGCACCGCATCCACAACAGTTTCGTCGTACCCGGTGGCAGCTCTCAGCACCAAGAGAGCGTCATGGTGCTGAACGGACCAGCCGGCGTCGGTAAGTCCTTGACCATGCGTGCCTACATCGCCCGCGAGATGGAACGGTACGCACAGCTCCGCTTCCTCAACATCAAGCGCGGTCGCGACCTACCCGCAGGCGACCTCGATGCGGTCTACCGCCCCTGCATCTACGTGTCGCTTCGCCCCAGCGCCACGCGAGTCGACATCGAACGGCAACTCTGCGCCCAATACGGCTGGCCGCATCCCACTAACGCCGGTTACATGCTCAATCGGCTCATCGCGATCGGTGGCACACAGGTCATCGGGCTTGACGAGATTCAGTTCATCGGGTTCGCCGGCGCGATGGGCCGCCAAGTGCACAACCTGATCCGCGACCTCGGCAACCAAGGCGTGCGTGTCATCCTCGGCGGGAACGACCTGGACTGGGTTCTCCAGGAACAGCTCGGGATGGTCGCTGACCAAAGCCGGGGCCGTTGGCGCCGCGTCGACATCGAACGCCTCCCCTACCGCGACAAAGCGGACAGGGCGGAGTGGCGACACGTCCTCGAGTCAGTCGAGGATCATCTGCGCCTCGTCAACCAGGACGGTCCAGGTTGGCTGTCCAAAGAACTCGCCGAGTACGCCTGGGAGGCCTCGATTGGCAGCTTCCGGAGTCTCACCACGCTCATCCGCGACGCGGCGCGATCAGCGATCGACGACCACAGCGAACGCATCACCCGTCGAACCCTCGATGGGGTGGAACTCGAGATGACAGCAGAAGAGGGACGCGACGAGCGCATGGCCACAATGGCACGGATGCGCGACCGCACCGCCGCCCGGAGATGATGATGAACGACCGAAGCAGGCCGGAAGGGTCGCTCCCAATCCGACTGCACCCTCACGACGACGAGTGGCTTCCTACGGCGCTTAATCGTTGGGCCTGGAACGACTTCGACTCACCCCCGGCCGACCTGGACGCGGCGCTCGAAATCGACACACTGCATCCGAACGAAGTGCGGGCTCTTGGGACCAGTATCCAGCCAGCCGAGATGGCCGCACTCGTACGCGCTACCGGACTAACGCCGATCCGACTCCAGGGCATGACCCTCAGCCAGTACGACGGGCGGGCACTGACGCTGAAGCGGACCGCCAACCACCTGGAAAGCCTGAGAAGTGACTTCCCATGGGTTCGTCGCAGCGGCACTCGGTTCTGCCCTCCCTGCCTGGCCGAAAAGCCCGGCGTGTTCCTGATGGGCTGGCGATTCAACTGGACGTTCGTCTGCCTCGAACACCGACAGGTTCTGTCCGATGTCTGCCCCGGGTGCGGTCTCGAACTTCCTGAGCCACACGGTTCGCGCACCCGTCCTCGTGACCCCAACCGCTGCAATCGCCGGATCTGCACGTCGTTCCAAGACTTCTACTGCGAGACCCGACTCGACGGCGACACCCACAGTGAACAGCTCCCCGCTGACTCTCCGATACTCCGCGCCCAACGCCTGATCAACGACGTGATCGAACGAGCCGCGAGCCCGAGTCGGGAACTGCGCGCGCTCGTAAGCCTGATGGGCTCGGTGCGATCCGCGGCCTCCACCGCCTCCATCGCCGACCTCGCCGGCGTAGCGGTCAGCGAACTCGTCGGGCTTATCGAGCCCGAGCCGCATGCGGGCGGATCGCCGCCACCCGACGCGCTCTCCTTCGGCGCGCTAGCTGCAGCTGCGGTCCGACTTCGAGACGACCCCGAACCGCAGGTCGCGAAAGCTCTCCGCGAAATCACGTTCAATCGGCCGCCGACCCCTGCGCCTCGCTCAGCCGGCCTCGGCCCGGGAAGTATCAAGGAACTCCTCGGGCGATGGGGCAAGGTGCGTGCCCCGATGACTGACCGGATCGTCCGAGCGCTCGACAAGGACCTGTCACCAGTGACACGAGTCCGCACTCGTAGTGCTGTGTCCGCTCCCGAGGCGGCGACCGTGGTCAAGACGACGCCAGCACAGAACCGATACCGTGCCGTGTCACTGCCGAAGCGTCTCTGGTCCGCATGGGCCGTTCCGCTGCATCTCGACCTCGGCGCGAACCTCGAGACCGTCGCGGACGCCTTCGCTGCAACTCTGGACATCGACGCGTCAAAGCCCGAGCTTCGACCAACAATGATCGGTCACGGAGAGCAGCGCGAAAAGGTTGTACGAGCTCTCGCCCTACTGGAAACCCAGCTTGTGGTGGGAGGCTCCCCAATTGACTATGGCCGTCGGCGGGGCCTCCCTTGGCAACGCCTCCTCCCTGACGAGGCCTGGCAGCAAATCTGCGAATCGGACGGTAGCGATCCAGGGACTGGGCGTCGGGCAGTCCTGGCACGCCGATACATGCACATGCGTCTCACCGGAGGCGGACCGCAGCACCTGCCCGAACAGTTCAAGCGGACCCGACGTGACGACGCAGCACAGGAGACCGCGTTCCTCCTACGACTCACCGACGACCTGCAGAAAGCGATGGACGCGTACACGCGGGCCTTCCTTGTGGACGAAGAGTGTGAGTTGCTGTGGACCTACGGGTACTCGCCGACGAGGCTCACCACCGAGCCGCTCGTCTGGTCACCGGAACGCTCGGACCTTGCTCGACGTCTTGCCGTAGGACCTGAACTCGGCGACATCGACACGAGTCAGCTACACGCCCTGATGGCCGACGGGGACTGCACGTTGACGGAACTGTCGTCTGAGCTCGGGCGGACCGTCGCGCACGTCAAGCTCGCGATTGACGCCTGGCCGCCGCCAGTATCTCGAGGTGGCGAAGGCAGGGATTGGTGATTGCGGTCCAAGGTGTCACAGATCGCGCCGCCGCAGCGTCGGCCCACGAGCGCTGCACCGGGTCAGCGGGACATGATGATGACGTCGTGCGTGGCGGTGGCGACGGCGACTCCGTCCTTCACGATCCAGGCCTGTACCCAGTGAGCGCCGGGGAAGTCGCTGGTCTCGCGGATGATCTCGCCACGTTTGAGGATCTCGCCACGGAAGGCCTTCCTATTCGCAGCCTCAGGCCCGGCGTTGCGCACCTTCCAGTACACGTCGTAGGGGCCGTCCACCGTGCAGTCCGTGATCTGGAACTCAAGGGCCCGGCCGATGGGGACAAGGTTGCCGTTCATCGCCAGCGGACGGAAACGGCCCCGGCCCCTTTTAGTCGGCGACATCTTCCCGAGTATTCGGAACGTCGATGCGGGGTTCCGCCTCTCCGGGATGCCGTACTGCTCGGTCAGGGTTTTCTCTCCGGGAACCATCTGGTGCTCGTACGTGGGCGGTGCGGCTGCGGCTGCGGCGGCCGAGGCCGACAGGGCGAGAGACGATGTCGTGCTCGCACCGAACGACACCCCGAACAGCTTCTGCCATTTCGTAACGCTGTCGGATGCTTCAGCGTCGAGGGCTTCGCGAGCGAGCCGAGCCCAGCGCTTCAGCTGGCTCTTGAGATTGTCGAACCCTGTCTGTGTGAGACGATCCGCGAGGTTCTGGCCGATCCGGTCGTCCACCCACGGTGGGGCGGAGTGCATGTCGAGGTAGTCGCGGAGGTCTTCGAGCAGGGCAGTGAAGGTTGTCGCGATGTTGCCGTAGTCATTGATTCCGGCGTAGCTCTTCACCCGCTCGGCCAGCAGCGCACCGAGCACAACGGAGGGGCAGTCAATGGAACTGCGGTCGCGAAGCCACTTTGTAAGGCGGATGACGCGAACGAGATGACCGTTGGTCGTGCTGTTCTGGTCCTTGAGCCAGCGGGTGAACTCCGTCGGGTCCTGGAGCAGGAACTCGTTCTTCGTGCGATGAGTGATGTAGGTCCTGCCGTCGGCGCGCTCCACGAACGGTACGACGTCGATGTGGAAACTGTTCGCGAACTGAATCGTCACGCATCGCTTACCGAGAACAGTCTTGTCGGCATAGCGCGGCACCGCATCGAGCGCCTTCTTGAGCTCCACGGTGTACTTCTTCGGTTGCCAGTCCACCTGCTCGACCATCGGCAGAAGGACGTCAGCGTCAAAGTCGTTGCCGGAGAGCGGCTTGATGATGGTGCCGTGAGCGAACGAGCCCTGTGGGATGAGGCTTCCGTCGAGCTTGTCCTCGAGCAGCGCACTTTCCTCCAGCGCCGTGTCCAGAGAGGACGTCCGGGCGTGGAGGAGGTCGAGACGAGTCTGGTTGAGGTTGACGTGGTCGCGGAGGAAGAGATTGAACTCCTTGATGCGCGCGGTCATTCGCCGACCTCCATAGCCATCTCGTATGTGTTGTTTCTGAGCTGATAGATGACGATGTTCGGCTGCGCACCGCGCATATGATGCCGTCCCATCGTGATGGCTGCCGGCGCGGGTACGGCTGCGACCAGATGCAGGACGCGCACGCTTGGAAGCTCACTCTCGATGCGCGCGAGCGCATCCCTCCATGCGAGCGCGAACGATTCCATGGCCGCGCGACTGCCCAGAAGGTCCGGACGCGGCGATTCGTCCTTCGGCGCAATGGTGACCCTGGGGAGCTCCCTCAGGCGGCCGGGAAGACGTTCTTCTTTCACCGGTCCGCTCAGCTCGACGAGAACTGTGGCCTCATTCGCGTCGCCGGTGCGCAGGACGGTGTCGAATACGGGGACGTCACCGTCGTCATCACTCCACGCCCAGGCGGTCACCGCATCGGTGCGCTTCCGAGCGAAGAGTCGAGTCTCCGTCTTGTCGTCGAGCTTGGAGCCCAGGTAAACGAGCGACGGGATGGGAGCGAGAGCGAAGACGCTAAGCGACTCGACGTCGCCAGCGGTTACCGCCTCCGCGATGCGAGCCGCGAACCGGTCAATCTCCGTCCGGTGGGCGTTCCACGCCCATCCGTCATCGTCGTTCCCAGGGAGATGAACGGAGAAGACCCCATTGCGCGTGTCTTCCCCCATACCCGTGTAGCCCTCTGCACGTAGCGCCTCCGCAACCTGCGGAAGGGATACTGGTGCTCTTGTCCCGCGGACGTCAGCGCTCACCGTCACAACGGAAGTCGGCCGAAGCGTCGCGAAGTCGGTGACCTCCCGCACCCGGTTCTCGTGCAGCAGCTTCTTGGCGCTTAAGAATTCGACCGTGTACTGGTCGCGGTAGGCCTTGTCGTCGATCCTCTTGTGGCACGAATAGCAGAGGAGCATCAGGTTCTTTTCGAACGCGCGCTCGTCGGCGGCGAGCGCAGAATCGCCTCGAGGCGATTCCTTGCCCGATCCTGCTCCGACGATGTGTGCGATCTGCCCGTTGGGGATCGCATGCCAAGTCCAATCGGCGCCGTCCAAGAGGTAGGTCGCACAGAGGACGCACCGTCCTGCGGCTTTGGCCCAGAGCCGCAGGCGTGTGCTCTCCGGTACAGCCGTCCGATGCACCGCGGTGTCGCGATCCCGGCCCTCGCTCGGCCCCTTCGTCGTCTGTTTCGTCATACTGCGCCGCTTCCTCGCGAATCGAAGCAGCCGGATGTGTCGCCTATTGAGGGCAGAACGATTGCACTGTCATCCCAGCTGCGCAATAGACGGCTCCCCTGCATCCCGGATCTCGAGATGGTGCTACTTCGGGGAGCTAACAGTACAAGCGGGTACCGACACTCGCTAGCACCAAAAGGTTGGTTTCTCGCCGCCTGACGTTCGCGGCAGCGGTCGAGACTGGGGTCTCTGAGCGCAGGGCTACGTAGATTCAGAACAGCAGAGGATTCCCGTAGTCGTTGAGGAGCATGCTTCCCTGCTGCAGCATCCCATCCGGATAGATTGAACGCGGCCACTGGGTCGCCTTGCCTGACGATGCGTCTGCGCCAAACATGGCTTCCAACGTTGCGAGGGACGAGGCTCCCGGCGGGAGCAGTGTCTGGCTCAGCCACGTGACGAACTGAGCCAAGGGCGCTCCGGGGAGATCTGCCGTTGCTCCGTGATAGCTGTTGAACGACGACATTGGCTCCCAATTGGCCGCGGTACCAGGAACGCTCGCCGGGGCCAATGACACGCGTCGTGCGCTGAAGAACGCGCGATCGGCGACGAGTAGAGCGTCTAGTTCCTCCCGCGGCGACCGGACCAGCGGGTCCTTAGAACTGTAGGCGGTCCTCTCATGGAAGTCCTGAATCGCAGCGCGGAAGTCTGTCGCGTTCCGGGCAAGCTCGCTACTGTGCGCGAGAAGCCCGAATGGGAACGGACCGCACAGGGCCTCGCGGACTGACCCCGGAGACGCCCCGGCAACCTCGAGCAGCCGACGTTTTTGCAGCAAGGCCTCGCCTAGGTGCCGAGGCCGTAGCGTGAGTTTCACAGAGAAGGCAGCCGCTACGCCGCTTGCGAGGACTGACGGGTCGTCCATCAAGTGCCTCGGGTAGTCGGGCTTCAGGACGAGGAGGTCAACCTCGTTTGAGTCACCGCCCGGCCCAACGATGTACTTCCGGGAAACGACGGGCCAGGACGGTCCCCAATCGCTTAGCAACCGAATCCAGGTCGCCTCACCTTCATGGCCCGACCGCTGAGGGTCGTGCTCGCGCGCGTGCTGACGAGCTTCCTCATAGTCGGCTTGCACCTGATCCGCGACGCGACGGATCAAACCCTGGAACCTGTTCTCGGACACCTGCGCGAACCCCGTTCTCTTCTTCTCCGGTGTAGCTGACTGAGCTCGGGCCGACCATATCCGAGCCAGCGAGTAGAAGCGACGCTTTTCGTGAGCAGCCCGCGCGACAGTTTCGTGAGCGGGCGCGCACATAGAGAGACCTCGGGCGACCGATTCAGTGAACAGTCATAGTTGTTGTCGTCCGCCAGCTGACTTGTCCGACTGCCAGACAACGTGTCTGGAGTACGGATGTGGGCACGTTGTTCGGCAGCACGGAGCAGCCACGTCGACGAACGTCCAGCTCAGCGCTGGTGCGTCAAGAGGCGTCCGTACGGGGTGCGTGAACTGAGATGGTTCGCGGACCACCTATGTGAGACAGGGTTCGCACCGGAGTGGGTCCGTAGGGGTCCGAAGCTCCCGCAGGCGAGCCGTGACCCACTGGTGGACCGGCATTCGCACACGTCCTCGGGGTCTGGTGTGCGTATCCGCTCGCTGGTGCTGCGCGTCCATGATCGGTAGACAAGGAGCTACGGCCAACGAAGGAGTCGTCGATGCTGGTCCAGATCTGCGGGCTTCCCGGTGCAGGGAAATCGACGCTGTCTGCCGCGATCGCTGAGTTGACGCCCTCGCTGACCCTCCGCGTCGACGCGATCGAAGGCGCCATGTGGAAGTACGGTATCCCACGCGAGCAGTCCGGGATCGCCGCGTACTCGATCATGCATGCCATCGCAGTACCCAACCTGCGGCGAGGACAGACGGTCATCGCGGACGCGGTGAGCGGCGTAGCGGCCGCTCGGGCTGGATGGATGTCGACAGCAGATGCCGCCGGTATACCGCTTCGCGTGATCGAGGTCGTGTGCGCGGACGCCGACGAACACCGCCGCCGCGTGGAACAGCGTGCGAACGACCTGCCAGGGTTCACGTTGCCGACGTGGGACGAGGTACAGCGCACCGCCGACGAGTACGAGCCCCGCACGGACGAGCGGCTCGTCATCGACAGCACCCGTGCGCTCGAAGAAACGGTCCGCCAGGCACTCGACTACCTCGAACTCCGCGCCCGGTAGCCGATCAGCTGTCGGACACGGATCTCAGGTCGATTCCGCTCCGGCGCTGGTTCTGCGGACTCCTGCGCGGCGCACAACGAAAGAGCCGATCGTTGCAGGGACCGCGAGGAGCACGGAACTCAAGGAAGCGCCGGAAGCGATCACGAGGGACCGCTCGGCGCGCTCAGGGTCCTCCCCGGGGAGGTTGCCGATGACGGCGAGCAAGTAGATCGGCAGCGCAAGCGCGAGGAGCCAGAAGAATCTGGCGACGAGCGCCAGCACGAGTGCCAGGTTGGGCATGCGCGTGTTCGGTTCTCCGGGTTGTCGTCGCACAGTTCATCAAACCAGTCGGCAATGCAGGCTACGGCTCGCATCTCGACAGCCAATCCGTTCAACATGCGGCGAGTGCTTAGCGGTGGGTCAGGGGTGCGGGGCTGGTGGGGGTCTGGGGGTGCTGCTGGGGCACGGACAGGCTTCGAGAGTGATGGTGGCCGGCAGGCCCGAAAGGAGGGGAGACCCGAGCGGGAGTCGGCTCGGAGAAAGGGGTGTGGGACAGGTCGTGGGCCGCGGCGGGAAAGGGGGACCCCGCCGTGACCCACGCCGGGGTTTAGAAGGACGAGAGCATGTCCTTCATCTGGGTGATCTGCTCGGTCTGGCCCGACACGATCGACTTCGCCATTCTCACGGCGTCGATGTTCGCGCCCTTGGTGACTTCGGTCTTGGCCATGTCGACGGCGCCCTCGTGGTGCTGGACCAGCTGCTCGAGGTAGAGCTGTCCCGCGTTCTTCGCGGACGACTTGTCGAGGTCGCTCATGTCGGAGTCGGACATCATGCCGGACATGGAATGCCCCATCCCGAGGTGCCCCGACTCGGTCGGCTCACCCCAGCTCTTCAGCCAGCTGGTGAGCTGCTTGATTTCCGGGGACTGCTCGGCCTTGATCTGCTTCGCGAGGTCGGTGACGCCGGTGTCGACGCCCGAGCCCTTCGCGAGGAGCATGTCGCTCATCTCGACGGCTTGCTTATGGTGCGGCAGCATCATCTGCGCGAACATCACGTCCTGGTCGCTGTGCGCCGACGCCGACGCCGACGCCGTCGACGTCGACGACGAGGACGAGGACGAGTCGGCGTCGGAGCTGCTGCTGCCGGCGGAGCAGCTGGCGAGGGTGAGGCCGAGGGTCAGCGCGGCAGCGATAGCGAGCGTGCGCGTGGTGGTGGTGTGCATGATGATCTTTCCGTTCCCGTGGATGCGTCAGGTGTTCCGGGTAGGCGGACGCCTCCCGGATCTGGGCATGCGAGAGCCGCCCTTCGGGGGTGGGTTCCCGCAAGGGGCGGATCAGATGCGGATGATCTGCAACGCCGTCAGAGACGGTGGTTTCGGCGCCGCGATGCGGCGCGGCACCCGGTCAGCGAGCGCGAGCAGCCGCGCGATCAGGTAGAGGATGCCGCCGGTCCGTGCGCGCAGCAGCACCCACATGAACAGGGCGACCGTCAGCGCACACGCCATCCCCATCAGGGAGCACATCAGCGCGCACAAAGCGCTGTCACAGCCAGTATCGGTGAGGACGGTCATCACCGCAGTCACGGGAGCCGCGTGCTCGTCGTCGCCAGCGGCCGCGACGTGGCTGTGCTCGGCGGTGCCCGCGGGAGCAGCCATCGGGTGCTCGTGGCCAGCGGTGTGCCCGGCCGTCGAGTGCATCAGGACCGTGAACCCGACCAGGAGCAGCAACGCCAACGTCGCCGTGGGCTGCAACAGCAGCCGACGACGCGGAGAGGCGGTGGTGGCGAGCATCAATCTTTCAAGCAAACGGGTCGAATGAGCGCTTCCATGGTGCGGTACCCCAGACGGCGACGGCAACCCGGTGTCCGAATCTCACCGAACCCGCCGCGACCGGGCGGATCGGGAACACAGAAAAGAGTTCTGCGTTACAGCGCATGGTACCCCCCAGGGGTATCGGTGAACTGTTGGCGTCAGCCGCGTCAGATCGGAGCAGCATGGACACGCACGAGCACCACCAGATGAGCGCACACGAGCACGCCGACCACGGAACGACGACGTGGTCGATGGCAGCGCAAGCGACGCTGCACTGCCTCACCGGGTGCGCGATCGGTGAAGTCTTCGGCATGGTCATCGGCACCGCTGCTGGCTTCCACAACGCCGGCACCATCGTCCTGTCGATCGTCCTCGCGTTCATCTTCGGCTACGCACTCACCATGCGCGGCGTCATCAAGTCCGGCCTGACACTCGCAGCGGCGTTCAAGGTCGCTCTCGCAGCAGACACGGTCTCGATCGCGGTCATGGAGATCATCGACAACACGGTCGTGATCGCGATCCCGGGAGCAATGGACGCGCAGCTCAACCAGTGGCTGTTCTGGGGGTCCCTCGCACTCTCCCTCGCCGTCGCGTTCGTGGTCACCACCCCCGTGAACCGGTGGATGATCAGCCGCGGCCTCGGCCACGCCGTCGTCCACGGCCACCACTGATTGGGTCTCGATAGCCGATCGGTCAGCGAGACCGCTGCTCGGCATCGGCTGACGGCCAGACGGCCGCCGTTTCATCAGCCGATCGCTACGCAGTGTCCTTTCGGGGCAGGATCAGGAGTACTGCCGGGAGGGCGGCGGCGCAGATGATTGCCACACCGGTGATGTCGGAGCTCAAGCTCTGACCGGTCAAGATGTCGATCGGCTCGCCGATACAACCGATGGCAACGATGAGCCCGAGGGGGATGAGCGCTGGAAGCCCCCTCGCGCCGCGCCATGCTCGGACGCTGCCCGTCATCAGCAAAGCAGCGCCGGCGATACACGCAACGATGAAGTACACGACCCCGCGAGACGCAGCGAGGCTGTGGAGGTGGCCGACGTTTCCTCGATGGAGGGCCCAATCCGTGGCGAGCACGATTGCCAGCGCGACGAGCGAGAAGCCGTACGCGGCGGCGAGCACCGCTGCGATCCGTACCGCCGGAGTCAAGCGAAGCGGTGCATTGCCATGCCCGGTACTCATGGGCTGAAGGTAACAGCGGTCTGACGGCCTGACGGTCGTCTGAGTCAACGAGAAGCATCCGCTCGCGGCGCTCCGAACGCCGGATCGAGATGCTGCGTCGCGCAGGGGGCGCTGCCCGGGGGGCGTGCTGGCCCGACTCCCGCCTGGTCGGCTCGCGAAGGTGTGAGCACCGTCGCACCGCAGGGCGCTCGGGGACCCGACGTCCGCGGACCGGTCCGCCCTGCCGGATGATGGGTCCGTGAACCGCACCGACCGCCTCTACGGCATCGTGGAGGAGCTCCGGGCCGCCGCACCCCGGCCGCGGAGCGCACGCCGTCTCGCGGAGCGGTTCGAGGTGTCCGTGCGGACCGTCGAGCGGGACCTGGCGGCGCTGCAGCAGTCGGGTCTGCCGATCTGGGCCGAGCCCGGCCGCACCGGCGGGTACGTCATCGACGCATCGGCAACGCTCGGCCCCGCCGGCTTCACGCCGGACGAGGCCCTCGCGGTGCTGATCGGCCTCGGCGCCCTCGGCAACAGCCCGTTCCGGCAGGCCGCCCGGACCGCGGCACGCAAGGTGCTCGCGGTCATGCCGGACCGCGACGCGGCTCGCGCTGGTGCCGCTGCGTCCCGGGTGCACTTCCTGGAGGCTGACGAGGACCCCGTCACGCCGGTCGCCTTCGCGGAGGCGCTGGGTGCGGACCGGGTGGTGCGCCTGCGGTACCGGGCTGCGGACGGCGCGGTCTCGATCCGGGACGTCGAACCGCTGGGATCGATCGAGAAGGACGGGCAGTGGTACCTGGTCGCGTGGTGCCGACTGCGTGACGGCGTCCGTGCGTTCCGCGCCGACCGGATGGTGGCGATCGAGGTCACCGACGAACGACCACCGAGGCGCGTGCTCCGGACCGAGGACCTGGGCATCGAGTACGGGCGACTGCGCCCGGTCGTCGACTGACCGCGTCCGCGCTCTCACGACGGGATCCCGCGGACACGGACGGGATCCCGCGAACACCGACAGGACGGTGTCGCGACCCCCGGTGAGGCTGGGCGCCGACCACGTCAGCACCAGCACCACCGGAGGACCCCTTGTCGTTCGCATCCATCCGCATCGTCACCGACGACCTCGACCGCCTCGTCGCCTTCTACGAGCGGGTCACCGGCCAGCGCGCCGAACGCCCCGCGCCCGTCTTCGCGCAGTTCACCGGACCCGGCGCGACCCTCGCGATCGCCGGTACCGCCACCGTCGCGATGCTCGGCGGGGCCCTGGCGCCCGCCACGAACCGGTCGGTGTTCATCGAGTTCGCGGTCGCCGACGTCGACGGCGCCTTCGCGGAGCTCCGGCTCGGACCGGAGGACGTCGTCCTCGAGCCGACCACGATGCCCTGGGGCAACCGCTCCGCGCTGGTCCGTGACCCCGACGGCAACGTCGTCAACCTGTTCAGCAGGCCGGCGCCCGACCGCGCCCGGTGACCACGAGGTCGGGCCGCGCCCCTCCCGGCGGACCGGCTACAGCGCCGGTCCGAGCAGTGCCCGTGCGGCTGCCGCTGCCGCCCGGGCCCACGGTCGGGACGGGTCGGCCTGCGCACTGGCCATGGCGCCGTCGTAGAGCAGGCAGAGCTGGAGCGCGGTGCCGTCGACGTCCGCGGAGCCGGCTTCTGCCAGGAGGCCGCTGAACAGTCCGCGCACCCAGTCGCGGTGCTCGAGCGTCACCTCGTGCGTGGGGTGTCCGGCGCCGTACTCGGCCTCGACGTTGATGAACGGGCACCCGCGGTAACCGGGCTCGTCGAACCACTCGCCGAGCAGCGCGAACACGGCGACGATCCGCTCCTGCGGTGTCGCCCCGCGCTGCGGGAGCTCGGTCGCGACGTGGTCCTGCCAGGCGGTGCTCCGGCCGCGCAGGTAGCCGAGCACGAGGTCGTCCTTCGTGCGGAAGTGCGTGTAGAGGCTCGCCTTCGAGATGTCCGCTGCTGCCGCGACCTGGTCGACTCCGACGGCGTGGATGCCCTGCTCGTAGAACAGCCGGTCGGCGGTCGCGACGGCGCGTTCGTACGCGGGACGGCGGCGTGTCTTGGTGGGCTCGGCCATGGTTTGACTTTACTGCACCGATCTGTACAGTTACCAGCACCACAAACCAAACAGATCTGTTCAGTTAGGACTGTCCCATGAGCACCACCGCCCTCATCACCGGTTCCACCAGCGGCATCGGCCGCGCGACCGCCGAGCTCGTCGCCTCGCGCGGCGTGCACGTCGTCGTGTCCGGCCGCAGCGCCGAGCGCGGCGAGGAGGTCGTCCGCGGCATCCGCGCGGCCGGCGGTACCGCAGACTTCGTGCGCGCCGAGCTCGGCGACGCGGAGAGCGCCAGGGCCCTCGCCGCTGCGGCGCTGCGCATCGGTGACGGTCGGGTCGACGTGCTCGTGAACAGCGCGGGCATCTTCCCGTTCGGCCCGACCGCCGACACCACGCCCGAGGGGTTCGACGAGGTCTACGACCTCAACGTCAAGGCGCCGTACTTCCTCGTCGCAGCGCTCGCGCCGGGCATGGCGGAGCGTGGCACGGGTGCGATCGTCAACGTGACCACGATGGTCGCCGAGTTCGGCGCCGCCGGCATGGGCCTGTACGGCTCGACCAAGGCGGCGCTGGTCCTGTTGACGAAGTCGTGGGCGGCCGAGTTCGGTCCCTCCGGCGTCCGCGTGAACGCGGTCAGCCCCGGACCGACCCGTACCGAGGGCACCGCGGCCATGGGTGAGGCACTCGACCAGTTGGCCGCGGCCGGTCCGGCGGGTCGCCCGGGCTCCGCGCAGGAGGTCGCCGAGGCGATCGCGTTCCTCGCGGCCGACGCGGCGTCCTTCGTGCACGGCGCGGTCCTGCCCGTCGACGGCGGCCGCATCGCCGTCTGACCCACCTGTCCACGGACGCGCGACGGCCCCGCTGCGTCCGGGAGGGACGTGGCGGGGCCGCGGGAGGAACCTCCCGTCCGTCAGGTGGGCACCTGACGGACGGGAGGGACCGGGTCAGGAACGGGCGCGTCGACGACGCAGCGTGCGTGCGCCGATCAGGCCGGCACCGGCGACGAGCAGACCGAGTGCCCATGCGATCGGCGAGGTCTCGTCGGCGCCGGTGTAGGCGAGCCGGCCGTGGCCCTTCGGCGCCGACGCGGTGCCGTGCTGCACCGCAGCGGGGGTCGTGGTGCCGCCCGGGACGGCCGCGACCGGCGTCGGCGTCACCTGCACGTCGAACGCGGTGCTGAAGTCGGACGCGCTGACCGTCAGGCGGTGCACCGAGGCGTGCGGGAAGGTGACCCCGACGAAGCCCGAGTCACCGAGCAGGGAGTCCTGTTCCACGACGTCGGACGCGACGTTCGAGCGGACGTCGATGGTGGTCACGCCGAGGTCGTCCTCCTCGTCCTCGACCGCGTTGCCGAACTCGTCGACCAGGGTGCCGGACAGCAGCAGCGTGCCGCCCTGCGGGACGGTCGGGGTGCCGCCGGGGACCTCGTCGATGAACTCCGACCCGGCGAAGGGCGTCTGCTCCCAGTCGGTGTGCTCGGTGACGACCGACCCGTCGGCCTTGATGATCCAGGACCGGAGCGAGCCGGACTTCTTCGTCTCCTCGTCGTCGAACCAGCCGACCGGGAAGCCGGCCTTCGCGTAGTCGATGAAGTCGGCGCGGTCGACCGCGGTCGCCTCGAGCCCGACCGGTGCGGCGGCCTGCACGTCGAGCTCGACGGTCTGCGTCACGGTCTCGGTCCCGCTCGTCGCGGTGACGGCGAAGTCCCAGTACGAGGCATCGACGGTCGTCCCGCTGAGCACGCCGGTCGCCGGGTCGAACGAAATCCCCTCGGGCAGCTGGTCGGCCGGGGTCCAGCCGTCCGCGTCCTCGCCGTCCTCGGTGTTGTAGTAGTCGAGGGCCAGCACGGGCTTCGGCGAGCCGGTCGCGCGGAAGGTGTACGAGAACGCCTCGCCCGCGGTCGCGGTGAGGGCCAGGTCGCCCTCGGTCGTGGTGCCGTCGGTGACCGGCTCGCCGTCCTCGTCGACGAAGACCGGGGCCTGCGTGATCGGGTCGGTCTGGGCCGACTCGGACTCGACGGCGATCCCGCCCTGCGTGTTCGTGACGGTGACCATGACGACCTTGCCGGCGTCGGTGGGCTTCACCACGTAGCTCTGGCCCTGGCTGACGGACGTGCCGTCGACGGTCCACGAGTAGCTGAGGTTCGTCGGGGCGGTGAAGCCCGAGGGCTCGGCCGTGAGCTTCGACCCGACCGCGGCGACGCCGTCGATCGTCACGGTGCCGGCGGCCGCGGGGCGGTCGGCGGTCGTCGAGGAGCCGGTCGGCTCGTCGCCCTCGGACGGGGTCGGCGCGTCGGTGGCGGGGGTCTCGGTGGCGGGGGCGTCGGTCGTCGGAGCAGCCGTCGACGGTGCATCGGTGGCGGGGGCGTCCGAGGTCGGGGTCCCCGTCACGGGTGCCTCCGTGCCCGGCGCGTCGGTGCTCGGGGCGACCGTCGACGTGGTCCCGCCGTCCGCGACGGCGGTGCTCGTCGTCGGCTCGACGGCGGAGGCCGACGTCGCGGTCATGATGCCGAGGCCGGTCGTGAGGCCGACGAGGGCGATGGTCGTGCCGACGGCGCAGGCGCGTCGGGCGGTGGAGGTGCTACGGCGCACGGGTTCCCCCAGGGGTCAGGTGACAGAACGGGAATCTGTCGGTTCGCGCAGAGTAGGAGGATCCTGGGCGCGCGGCTGGTCCCCCGCCCGAGGGGCAGACGGGAAAGTCCCGGTCAGCACCGGTCGTTCCACCGTGGGCTGAACGGGGGCTCAGGCAAGATCCTCCGCGCGGATGACCCGGGTGGCCGGGTGGCGACGCGCGAACCGGCGCACCCGCACACCTCGGGACGACCTACCCTGTACGGATGCTCTCCCGCCGTGACGCCGCGATCCGGCTCGACATCCCCCTCGAGATGGCCGCTCGCCACGGCATCCCGTCGCACATCGGCGAGGCCGAGCTCGAGCGCATCGAGCAGGACCCGCCCGCCTGGCTGGTGCAGTCCCGGGGCAACCGCACGGGGACGAAGAAGGTCTGGACGCACCTGGAGTGCGCCGTCTGCGGGTTCTCCGAGCAGGAGCGGCCGAAGAAGTGGTGGCCGGACTGGACGCTGCTCGTGTGCGACGACCACGACCAGGTGCCGCCGCCCGCGGCCGGGACGACACGACACCTCGTGTACGGCGTCGGCAGTCGGTTCACCGCCCTGGTCGACGAGCCGTCCTGATCGTGACGAGTCGGGCTGATCGTGACGAGTCGGGCTGATCGCGACGACTCCTCGGTCAGTCGTCGAGCGTGACGGCGTCCCACGCGAACGTCGTCACCCGACCCGTCTCCCAGTCCCGCCGGAGGACGCCGTACGCCACCGACGCCAGCGGTGCTCCGCCCTCGACCGGCCACGACTCCCGGTAGTGCGCCTCCTGCACCCACCCGGCGCGCAGGAACACGCGTCGCATCGCGGTGTTGTCCTCGCGCGTCTGCCCCTCGAAGCGCGTCACGTCGGGCATGGTGCGGAACACGTGGTCGGTCACCGCTCGGAGCGCCGGCACCCCGAGTCCCTGCCCACGGAACGCCGGGGCGAGCCGCAGGTCGAGCAGCGGTGCCGGGTCCTGCAGGTCCTCGAGCACGACCAGCCCGACGCGTCCGAGGCGCTCGTCGTCGAGCCACCACGAGTCGTGCTCGTCGTCGCGGAACGCACCGCGGTCGATCGCGCGCTCCAGGTCGACGCGGGTGGGCTGCGGACGGACGTGGAAGGGGAAGCGGGCCGACGTGTGGAAGGTGACCAGGGCCTCCCGGTCGGCGCCCTGCGGGTCGGTCCTGGTCAGCGTGATCGTCACGCCCCCACGGTACGACCCGGGGATCACCGTCCGGGTGGGGTCGCGAGCAGGAGCTGTGCGTCCAGCACCGGGTCCGCGACCGCGGTGCGCGCCAGCGCGTCCGCCGCCGTGCGCACGGCGGACCGCTCCTCGGGGGTCATCCGGCGCAGCGCCGCCCGGAACTCGACGGCCCGACGCGCCAGCACGTGCTCGACGAGCGCGAGGGCGTCGTCACCGGCGGTGACCAGGACCTCGCGACCGGAGGTCCTCCGGGTCACCCACCCGTCGCGGACCAGACGGTCCACCATCCGGGTGATGCCGGACGGGAGCAGCCCGAGCTCGACGGCCAGGTCCCCGGCCCGCAGCGGCCCACGGGTGGCCAGGAGGACGAGGATCCGGTACTGCTGCAGCGTCACCTGCTCGAGCGCGGGAGCGAGGGAGCGGAGCACGATGCCGAGCCCGACGACCGACGCGTCCACGACGGACGACTCCGTTCGTGACTGCTGCTCATCGTCGTCGCCCACCGGGCCAGCCTACGGCGACGTGGCCCGGTCGACGCTGCGGTGGTCGGGCCGGAACCCGTGGTCGGTCCCCCACAGCACCGCGTCGACCCTGGTCCGGGCGCCGATCTTGCTGTAGAGCGTGCGGATGTGGGTCTTCACCGTGTTCGGGCTGAGGTGCGTCAGGTCGGCGATCTCGTCGTTGCGCTTCCCCTGGGTGATCAGGGCGAGGATCTCGGACTGCCGGTCCGAGATCCCGAGCTCGCGGCCGGGCCAGTCGACACCCGGCCCGCTCGCCACCCGACGTCGCGGCTCGTCCAGCACCCGCTCGCCCGCCGCGACGCGGAGGAGCCCGTCGGCGAGCTGCTCGGCGGTCGAGCTCTTCGCGAAGTAGCCCGTCGCGCCACGGGACACGGCGGCGTCGATGAGGTCCTGGTCCATCTTCCACGTGAAGACGGCGACGGCCCGGATGCGGGGGTTCGCGGCCAGCCGGGTCACGTCCTCGTCGTCGGGCTGCGGCTGGGCGAACGTGTCGTAGAGCGCCACGTCGACGTCCACGGTCACCCGGTGGCGGGCGTCGAGCTGCACGACCTCGAGCCGGTCCGAGAACGGGGCGAGCAGGTCGGCGAGGCCGCGCAGGACGAGCTCGTAGTCGTTGACGAGTGCGACGCGGATGCGCTCGGACATCTGGATCCTCTCAGGACCACCCCTGGGGGTGAGACGGGCGCGATCGTGCCCTGGTTCGTTCGGGATCACCACGCTACGGACGGCGCTGTACCCCATCCGCAGCCGGGCCTGGGAACCGCGACGGTTGCCCAGGAGCAAGTTTTCCTGGTCGGCGGTGTCCCGCTGACCCTCGATCCCCCGGAAGGACCCCCATGTCGGATGCACTCGCTCCGTGGAACGCGACGCTGACGCTCGCGGAGCACACGCTCATCGTCTACGCACTCTCGGTCGCGGGACTCGCGCTCTTCGCGTTCTTCGTGAAGTCGTGGGTCTCGGTCAGCGAGGTCACCGGCCGGTACCGCAGCGGCGTGTACGCGGGGTTGTGCATCACCGGCATCGCGTTCCTGTCGTACGTCCTGCTCGTGCTCGAGTTCGCCATCGGCTACGACCGCAAGGGTGCGTCCTGGGTGCCGAACGCGAACGCGATCCTGTCCTGGGCGCCGCGCTACTTCGACTGGACCGTCACCGTGCCGCTGCTGGTGATCGAGCTCATCGCCGTCGCCACCCTCGCCGGTGCCGCGGCCCGTCGACTGCGTGCGGTGGGCATCGCTGCCGCGTTCCTGATGATCAGCACCGGCTTCGTCGGCGGCGTCGTCATCGACTCCGGCACGAACACGGGCGCGCTCTGGACCTGGGGCGTCATCTCCGGCGTCTTCATGGTGATCCTGTACGTCCTCGTCGTCTACGTCGTCGTCAAGGGCGGCCGTGACCTCACGGGGACCGAAGCCGCCGGGACGCTCCGCAACGCCGGGATCCTGCTCATCGTCACGTGGATGGCGTACCCGGTCGTCTTCGGCCTGCAGGGCTGGGGGCACGGGGGCGCGGTCATCACGTGGATGCAGATCGTCCTGTCGGCAGCCGACATCGTCGCGAAGGTCGGCTTCGGCTCGATGATCCACAAGATCGCCAAGCTCCGCTCCGCCGAGGACGTCCGCACCGGCGTCGACACCCTCCCCGAGGCGCTCTGGATCTCGTCCGAGAAGCTCTCCGACGGCACGCTCCCGAACACCGCCACGGCGCACCACTCGCAGCACGCCACCGCCCCCGGTGCGCAGCGTGCTCGTCGCTGACCCGACGGTCGCGACCAGCCAGGGGGTCGGTGCGCACGGCGTTCCGGCCCCCGGCCTCGTCCGTCCGGCCCTGCCCGGCACCGTCGACGTCGCGATCGTCGGGGCCGGCTGTTCCGGCCTGGCCACCGCGATCCGGCTCGCCGAGGCCGAGGCCGAGGCCGAGGCCGCGGCCGAGACCGGTGCCGGTGCCGGTGTCGGTGCCGGTGTCGGTGCTGGTGCCGAGGCCGGCGCCGCGGGCGCACCGACCGTCCTCGTGCTCGAGGGGCGCTCGACGTCCGACCCGCGCTCGTGGTGCTCGTGGGACGACGGCAGCGATCCCCTGCCGGAGGCACGGTCGGCGAGCTGGGACCGGTGGGAGGTCCGCACGGACCACGGGACGAGCACCGGGACCGACCCCGCACACCCCTACGTGCTCGTCCGGGCCGCCGATCGTCGGGAGGCCGCCGAGCGACGGATCGCCGCGGGTGGCCACGACACCGCCGGGACCGTCCGCGTCGTCGGCGGTGCCCCCGTCTCGACGGTCGTGCGCACCGACGACGGGTGCGTCGTGACCTCCCGGCTCGGGACGGTGCGCGCACGGCAGGTGCTCGACGCCCGTGGCCCCCGGTGCCCGGACCACGTCGGAGCAGGCCGCGTGCTCCTGCACCAGCGGTTCGTCGGACACTGGGTGACCGCCGACCGACCCGTGTTCGACACGTCGACCGTGACGCTCATGGACTTCACCGGGCAGGACGCCGTCGGACCCGTCCGGTTCGTCTACGTCCTGCCGGTCTCCCCCACCGAGGCGCTCGTCGAGAGCACGGTCTTCACCCCGGACGCCGCCCACCCGTTCGACCACGAGGGCCACGTCGCCGCCTACGTCGGGCGACGGTGGGGGCTCGGTCCGGACGAGTGGCGCGTGGTCGACGAGGAACGCGGGTGCATCCCGATGACCGACGCACCGGCACGGCCCGACGCCCGGTGGTCGGCAGCGACCGCCGTCGTGGGGACGACCCGACCGAGCAGCGGCTACGGCTTCGCCCGGAGCAACCGGCACAGCGCCGTCGTCGCGCAGCACCTCGCCGCCGGGACCGCGGTGCCGCCGTTCGTCGACGGGTGGCGGACGCGCTTCCTCGACGCGGTGTTCCTGCGGTTCCTGCGGGACCGGCCGGAGCAGGCAGCGGAGGCGTTCCGGCGGCTCTTCGCGCTGCCCGGTCCCCTCGTCGTCCGGTTCCTGTCGGAGCGGTCGGGCCCGATCGACGAGCTGCGTATCGTCCTGGCGCTGCAGAAGCGCCCGTTCCTGGCGGCACTGGCGCGGACCGTCCGTGACGCGGCCGTCCGCAGCCGGACGGACCGGGACACGGTCGCCCGGACCCGGACGGACCGGGACGCGCTCGCCCGGACCCGGACGGACCGGGACACGGCCGTCCGGTCCGGGGGCCGATCGTGACCGCGGTGCCGGCGGGCGTCCTGCCCGACCACGGGCTCGCAGCGCCGCCCGCCCTCCGCACCTGGGTCGCCGACCGCGTGCTCGCGCCGGTGACCGCGGTGCTCGCGCTCGTCGCACTCGCCTGCGCCGTCACGACGCTCAGCGGCGCTGCCGTCCCCGTGGCGGTGCAGCTCGTGCCCTTCGCGGTGAGCGTGCTGGTCTTCGGGCTCCCCCACGGCGCCCTCGACCACCTGGTCCCCGCGCGCCTGCGTCCGGGGACGAGCACCGCGCGGTCGGTCGTCACGGTCGTGGCGCTCTACCTCGTCGTCGGCGCGGCGACGGTCGCGCTCTGGACCACCGCACCGCTGCTCGGCTTCGCGGTGTTCGTCGGGATCACCTGGTTCCACTGGGGGCAGGGCGACCTGTTCGTCGACCGGCTGCTCGGCGACGGAGTGCCGGGTGCGCTCGGGTCCACCCTGACCGTGGCGGTGCGCGGAGCCCTGCCGATGACCGTGCCGTTCGTCGCGCAGCCGGGTGCCGCCGCGCACGTGGTCGTCGAGTCGGCGGCGGTGGTCGACGGCGGGCTCGACGGCGCCGTGCTCGTGGTGCCCGGCGCGGTCCGGCTCGCCGGCGCCGTCCTGGTCGCCGCGCTCGTCGTGCTGCACGTCGTGGTCGTCGCCCGTGCCGGCGGACCGCGCTGGCGGCAGGTCTCCGAGGACCTCGTACTCGTCGCGTTCTTCGCCGTCGTACCGCCGGTGCTCGCGGTCGGCCTCTACTTCACGCTGTGGCACGCGGTCCGGCACATCCTGCGCCTCGAGCTGACCGAGCCGACGAGCGCGGGACAGCTGCACCGCGGGCGGCTGCTCGCGCCGTTCCTCCGCTTCGCCCGCCAGGCGTGGCCGATCACCGCGATCGCGGTGGCGATGCTCGTGGCACTCGCCGTCGTGGTCCGCCGAGCCGACCTCGGCGTCTACCTGGTCCTCATCGCGGCGCTCACCACCCCGCACACCGTCGTCGTCACGTGGATGGACCACGTGCAGCGCACCTGGGCCCGACGCACACCGGACCACGTGACGCACCCCCGTGCCGAGCGCTCGACCGCTCCCGCGGCACCAGCACCCCGAACGAAGGACACCCCGTGACCACCACACCCGCTCCCCGCCCGTCCGGCCTGCGCACGGGCGCGGTGTTCGCCGGTCGCATCCTCGTCATCGCGGCGGCCGTCGGTCTGGTCGGGTGGATCGCCTTCACCCTGTCGAACGTCGTGGTGCCCCTGCTCATCGGGCTGGTCGTCGCCGCGCTGCTCGTGCCCTTCAGTGCCCTGCTGCAGCGTCACGGTGTCCCGGGGTGGCTCGCGATCGTCCTCGCGCTGCTGTCGCTCGTCGTCGGGATCGCCCTGCTCGTCTTCCTGGTCGTCTGGCGCGTCAGCGAGCAGCTCCCGAGCCTCGAGGACCGCACGGTGGCGCTCATCGGCACCGTGCAGGACCTGCTGCGGCACCCGCCGTTCGGCCTGCCGTCGGTCGACCTCGACACGCTCTCGACGGACGCCAGGACCTTCGTCGAGCAGCACGCCGCCGAACTGCAGCAGGGCGTCGTCGTCGCGGGCGCCACCCTCGTGCACCTCGGCGAAGGGCTCTTCATCGTGACCTTCGTGACGATCTTCGCGCTCACCGGCGGGCGGCGGATGTGGGAGTGGGTCGTCTCGCTCTTCCCCCGAGCCGCGCAGCACCGGATCGGCGTCGCCGGCGAGGCGGGGTGGACGACCCTGACGCACTTCATCCGCGTGCAGGTCGTCATCGCGGCGACGGACGCGATCGGCATCGCACTCGGCGCGTTCCTGCTCGGGGTGCCGCTCGCCGGGCCGATCGGTGTCGTGGTGTTCGTCGGGGCGTTCATCCCGGTCGTCGGGGCCTTCGCCGCCGGGGCCGTCGCGGTGCTCCTGGCACTGCTGTTCAAGGGCTGGGTGGTCGCCCTGGTCATGCTCGGGGTCGTCGTGCTCGTGCAGCAGCTCGAGGGCCAGGTGCTGCACCCGTTCCTGACCGGGTCCGTCGTCGCCGTGCACCCGCTCGCGGTGCTGCTGGCGGTGATCGCCGGCACGACGATCGGCGGGATCGCCGGCGGGTTCTTCGCCGTACCGCTCGCCGCGACCGCGAACTCGATGATCCGGGCGGCCCGGCAGGACGACCCCGACGTCGAGATCGCCCTGCCGATCCCGCAGAGCGCCGAGCCCGCCGCCTGACGCGGCCGCAGGGTCAGCGCCGGCGGACCACCGCGGCCCGGACGGTCAGCGCCCGCTGACCACCGCGTCCCGTCGCATCCGGACGAGGCTCGCCCCCGTCGCGCCCGCCATCGCGACGAGGATCACCACGAGGGACACCCACGTCGGGATCTCCGGCGCCCACGAGAACCCCTCGCCCCCGTTGAGGAACGGCAGCTCGTTCTCGTGCAGGGCGTGCAGCACGAGCTTCACGCCGATGAACGCCAGGATGAGCGCGATCCCGTACTTCAGGTAGACCAGGCGCTCGAGCAGCCCGCCGAGCAGGAAGTACAGCTGCCGCAGACCCATCAGGGCGAACACGTTCGCGGTGAAGACGATGAACGCGCTCTCGGTGATGCCGAAGATCGCGGGGATCGAGTCGAGCGCGAACAGCAGGTCCGTCGTGCCGATCGCGATGAGCACGATGAGCAGCGGTGTGAAGTGCTTCGCCCCGTCCTGGGAGACGCGGAACTTCATGCCGTCGAACTCGTCCGTGATGCGCACCCGACGGCGCAGCAGGCGGACGAGGGCGCTGTCCTGCTGCTCCTCGTCGTCGTCCTCACGGAGCTGCTGGATCGCGGTCCAGATGAGCCACGCGCCGAACAGGTAGAAGATCCAGGTGAAGTCCTCGATGAGCTGCGCGCCGACCAGGATGAACACCCCGCGCAGGACCAGGGCGATGATGATGCCGAGCATCAGCACCTCCTGCTGGATCGCCTTCGGCACGCTGAACCGCGCCATGATGATGACGAAGACGAACAGGTTGTCGATGCTCAGGCTGTACTCGGTCAGCCAGCCGGCGACGAACTGCCCCGCGGCGTCCCCGCCGGCGAAGACGAGCATGAGCACCGCGAAGACGAGCGCGAGCCCCACGTAGACACCGACCCACGTGCCCGATTCGCGCAGGCTCGGGACGTGCGGTCGGCGGGCGACGATGAGCAGGTCGACGAGCAGGATCGCGACGAGCGCGATGATGGAGCCGACCTCGAAGACGACGGGGAGCTGGGGCATCGTTCCAGTCTGGGGCATGCGGACGGGAGGCGCGCGGCGGGCCCGCGCCGTGCCTCCCGTCCGCCGCGTCCCGGTTCAGTCCCCGCGGACGCCGATCGCGTCGGCCGCCTGCTCGTACAGGCTGGTCGCCAGGGAGTTCAGCACCTCGTGGAGCTCGCCGCCGTGCGCGCCGTCGACGGCGCGCAGCATCGCGCCGTAGCGCGTGCGGTAGTCCTCGACGACGGCGTCGCCAGCCGGGAGCAGGCGCAGCAGGGACCCCCGTCGGTCCGCGGGGTTGGGTGCGCGCTCGATCAGTCCGGCGGCCGTCATGCGGTCGATCATGTTCGTCACCGCACCCGAGGTCAGCCCGAGGTAGCCGGCGACCTCGGTGGGGGTCGAGTACCCGGTGTCGCTGACGAGCACGAGCGCACGCAGGGCGTTCTCGTGGATGCCGGCTCGCGCGCTGAGCTGGCCGACCAGGCTCGTGTTCGCGCGGACGACCGCGGCGAACGCCGCCATCAGGTCGGCGTCGTCGGTGGAGGGGGCCACGGGACCTGCTTCCGTCGAAGTGGGGACACGGGGCGTCCCCCGCTCTGGGGTAAGTATACGAGTGGTCAAATTGGTGAACAACTGACTATCTTGATCATTGAAGCAAGTGAGCCCGAACCGCTTGCTCCGACTGCCCGCACCACCACCGAACGATGAGGTACACCGTGTCCACCAAGCTCCGCACCTCCGCGATGAAGCGGATCCGTTTCGCCCCCGTGGCACTCCTCGCCGGCATCTTCGCCGCCGTCCTGCTGTCGCTCTCGCTCACCGGCACCCTCTCCGGGTTCGCCGCGAGCATCACCAACTCGAGCAACACCGCCGCGACCGGCACGCTGGTCATGCAGGAGCAGAACGCCGGCGCGACCGTCACCTGCCTCAGCACCGACGGTGGTTCGGTCTCCACGAACGCGGCGACCTGCTCCACCATCAACAAGTTCGGTGGCAGCACGACGATGACGCCCGGCAACACCGTCAACACCGCGATCTCGATCAAGAACACCGGTACCGCGAACGCCGCGACCTTCACGCTGACCCCGGGTGCGACCTGCACGCAGTCGGCCAACGGCACGCAGAACGGCACCGCGACCGACCTGTGCGCGAAGATGAACCTCGTCATCACCTCGGGCTCGACCACCGTCTTCAGCGGCACCCTCGCCAGCTTCAAGGGTGCGCCGGCCTCGTCCTTCACGATGCCCCAGGCCCCCGCCGCCGGCGCCACCGTGCCGTTCAACTTCGCGGTCACCCTCGACCCGTCGGCCGGCAACACGTACCAGGGCCTCGCAGCGTCCGTCCCGATGACCTGGACCTTCACCGCCTGACCCGCAGGGAGCGAGCCGGCGTGACGCCCTGATCCCGTCCCGCCGGCACAGCACCCCCCGCTCCCGGACCGAACTCCACAGACCGACGCCCCTCGACCGGCCTCCCCCCCTTCCGGCCGGGTGACGTCACCCCCGGCGCAGTCCGACCGTCATCCCCCCGTCCGGTCGGACGCGTCCACCCCGGCGGCGCTCGGACGTCCCCCCACGCCCGAGCGCCGCCCCCTTCCCCACGCACTCCCCGCACCCGCACCACCCGCCGTCCCTCCGGGGCGGCCGACCCCACCGGAGCAGCAGATGAGCCAGACCGCAGCGATCCCGCTCAGCGGCACGCTCGACCGTCCGGTCCTGCGTGGTCGTGCCGTCAGCCGCTCCGAGACCGTCCTCGCCTGGACGGTCGCCGCGGTCGCCGCCGTGCTGCTGACGGCCGCGGTGCTGTTCCTGTCCGCCGGTGGTCGCTGGTTCGTCGTCGAGACGCCCTCGATGGGCGTGGCCGCCCCGGTCGGCACCCTCGTGCTCGACATGCCGGTCGACGTGGACACGCTCGCGGTCGGCGACGTCGTCTCGTTCGCGACCGATGCGAACCCCGGCGTCGTCTACACGCACCGCATCATCGGCATCGACGCGCAGGGCCTGCACACCCGCGGGGACATCAACGGTGCCACCGACCCGTGGACGCTCACACAGCACGACGTCATCGGCGCACCGGTGCTCCTCGTGCCCCACCTCGGCTGGCTGTTCCGCGCCGCACCGATCCTGCTCGTCGGCACCCTGCTGATCTGGACGCTCACCAGCGCCTTCACCGACCGCGTGACCCGCACCTGCCTGCGCATCGCCGGTGGTGCCCTCACGACCTCGTACGCAGCCTTCGTCCTCAAGCCGTTCGTGAACGTGACCACGATCACGAACACCTCGAGCCCCGAGGGTGTCGAGGCGACCATCGTCTCCTCCGGGATGTTCCCCGTCCGCGTCGAGGCCCACGGCGGCACCACCGTGCACCTGGTCGACGGCCAGGTCGGACGCGTCGTCATCCACGAGCTCACGGCGAACGGGCACTACCAGCTGACCTCGAACATCCACCTCGACCCGGTCGGCTGGGCTGCGCTCGTCCTGGTGTGCCTCGTGCCGCTCGTGCTCTGCCTGGCCGTCGGCCGTGTCGAACCGGTGCGTGCCTCGTGAGGGCCCTTCGCCTCCGCGACGGCCGGGTCGTCGCCGCACTGCTCGTCGTCGCCCTCGCCGTGGTCGTGCTGCTCAACCAGTTCGCTCCGACGCGGTCCGCGTACAGCGCGACCGTCGCGAACAGCGGCAACACCGCGGCGACCGCGCCGTACTTCACCTGCGGTGCCGCAGCGCTGGCCGACGCCTCCGGCGCGCTGTTCGCCTACGACCTCGACGAGGCTGCCGGCGCGAAGACCGCGGCGGACTCGTCGGGCAAGGGCAACGCCGGCACCTACCAGGGGTCGATGACCACGACCGCGAACCCGGCAGCGTGCTCCCGCGACGGTGGTCCGGCGTACACGCTGAACGGGTCGACGAGCTTCGTGTCGACGCCGCGGGCCTACGCGAACCCGACGACCTTCAGCGAGGAGGTCTGGTTCCGCACCACGGTGGCCGGTGGACTGCTCATCGGCTTCGGCAGCAACCAGGTCGCCACCTCGGGGCAGCACGACCGGCAGATCTACGTCAACACCTCGGGGCAGCTCGTCTTCGGCTCGTACAACGGCACCACGCAGGTGATCACGTCCCCGAAGGCCGTCACCGACGGTGCGTGGCACCACGTCGTGTCGACGATGTCGCCGACGAACGGGATGCGCCTGTACCTGGACGGCACCCTCGTCGCGTCGAACACCGCGTTCAAGGCCCCGGAGAACTACACCGGGTACTTCCGCATCGGGTACGACACCATCAGCGGGTGGCCGGGGGCGCCGTCCAGGGAGTACTTCACCGGGTCGATGCGGTACGCCGCGGTCTACTCGACGGAGCTGTCCGCGACGCAGGTCGCGAACCACAACGCCGCCGGTCGCTGACCCACCGACACGGCGGACGGGAGGCGCGTGGCGGGGTCGCCGCGCGCCTCCCGTCCGTCCGTGTGCGGGTGGGGGAAACCCCCACCCGATCGTGCGGTCACCACCGTCGAGCGGTGCTCGCGTCCGCCCCTACTGTGAAGCCGTGCAGAAAGCGATCGCCCTCTGGAGCTCCGCCGTGGACCTCCTCCTCGACGCGTTCCTCGGCCTCGTCTGGACCGTCCTCCTCGTCACGTTCCTCGCCACCTCGATCGGCAGCATCCCCGCCGCCGGGGTCGGGGTGCTCCTGCTGGTGGCCACGACCCTGACGGCCCGGTGGGCCGCCGAGCTCGAGCGCCGCCGCGCCGCGGCCCTCCGCGACGTCGAGATCCCACGGCCGATCCGCCGGACGACCCGCACGACCGGGCTCTGGCGTCCCGTGGTGCAGGCGTTCGTCGACCTCGCCGACCCGGTGACCTGGCGGGCGCTGGCGCACCACCTGGTGTCCACCGTCCTCGGGTGGGGGTTCCTCTCGCTCGTGACGCTCGCTCCGTTCATCGTGACGACGGCTCGATCCGGTCCCCTGCCGGGACTGCTCCCCGGTGGCACGGCCGGTGGTGTCACGGCGAGCGTGGTGCTCCTCGTGGTGACCGTGCTCTACGTGTGGGGCGCCGGCAGTCTCGACCGGGCGCTCGCACCGCTGCTCCTCGGCTCCAGCCGGACCGCGGCGCTGCAGGACCGCATCCACGCCCTCGCCGACGCCCGGCAGGGTGCGGTCGACGCCGCGACCACCGAACGACTCCGCATCGAGCGCGACCTGCACGACGGCGTCCAGCCCCGGCTCGTGGCGCTCGCGATGACCCTCGGCATGGCCCGGTCGCGCTTCGACAGCGACCCCGCGGCCACCCGGGAGCTCCTCGACCAGGCGCACCGCGACGCGAAGGACTCGATCACCGAGCTCCGACAGCTCGCCCGCGGCATCCACCCGGCGATCCTCACCGACCGGGGGCTCGACGCCGCGCTGTCCGCCGTGGCCGCACGCAACGCCGTCCCGACGACCGTCGACGTGGTGCTCACCGGTCGACCGCGGCCCGAGGTCGAGGCGGTCCTCTACTTCGCCGTCGCCGAGGCGTTGACGAACGTCGCGAAGCACTCCGGTGCCACGCGGTGCTCCGTCACCGTCGACCAGGTGCCCGGCGGTGTCCGGACCGTCGTGTGGGACGACGGGGTCGGTGGCGCCGGCACCGACGGTCACCCCGGCGGCGGACTGAGCGGGATGCGCGACCGCGTCCGCGCCGCCGGCGGCACCCTGCTGACCGAGAGCCCCGTCGGCGGCCCGACCCGAGTGACCGTGGAGCTCCCGTGCGCATCGTGATCGCCGAGGACGCCGTCCTCCTGCGGGCCGGACTCGTCCGCCTGCTGACCGACGCCGGGCACGAGGTGACGGCGGCCGTCGACACCGCTCCCGCCCTCCTCGACGCCGTCGCCGCCGACCGCCCCGACCTGGCGATCGTCGACGTGCGGATGCCCCCGACCTCCACCGACGAGGGGGTGCGCGCCGCGGTCCTCATCCGCGCGCAGCACCCCGGGGTCGCGGTGCTCGTGCTCTCCCAGTACGTCGAGGAGCGCTACGCGGCCGACCTCATCACGAGCGACACCGCAGGACTCGGGTACCTGCTCAAGGACCGCGTGGTCGAGGTGGACGAGTTCCTCGGCGACGTCGCGCGGGTCGGTTCGGGTGGCACCGTGTTCGACCCCGAGGTGGTCGCGCAGATCCTCGCTCGCTCGCGCCGCACGGACGGCATCGACACCCTGTCCCCGCGGGAGCTCCAGGTCCTGCAGCTCATGGCCGAGGGTCGGTCGAACAGCGCGGTCGCCGCTGCGATGCACATCACCGAGAGCTCGGTCGAGAAGCACGTCTCCGCCGTGTTCACGAAGCTCGGCGTCCCGGCCGAGGGCACCGGCAACCGCCGCGTGCTCGCCGTGCTCCGCTACCTGTCCGAGGCCGCCGGCCGGGGACGCTGACCGCGCACCCGCCCCGCCCGCCCGCCCACCCCGCACCAGCACCCGAAGGAACGAGATCCCCGTGACGACCACCGCCCCGCCCACCAGCTCCACGCCCCCGCCGGCTCCCCGACGTCCCCGCACCCTGCGGACCGTCCTGCTCGTTGTCGGCTCCGTGCTGCTCGTCGCACTGCTCGCCGTCGTCGTGGTGCAGTCCGTCGCCGCCAGCGACCGGCAGGACCACTCACGGACGAGTGCCGTCGACGAGTCCTTCGACCGCATCCGGATCGAGACCGGAGCCACCGACGTCCGCGTCGAGCGGGTCGACGTGGACCGCACGGAGGTCGTCTTCGTCGCCGGTGACACCCGACTCCGTGAACGGCACGCGGTCCGCGACGGGGTGCTCGACCTCACGGTGTCCGGTCCGGCGTGGAGCATCGTCGACCTCTCCGTCGGGGTCCGACAGGGCGCCCACCTGACCGTGCGGGTGCCTGAGGACGCCGCGGACGTCCCGGTCGAGGTCGACGCCACCGCCGGCGACGTGCTGCTCGCCGGCAGCTGGGGTGACGTCGCACTGACGAGCACCGCCGGTGACGTCACGCTCGACGGGCGGGCGGACGCCCTCGCCGTCGAGGCGACCTCGGGCGACGTGCAGCTCACCCTCGCTGCGGCGCCGCGGAGCATCACGGTCGAGACGACGTCGGGCGACCAGGTGGTCAGCCTGCCGGACGGCGACTACCGGATCACCGCCGAGGCCACCGTCGGCGACGTCGACAACGAGCTCGGTACCGATCCCGGTGCCGCGCAGCAGTACCGGTTCACGGCGGTGGCGGGCGACGTCGAGATCCAGCGCGGGACCGACCGCTGACCGGTCGGCGGACGGACGGGAGGAGCGTGGCGGGGTCGCCACGTTCCTCCCGTCCGTCGCCACCGTCGTTCGCCGATCGGACAGCGTGTCCCTCGGACACTCGGGTCGTTCCGGGGTCTCCGGCGTAGCCATGACCCTCACCGTCCGACCACGGGAGGAACCCACATGACCAAGGACGCGAACGCCGCCACGCAGGAGAAGCTCGGCGGGATCCTCGAGGCCCGCGACTGGGGTCGCATGCACGAGGCCTGGCACGAGGACGTCGTCGACCACGACCCCGCACCCGGGCAGGCGCCCGGACTCGCCGGCATCGTCGACTTCTGGACGGAGTTCACGACGGCGTTCCCCGACGTCACGCTCGAGGCCGACCCGCTGATCGTCACCGACGACTTCACCACCGCGGTGTTCACGATCCACGGCACGCACACGGGTCCGTTCCAGGGGCACGAGCCGACCGGACGCTCGTTCACCGTCCGTGGCATCCAGGTGTCGAAGTTCGTCGACGGCAGGATCGCGGAGCGCTGGGGCTCGACGGACCAGCAGGGCATCGAGGAGCAGCTGCAGCTCGGCTCGTCCGACGTGCAGTTCGTCAGCAAGGGCTGACCGGGCCGCTCTGCCGGACGCCCCGGGTACGCTCGGGGCGTCCGGTACCAGCCGGGTCCGCCCTCGTCGAAAGGCACCCGTGCGTCTCCGAGCCCTCCTCGCCACCGTCGTCGTCGCAGCGCTCGCGCCCGTCCTGTTCGTCGCCGGACCGGCATCGGCCCACGACGTGCTGGTCGCGTCCGACCCGGTGGCCGACGCGACGGTCGCGGGTGACCTGGACCGCATCACCCTGACCCTCTCCGAACCGCCGCTCAGCGGCCTGCAGACCGGCATCGTGATCAGCGTCACCGACGCCCAGGACGCCGAGCACACGTCCGGCGAGGTCACGGTCGAGGGCAACACCATCGGCAAGGACCTCGACATCTCCGAAGCGGGGTCGTACTCGGTGCGGTGGCGGAGCGTCTCCGTCGACGGGCACCCGATCTCCGGCGAGTACCGGTTCGCGTCGAGCGGCCCGGCAGCGCTCGACTCCTCGACGACCTCGGGCATCGCGGAGACGCCGACCCCGACCGCTGCTGCGTCCTCCGCAGCGCCGACCGCGACGGCGACGGCGGACGCCGCGTCCGGCACCTCCGACGAGGTGTCGGCCACTCAGGCGGCCGTCGCCCCGGTCGACCACCGACACCACACGATCCTGCTGCTGATCGTCGCGCTGGTCGTCGTCGTGTTCGCCGGCGTCGTCGGCGTCCGCGCCCTGCTGGCCCGTCGGAACGGTGTCCCCGCCGCGGGACCGGACGTCGAGGACGGCACCGCCGGGCACGACTCCGGCGAGCACGGCGCGGTCAGGCACGGCACGGTCGGACACGGCACGGACGAGGACGGCACACGGCGGTGACCGGGCCGGCGCAGGTCCCGTCGGCCGACGCTGCCCGCGCGGCGCTCGCCGCCGTCGCCGGTCCCGACGCCGCCCCGTTCGTGCCCGCGATGCCGAGCACGCCGGACCCCCGGGCGGCGGCCGTGCTCATGCTCTTCGGTGTGCTCGACCGCACCCCGAGCACACGCCCCGCCGTCGCCGACGCCGACGCCGTGCACCGTGACCTCGACGTCCTGCTGCTCGCCCGCGCCTCGACCCTCCGCTCGCACCCGGGCGAGATCGCGTTCCCCGGCGGGCGCATCGACCCGGACGACGTCGACGCGCCCGCTGCGGCCCTGCGGGAGGCCCGCGAGGAGACCGGGCTCGACCCGTCCGGTGTCGAGGTCCTCGGCGCACTGCCCGCCGTACCGCTCGCGCACTCGAACCACCTGGTGCGGCCCGTGCTCGGGTGGTGGCGCGAACCGACGCCCGTGCGGGTCGTCGACGAGCGGGAGTCCGCCGCCGTCTTCCGGACGCCCGTGGCCGACCTGCTCGACCCGGCGAACCGCGGGGTGACCGTCCTCCGCCGCGGCGGCCGGGAGTGGCGGGGGCCGGCCTTCACGGTACGGTCGGACCACGGCGTGCACACGCTCTGGGGGTTCACGGCGATGCTGCTCGACGCGCTCTTCGACCGGCTCGGCTGGACGGAGCCGTGGGACGCGGCGCACGAGCTCCCGCTCCCTGCGCACCGAAGGACCTGACCCCTGCTCTCCACCCTGCTCGTCGAGGTGCCCTGGCTCGCCTTCGGCGTCCTCGTCGCGGTCGTCGTCGTCGCCCCCGTCCTCGGGGTCCTGCTGGCGCGGGCGCCGCGGACCACCACGGTGCTCGCGGTCCTGGCGCTGGTCGCCGTGCTCGGGCTCACCCTGTACCCGGAGGGCACGCCCTCGGCAGCGGTCGCCTGCTCGGCCGGTCTCCCGTACCTGGCGCCGACCGCCGTCGAGTCGATCGCGAACGTGCTGCTCTTCGTCCCGGTCGTGTTCCTGGCCGGGCTGCGCACCGGCCGGCCACTGCTGACGGCGGCTGCCGGCATCGGCCTGTCCGCCGGCATCGAGGCGGTGCAGGCGTTCGTGCTCGGCATCGGCCGGGCCTGCGACACGAGCGACCTGGTCACGAACGGCATCGGCGCGGTGATCGGCGGCCTGCTCGCGGCAGCGGCGCTCGGGCTCGTGCGACGCCGGGCCACGCCACGTCGCTGACCGGACGTCGTAGGGTCTGGGCATGACCGTCGTCGCCCTGGTGCTCGCCGCCCTCGCCGCGCTCCTGCACGTCTGGATCTTCGTGCTCGAGTCCGTCCTCTGGACCACCCCGCGTGCGCGGAACACCTTCGGCACCTCCGAGCAGGAGGCCGCCGCCACACGCTCGCTCGCGTTCAACCAGGGCTTCTACAACCTGTTCCTCGCCGTGCTCGTCCTGGTCGGCATCGTCGTCGTCGCGGCGGGCGGCACCGCCGTCGGCCTGACGCTCGTCGTCGCCGGCACCGGGAGCATGCTGGCCGCCGCGCTGGTGCTGTTCACGAGCGACGCGACGAAGCGCCGTGCCGCCACCACGCAGGGCGCGCTGCCGCTCCTCGCGCTGCTCCTGCTCGGGATCGCCGCGCTGGTCTGAGCGAGCGGTCGCGGCGCTGGTCTAGAGCAGCTCGGCGAGCAGGGCCTCGACCCGGCGGCGGACCTCGTCGCGCACCGGGCGCACCTGGTCGATCGGCAGGCCGGCCGGGTCGGTGAGCGCCCAGTCCTCGTATCGCTTGCCCGGGAAGACCGGGCACGCGTCCCCACAGCCCATCGTCACGACGACGTCCGCCTGGCGCACCGCGTCGGTGGTCAGGACGGCGGGCTGCTCCCCCGCGATGTCGATGCCCTCCTCGGCCATCGCCTGCACCGCGACGGCGTTGATGCGGTCGGCGGGCTCCGACCCGGCGGAGAAGACGTCGACGCGGTCGCCGCCGAGGTGCCGGAGCCACCCGGCTGCCATCTGCGAGCGGCCGGCGTTGTGGACGCAGACGAACAGGACGGCGGGCTTCTGGTCGGGCACGGTGACTCCGGGGGTCGTCGGGACGGGGTGGGGTCATCCTGCCGCACCGAGGTGGACGAACGGGCCCGGCGGCGGACGGGAGGCCCGTGGCGGGCCGGCACCGTGCCTCCCGACCGCCCCGTGGCGCGTCCAGATCGTGACCCACCCGAGCGGGTGCGGTAGCGTCCGCGGGGTGATCGTGTGGATCAACGGCACCCACGGGGCCGGCAAGACGACGACGGCCCGCCTGCTGCAGCCGATGCTGCCCGACGCCCACGTGCTCGACCCGGAGAAGGTCGGCGAGGTCCTGATGGACGTCCGACCGGCGCTGCCCGACCACGGGGACTTCCAGCACTGGGCCCCGTGGCGCCCCCTCGTCGTCGAGAGTGCGCGACGAGTGCTCGACCAGGTCGGCGGCACCCTCGTCATGCCGCAGACCGTGCTGGTCGAGGCCTACTGGCGGGAGATCGCCGACGGGCTCGCGCAGCACGGGATCCCGGTGCGGCACGTCGTCCTGCACGCCGACCAGGACACCCTGCGCCGGCGGATCGAGGACGACGCCGTCGTCGGCTACTCGACCTTCCGGATGAGCCGCCTCGCCCCGTACGCCGAGGCGGCGGACGGCTGGCTGCACGAGGCCGCCGAGGTCGTGTCGACCGTCGGACGCACGCCCGAGCAGGTCGCCCGGGGCATCGCGGACGGTCAGCCCGCGGCGGTCCCGACGAGCCCGACCGCCGCGGGCTGACAGCGGGGACACCACCAGACGCGTCGGGGCGCGGAGCCGACCACCTCGACGTCGTCGCGGGCGCGCACCCGCGTGCCGCAGCGCAGGCACGGTCGCCCGGCCCGCCCGACGACCCAGTGGCGCTCCCCGCGACGGAGCACCCCCGTCGTCACCTGGTACGCGTCGGGTGTCGTCGCCGAGTGGCGGAGCATCCGCTGCGCGGTGTCGAGCAGGGTCCCGACGTCGACCGTGCCGATCGGTCGGTCCGGGTGCAGCCCACGGACGAAGCCGAGCTCGTTCGCCCAGAGGTTGCCGAGCCCGGCCACGCGCCGCTGGTCGAGCAGGACCGTGCGCACGGGCAGCTCCGGGTCGGCCGTGCAGCGTCGGACGGCCTCGTCGCGGTCGAAGTCGTCGTGGAGCAGGTCCGGGCCGATGTGCCCGACCGCCAGGTGCTCGTCGCGGGTGGGGAGCAGCTCGACCACGGGCAGCGCGATCCCCCACACCGTCCGTCCGTCGTCGAGGGCCATGCGCACCCGGGCGTCCTGCGCGGCGCGGACCGGCAGCCGCTTCCCCGCACCCGTCGTGGTCCACGAACCGGTCATCCGCATGTGGGTGTGGAGAGTCGTGCCGTCGTCGAACCGGGTCAGCAGGTGCTTGCCGTGCGTGGCGTGGGCGACGATGCGCCGGCCGCCGAGCGGGGTGCCGGCGTCGGCGCCGCCGCGGAGCTCGCCGCGGGTGACCAGGGCCCCGTCGACGGCACGGAGTCGAGCTGCCAGGCGGTGGACGGAGTCACCCTCGGGCATGTCCTCACGCTAGGCGGGGCCACCGACAGCGTCGGCGTTCCTCAGGCCGCGGCGGCGTGCTCCCGCAGTGCCGGGCAGTGCTCGGGCGTCGGGTGCTCGGTGATCGCGATGACCTCGTCGAGCCGGTCGCGGGCGGCCTCGAGCTCCGCGAGCTGTGCGGTGATCCGGTCGCGCTCGGCGACCAGCAGCGCGAAGGACTCCGGCGTCGCCACCCCCGCGTCGACGCACGGCAGCAGTTGCACGATGGTCCGGCTCGGGAGTCCGGCGGCGAAGAGCTGCTGCACGAGCTGCACCCGTTCGACGGACGCCGCCGCGTAGGACCGCTGGCCACCCGCGGTCCGCTCCGCGCTGAGCAACCCCTGCTCCTCGTAGTACCGCAGCGAGCGCACGCTCGCACCCGTCGCCGCAGCGAGGTCACCGATCCGCACGTCGTCTCCGATCCACACTTGCACCTGACACCGATGTGAGGTCCTACCGTAGCCGAGCCGCAGCGGGAAGGGCCCGCCCGGCAGGAGGACACCATGGACATCGCCGGATCCGTCGCACTCGTCACCGGGTCGAACCGGGGCATCGGCCGCCGCTTCGTCACCCAGCTGCTCGAGCGCGGCGCGTCGAAGGTCTACGCGACCGCTCGCCGCCCCGAGCTCGTCGACATCGACGGCGTCGAGGTGCTGCCGCTCGACATCACCGACGAGACGTCGGTCGCCGCTGCGGCTGCCGCCGCGCAGGACGTCACGCTGCTCGTCAACAACGCCGGGATCGCCGGGACCGGCTCGCTCCTGCGCGACGACCTCGCCGACGCGCACCGGCTGCTCGACACCCACCTCTGGGGCACCCTGTCGATGCTGCGGGCCTTCGCACCCGTCATCGAACGCAACGGTGGTGGCGCGGTGGTCAACGTGCTCTCCGCGCTCTCCTGGTTCGCGTACCCGGGGTCGGGTGCCTACGGGGTGGCGAAGGCCGCGGAGTGGAACATGACGAACGCGGTCCGGCTCGAGCTGCGCGACGCCGGGATCACGGTCCAGGGGCTGCACCTCGGTGCGGCCGACACAGACATGATGGCCGGGTACGACGGCCACATGACCGACCCGGCCGACGTCGCACGCGCGTCGCTCGACGGGGTCGAGCAGGGGCTCGCGGAGGTCGTCGTCGACGAGTGGAGCGCGATGGTCAAGGCGTCGCTCCAGCAGACGCCGGACGTGCTCGCGGCGCAGCTGGGCTGACGGCAGGACGGACGGGAGGCGCGGTGCCAGCCGCCACCGCGCCTCCCGTCCGTCACCCGGTCGCGTCAGGACCCGGGCCGCTCCTCCGGTCGGCCAGCGGACGTCTCCGCGGGTGCCGGGTCGAGGGTCGCGTCGACACCGGGGTCCGCCGAGACCGTGTCCGTGTGGGCGACCGGGGTGTCCGAGGTCGCCGTGCCGCCCCCGTTCGGCTCCGACTCCACCCGGCCGCGCAGTCGGCGGCGCAGCGCGCGGAGCGGGCCACCCCCGGCGGTCCGTTGCGCGGGGGCCTCGACCTCGAGGCCGTAGTAGGCGCCGACGTGCTCGAGCAGCACCTCGCGCTCGGCCCGGTCGTAGGCACGGCGCTCCCGTCGGAAGGCGATCACCATCGACCAGCAGGTCAGCAGCAGCACCACGCTGAAGGGCAGCGCCGTCGTGATCGCCGCGGTCTTCAGCGCGTCGAGCCCGCCGGTCAGGAGCAGGGCGATGGCGAGCAGGGCGGTCACGAGTGCGAAGAACACCCGGAGCCAGTTCTTCGGCTCGAGGTCACCGCCCGAGGCGATCATCGCCATCACGAGGGACCCTGAGTCGGACGAGGTGACGAAGAAGATGCCGATGAGGATGATCGCGCCGAAGGTCAGCACGACACCGGCGGGCAGGTCCTGGAGCAGACCGAACAGTGCCCCCTCGACGTCGACGGTGCCGTCGGCTCCGACCAGACCGCCCCGGCCCGAGACCTCGCGGTTGATCGCCGCACCACCCAGCACCGAGAACCACAGGAAGGTCAGCAGGGTGGGGACGAGCAGCACGCCGAAGACGAACTCGCGCACCGTACGGCCCTTCGACACCCGGGCGATGAAGATCCCGACGAACGGGGCCCACGACATCCACCAGCCCCAGTAGAACGTGGTCCAGGCGCCCTGCCACTGTTCGCCGGCGGCACCCTGCTGGGCGGTGACGTTGAAGGACAGGCCGACGACGTTCTGCAGGTACGCGCCGATCGACTGCACGAAGTCGCGGAGCAGGTACTGGGTCGGTCCGACGATCAGGACGAACACGAGCAGCGCGGCGGCGAGCAGCAGGTTGACGTTCGACAGGATCTTCATGCCCTTCGCCACACCCGTGACGAGCGACACGATGGTCAGCGCGGTGATCACGGCGATGATCGCGATCTGGCTGACGGTGCTGCTCTCCGCGATGCCCGCGCTCTCGAGGCCGGCGCCGATCTGCAGCACACCGAGGCCGAGCGACGTCGCGACGCCGAACAGCGTGCCGATGAGCGCCACGACGTCGATGACGTTCCCCCAGCCGCCGCGGACGCGGTTGCCGAGCAGGGGTTCGAGGGCCCACCGGATCGACACCGGTCGGCCGCGGCGGTGGATCGCGTACGCCAGGGCCATGCCGAGGACGACGTAGATCGCCCAGGCGTGCAGGCCCCAGTGCAGGAAGGTCTGGGTCATGGCCTCCTGGGCCAGGTGCTGCTCCGACCCGGAGACACCGGGACGCGGATCGGCGAAGTGGCTGAGCGGTTCGGAGACGCCGTAGAAGACGAGGCCGATGCCCATGCCGGCGGCGAAGAGCAGCGAGAACCACGACCGCGTGCTGAACTCCGGCTCGTCCTGGTCCTTGCCGAGCTTGATGTCGCCGTACCGGCTGAAGCCGACGAAGAGCGCGAACGCGACGAAGAACGCCGCCGCCAGCACGTAGTACCAGCTGAAGTTCCGCACGATGCCGGCCTGCAGGGTGGTGAAGACGGCCTCCGCCGATGCCGGAGCGACCAGCGTCCAGGCCACGAACGCGAGCACGATGACGGCGGCGGGCCAGAAGACCCAGCGGGAGAGCCCCGGCGTGGTCCGGACGGGCTCTCCGGGGCGGAGCTGGTCGGCGGCGGGTGCGGGTGGTCTCGTCGTGGCCATCCGTCCATGGTGCCCGACGACCTGTGGGACCGTTCAGCCAGGCGTACCCGGACCGCGGTCGGCGTGGTGCGGGCGCATCGTCGCGACGAGTCCGCGCCGCGGCTGGGACGCCTGCTGCTCGAGCCGATCGGCCAGCCTGTCGGCGGCACGCTCGACGAGCGGCTGCCCGGCGCCGTAGTGGCCGACGGTCGCGAAGAGGCCCGCCACGAGGTCCTCCGGTGCCGGCCAGTGCTGCAGGACCCGCGGCGCTCCGTCCGGTCCGAGCAGTGCCGTGACGGCCGCCCGGTCCCGCCAGAGCGGCACCAGGACGGGCGTCGCCATGTCCAGGGCGCTGACCGCGGTGTACGGGTCGTTCGATCCGGAAGCGAGCCCGCGGACGGCGATCTCGACCAGCTGCTGCAGGGCGAACTCGACGTCCTGCACGGGCGTCCTGGCGGTGCCGAGGACCACCGCGGCGCGCAGCGCCCGAGCGGTGGCGGTGTCGACCGTCGGCCTGCTGCCCCCGTCCGCGCGGACGCGGACGACGACGTCGCCCTGGATCACGTACCGGCCCGGGGTCGCGACGACGTCGACCAGACGGTCGTTGCGGCCCGCCCAGGCCGTCAGGGCCCGCCACTCCACCGACTGCACGGAGCCGTCGGCCGCAGCCCGGACCGCGGACCACCCGTCCTCGGGCACGACGACGGGGGCGATCGTCCGTCGATCGTCGTCGCCGTCCCGGTAGGCCTCGTCGACCGCTGCACGCAGGTCGGTCTGCACCTGCCGCTGCAGCGACGTGATCTGCGTGCTCGACGCTATGTGGTGGATGAAGAAGACGAGCACGCCCACGTCGAGCACGGCGAGCAGGACCGCGACGTGGATCGCGACGACGGGGACGAACGGGTCGCCGTCGTCGACGCCGGTGTGCACCGTCCGCAGCACGACCATCGCGTAGAGGAACGTCGACGTGAACGCCGCGAGCACGAGCTGGTTCGCCCGGTCGGCCGTGAAGTTCCGCACGAGCCGCGGGCCGTACGTCGAGGACGTGGTGGCGAGGACCGAGATCGTGATCGAGAACGACGTCCCGGCGACCGTGAGCATCGCCGTGCCGATCGTCGTCAGGATCGACCGACCGCCCCCGGCGCTCAGCGCGTCGAGGAACGGCACCGCGGGGACCCGCCCGTCGAGGACCTCGCGGTCGAGGGTGACGAGCAGCTGCGCGGCGACGATCGCCACCACACCGAGCACGGCCGGCAGGAACCAGAAGGACTCCCGGATGCGGACGAGGAGAGCGTGCATGGACTGGCCCGTTCGTCCCGGTGGTCAGGAGTCTCGCGACGACTCGGTGACGGGTCCCCCGATCCGTCGGAGGTGGACGCGCCGCACGAGCCGGATGACCAGCTCGTGGTCCCCGATCTCCAGCGTGAGCGACCGGGGGGCGTCCGCCACGCGGTCAGCCCCGGAGGAAGTCGGCGATCGCCGTGTCGCCGCCGTTGAAGCGGATGGTCCGACCGGCCGTCGACGGGTCCTCGAGCACGTCCGCGACCACGTGGGCCACGTCACCGCGCGGGACCTGCGACGCCGAGCCGTCCCAGTCGACCGAGCCGGTCGGCTCGTCGTCGGTCAGGGTGCTCGGCGCGACGACCGTCCACTGCAGCCCGGAGTCCCGGAGCACGGCGTCCGCGATCATCTTGGACTGCGCGTACGCGAAGAAGTCCTGGTCCTGGGGGATCCCGTGGTCGAGCTTCGATCCGGACCACGAGACCATCACGTAGCGGTCGACCCCGGCCTGCGCGGCGCCCTGCACGGACAGGACGGCGGCGTCGCGGTCGATCGCCCAGGTGCGGTCCGCGGAACCGCCGCCGGCACCGGCCGACCAGACGACGGCGTCGTGCCCGCGGACCAGGTCGGCGAAGTCGGTGAGCGACTGCTCCTGCACGTCGGCGACCCGGGGCTCGCCGCCGTGGGCGCGCACCTCGTCCTGCTGGTCGGGGTCGCGGATCACGGAGGTCACGCGGTGTCCGCGCTCGGTGAGGATCCGGGTGGCGAGGAGTGCGACCTTGCCGTGGCCGCCGAACAGGATGACGTTGCTCATGGCCCGGACGGTACGCGGTGCGGCTCGGAAGCGGCGGGAGCGGGTCCGTCCCCCAGCGCCCGGCGAGTACCGTCCGGTGCGACACGACGGGAGAACCGATGAGCAAGCACGACGAGCAGCACACCCTGGTCCGCACCCTGGCACTCGGGTTCCTCAGCGGTGGACGGAGCAGCACCCCGCTGGCCGTCCTCGCGCTGAACCACGACAACAAGGCCGTCAAGGGCGACTGGCAGCAGTGGAAGGCCTTCAGCTCGCCGCTCGGCCGTGGCCTGCTCGTCGCGTCCGCCATCGGCGAGCTCGTCGGCGACAAGTCCCCGAAGGCCCCCGCCCGCATCTCGCCGCTCGGCCTGGTCGGCCGCATCGGTGCCGGTGCGTTCGCGGGTGCGGCGCTCGGGACGACCGGTCGGCGCGACCTCCGACTCGAGGGCGCGATCCTCGGTGGCGTCGGCGCGATCGTCGGCAGCTTCGCCGGGTGGGCCGCCCGCAAGCTCCTCAGCAGCTCCGGCCTGCCCGACCCGGTCGGCGCGCTCGCCGAGGACGCGGCGGTCATCGCCGGCTCCGTCAAGGTGGTCAGCGGGTCCTGACCGGATCGACACCGGACGGGAGGCGCGTGGCGGACCCGCCACGCGCCTCCCGTCCGTCCGGCGTCCGGTCCGTCGCCGTCCCGTCCGCCGGGGAGCACCGGCAGGGCCTGCCGCACACGGGGACGCGCGCCTAGCGTGGCCCGCATGGACATCGTCGTCATCGGAGCCACCGGCCACATCGGCACCTTCCTGGTCCCCCGCCTCGTGCGCGCCGGGCACCACGTCAGGGTCGTGACGCGCGGCACCAGCAGCCCGTACGCGGAGGCTCCCGAGTGGGAGCAGGTCGAGCGGATCACCGCCGACCGCGAGCAGGAGGACCGGGACGGCACGTTCGGCGACCGGATCGCCGCTCTCGGCGCCGACTCCGTGGTCGACCTCGTCTGCTTCACGCTCGGGTCGGCCGAGCAGCTCGTCCGGGCGCTCCGCGGCAGCCGGACCCACCTGGTCCACTGCGGGTCGATCTGGCGCGCCGGCGTCTCGCACTTCCTGCCGATCACCGAGGAGACCGCCACGCCGCCCTTCGGCGAGTACGGCACGCAGAAGGACGCCATCGCCCGGATGCTCCTGCAGGAGACCGCCGACGGCGGGGTCGTCACGACGTCGATCCACCCCGGGCACATCAGCGGTCCGGGCTGGATGCCGATCGGTCCGCTCGGCAACCTCGACCCCACGGTGGTCGAACGGCTCGCCGCGGGCGAGGTCGTCGAGGTCCCGGGCCTCGGCGCGGAGTCGATGGCCCACGTGCACGCCGACGACGTCGCGCAGCTGTTCCAGCTCGCGGTCGAGCAGCGGGACGCCGCCGCCGGGCAGGACTTCTTCGCGACCGCCCCGACGGCGCTCACGGTGCGCGGGTACGCCCACCTGGTCGCGTCGTGGGCCGGCCGGGAGGCACGGCTCGAGTCCGTCGACTGGGACCGGTTCCGGCGGACCACGGCTCCGGAGCACGCCGACGCGAGCTGGGAGCACCTGTCCCGCAGCCAGGTGTTCAGCACCGAGAAGCCGCAGCGGGTCCTCGGGTACGCACCGGCGTACACGGCGTCGGCGACGGTGCGCGATGCGCTGCGGTGGCAGGCGGAGCACGGCGACCTCGACGTGCCGGAGTCGTTCCGCCCCTGATCCGGCGGCGCGCCGACGTCAGCCCGGGCGCTCGGCCCTCAGTCCGCCTCGGTGAGCGGCACGGACAGGATCCGGTCGTCGCCGTCGCGTGGGTCGCCGCGGCCGTCGGTGTTGTTCGTCACGAACCAGAGGGTGTCGCCGGGGCCGGGCAGCACCGTGCGGATGCGCCCGTGCTCGCCCGGGAAGTACACCGTCGAGCTCGACGGGTCGGAGACCGGGACGGCGCGGACGGACTCCCCCTTGAGGTTCGCGACGAACACGGTGTCGCCGATCACGGTCAGCCCGCTCGGCGAGGCCTCGTCCGTCGACCACTGCTGCACCGGGTCGACGAACCCGCGGTCCTCGCCGCCGGTGCCCTCGACCTCGGGCCACCCGTGGTTCGCCCCCGGCTCGATGACGTTGAGCTCGTCCCAGCGGTTCTCCCCGAACTCCGCGGCGAACATCGTGCCGTCCTCGGCCCAACCCATGCCCTGCACGTTCCGGTGCCCGAGCGACCACACCGGCGAACCGTCGAACGGGTTGTCGTCGGGTACCTGGCCGTCCGGGGTCAGCCGCAGGATCTTGCCCGCCAGGGAGCCGCGGTCCTGCGCCTCGGACCGCTGCCCCGCGTCGCCGACGCTCGCGTAGAGCATGTCGTCGGGGCCGAACGCGATGCGCCCGCCGTCGTGGAAGGTGTTCGCGGGCAGCCCGTCGATGACCCTCGTCGCCGCACCGAGCCGGTACGAGCCGGTGTCCCCGGTCAGGTCGTACCGCTGGATCCGGTTGCCGTCGTCGGCGGTCGAGTAGACGAACAGGTCTCCGTCGTGCAGGGCGAGGCCGAGGAGTCCGCCCTCGCCGCCGTGCCGGACCCCGTCGACGGTCCCGACCTCTCGCGTCGACCCGTCCGCGCGGAGTTCGAGCACGCGCGCCGAGTCCCGCTCGCTGACGAACGCGTCGCCGTCGTCGCCGACGGGGACCACCGACCACGGCGCCTCGAGGCCCGAGACGACGTCCGTGGTCCGGCCGTCCGGCGCCAGCTGGCCGGCAGCGAGGTCGGCGGGCGGGCTCGCGGTGCTGCCCTGCCCGGCGGGGTCGCCCGGACCGGTCGGCGCGCGGTCGTCCGAACAGGAGGTCAGGCCGAGGGCTGCCACGGCGGCCAACCCGAGGGCGGACCAGGTGCGGCGGCTGCGGCGTGTGCGGGTGGTGTCCACGGTGATCCTCCCGGGTCGTGCCCCGAGTCCACACGGCCCCGTCGGGAAACGGCTGGGGGTTCCCGGCGGAACCCCTCACCGCTGCGCGCCGCGGCCTACCGTCGGCGCCACACCCACGGAAGGACCACCGCATGACCACCATCGCCATCGTCGGCGCCGGCAAGGGCCTCGGGCTCGCCGTCGCGGACCGCTTCGGCCGCGAGGGCTTCGACGTCGCCCTGATCTCCCGCAACCAGGACCGGCTCGACGCGCTCGCCGCCGAGCTCCGGTCGTCGGGGTACCGCGCGCAGGGCTTCGCCGCGAACGTCCGCGACGGGGACTCGCTCCGCGCCGCGCTCGAGGCCGCCACCGAACAGCTCGGCCCGATCGAGGTGCTGCAGTACAGCCCGCTGCCCGCGAAGGAGTACATGCGCCCGGTGCTCGAGACCACCGCCGAGGACCTGGTCGGCCCGGTCGAGTTCTCGGTCTACGGCTCGGTGAACGCCGTGCGCCAGGTGCTCCCGGGCATGCGGGCGATCGGGACGGGCACGATCCTCTTCGTCAACGGCGGCAGCGCGGTCCGACCCGGCGCCCGGGTGACGGGCACGTCGGTCGCGTTCGCGGGCGAGAGCGCCTACGCGCAGCTCCTCCACGACGCGGTGGCCGACGAGCACGTGCACGTCGGTCAGCTGATCATCCCGTTCGGCATCGACGACGGACAGGACGACCACTCGTCGGCTGCGGTCGCCGAGCGGCTCTGGAGCATCCACACCGAGCGCGGGGACTTCCGCACCTACGCCGAGCCGCTGCCGGAGTGAGCGACGACGGACGGGCGCGGCCCGCTGAGCGGTGACGCGCCAGCGTCACGCGGGCCGCGCCGACCGAGCCTGCGAGGGAGGCCCGTGGCGGGATCGCCACGGGCCTCCCGTCCGTCGCACGGTGCGTCGCTGCGCCCGAGCCGGCAGCGTCAGCGCGCGGTGCGCTCGATCGCGTCGGCCATCGCCGCGGCGACCGAACGGTTCGCCTCGGCCGTCGGGTGGATGCCGTCCGGCGTCGTCCCCGCCACGTAGGCTCCGTCGGCCGCCCGGAGCGAGCGGAACGGGTCGACGAACGCCCACCCGTGGACGTCGGCATCCGCGTGCAGCGCATCGGTCAGGACGATCTGACCCGAGCGACGGTCGGCACCCCACCGGCTCCACGTCCAGTCGGAGGGCGGACCGGCGACGACGAGGACCCGCGCCGCACCGACCTTGCGGACGATCGCGTCCACACCGGCGATCGTCCGGTCGAGCGGGACGGCCTGGTTGACGTCGTTCGTGCCGACCTCGACCACGAGCACGCGCGCCTGCGGGACCGGACCGATCTCCGCGAGGACCTGGTCGGCACGGTACCCGCTGTGCGCGTAGCCACCGACGGCGCGCAGCCGGTCGTCGGACTCCAGCTGGTGCAGCCACGAGTCGGGTCGGGCGGTGATCGAGTCGCCGGCGTACGCGAACGGCACGGCGTCCGGCAGCGCCGGGGTGCTGAGCGCTCCGGAGACCACCTGGTCCGGCGTGCTCGGACGAGCGAGGTCCGTGGTGCCGCGTTCGACGCGGGTGTCGGCTGCTGCGGCGACGGGGCGGTCCTCGGCGCTCGCCGTGTGGGGGGCGGCGACGACGAAGACGCCGGCCCCGACGAGGCAGGCTGCGGAGACGATGCTCGCGACGACGGCGAGACGGGTGGTGCGGGTCACGGGTACAGGTATCCTCCGGATCGCCCGCCGGGACCAGGCCCCAGACCTGGGGAACGCGCAGCGTCGCTGAGGGTCCTCGCGGCCGTTCTCAGGTTCGGGCTCACGGGGCACGGCGCACCACCGGGCGGGAGCTGCGTCCGGCGGTCGCCCAGGTGCCCGCCGTCACGACGAGCGGGAGGCCGAGGGCGAGCAGCGCCAGCACCGGCCAGTCCGCCACGAACGGCAGGTGCGTGGTCCCCGTCGGGCCGCCGTCGAACCGCAGGGTGAGCGCCCGGATCGGCAGCAACCCGAGCAGCGTGCCGACGACCGCGCCGACCGTGGTGAGGATCGCCGCCTGCCACGCCGACACGCGGCGCCGCAGGACCGGTCCCGCCCCGATCGCGTCGAGCACCTCGTCGTCCCGGCGTCCGTCGGAGCGGGCGAGCCCGACCGCGACGGCGGTGGCACCGATCGTGACGGCGGCGGCCAGTGCGAGGACGAGGGCCTGCACGGCGGCCTGGTCGTCGACCGGACCGCGCTCGTAGGCGAAGCCCGGACCACCCCACCGTTCCCGGTCAGCGCCGCCACCGCTCTGCCACGCGGACGACAGCGCGTCGTACTGCGACGGGGTCAGGTCCTGCGGCAGGTGCATCGCGAGCAGGCCGTCGACCAGCGGGACCCCGTGGGCCGCTGCCGTGCCCCGGGTCATGAAGACCCCGATCCTGATCCGTGGCTTCTGCACGTCGACGACGGCCGGGATCGTCGTCGAGGCATCGGGGCGGGTGTCCTCGAGCTGCGCGGTGTCGTCGATCGTCCGGTCCCGGAAGGTGTCGATGCGGACTGCCCCGTCGCGGACGTACTCGGGCCAGAGCGACACGGCCTCGCCGTCCTCGAGCGCCCGTCGGACCTCGGCGGACGGACGGTGCCCGGTGAGCAGGGCGTAGTCGTCGACCGTCCCCGCCGCGATGTGCGGCTCGCCGCTCCCGACGCTCTGCAGGAACTCGGCGCAACCGGTCGTGTCGTACGCCTGGCAGTCCCGCTGCACGAAGTCGTGCGGCGTGGTGATCGTGGTCGGATCCTTCCCCGGATCCTCGCGGTTCACGGCGAGCACGTGCAGCCGGACGCCGTCCAACGCTCCGGAGAGCACGCGCGCTGCCCGGTCGGTGACGGCGGCGTCGTACCCGTCGCTGTACCCGTCGCGGTCGGTCAGTGAGACGTTCGCGGTCGCGACCCCGACGGCGGTCGTGTACTCGTACCCCCGGACGAAGCGGGCGTGCTCCGAGGCGCTCCACGTGATCACGACCGAGGCGACGAACACGACGCTCATCACGCTCGCCAGCACCGGGACCGTGCGGACCGGGTTGCGTCGAGCGTCCCGCGCGGCGATCCGGGCGGACAGACCGAGGCGTGCCGAGAGCCGTGCGACGCCGGCCAGGACCCACGGCGACGCGAGGGCCACACCGAGCTGCACCAGGCACGGCCCGAGCGCGACCCCGACGCCGGCGAGCACGGCCCACCGGTCCTGCTGCACGGGTCGGTCGTTGAGCAGGAGCACGCCGACGCCGCACGCCAGTGTCATGGCCGTCCCGCTGACGACCAGGACGGGGACCCAGATCCGCCGCCGACGCTCCGCCCGGGGACGGGGTGCAGCGGGGCGCAGGGACCCGCGGAGGGCCGCGAGGACGTCGATCCTGGTCGCCGCACGCGCCGCGACCAGGGCCGCCACGAGCCCGGCGACGACCGCGACCGCCGCGATCGTGACGAGGGCGAGTGCCGGCACGTGCAGCCCCGGCCAGGTCCCGACGTTGCCGTCGTCGAGCAGGTGGAACGCCAGCACACCGATCCCGGTGCCCAGGGCCGTCCCGAGCACGGCGCCGACGAGACCGAGCACCAGCCCGGAGCCGGCGACGACCGTCCGCACGAAGCCGCGCTCACCGCCGAGGCTCGTGACGATCGCGTACGTGCGGGTGTCCGCCCGGGTGCCGACCAGGAACGCGGCACCGGCGAGCAGTGCGACCTCGAAGGCGGCGAACACCCCGACCAGCGCCAGGGCACCGAGGTACGCGTCCACGGTCGTCCCGGTCGGGACGCCCTCGAGCCGGTCCGCCGGCGGGTCGAGCACGACCGGACGGGACTCGACGACGATCCCGTGCGCGTTGAGCGCGCGGATCTCCGACCAGGTCGGAGCGACCTCGGGCAGGTACACGGTCGTGTCCGACCTACCCCGCTGCGCGGAGGTCGGGAGCTCGGCCGGCAGGGACCCCGGCGGCAGGAACACCCCCTGGGCACCCGGGCCGGAGGCGGCGTCGCGCATGGTGCCCGTGACGGTGAACCGCTCGCGGACCGGATCGGTCACCGTCAGGGTGTCGCCGACGGACAGGTGGAGGCGCTCGAGGGTCGCGGGGGTCACCATCGCCTGGTCGGGGGAGGTCGGTGCACGGCCGGACAGCACGTGCCAGTGTCCGTCGAGGGCGGGCGACCACGTCGCTCCCTCGTCCGCGGAGACGGCGACGGGGACCCCCGGGCCGGCGACGACGACCTGCGTGGTCCGGACCGGGATCGCCTCGGCTCCTGCCGGCACGTGGTCGAGCAGGTCGGTCCAGGGGGAGTCCTCGTCCGCCCTCGTCACCGGGCTGTCCGGCGCGGAGTCGGTCAGCTGCCACTGCAGGGGGTCCTGCCGCATCCCGGGCAGGTCCGGGCCGGACAGGCGCATCTGGGCGGCTGCGTGGCCGAGGTCGTACCGGAGTTGCTCCTGCACGGTGGGCAGTGTGGACTGGATGACCACGGCCGCCGCCGCGAACCCCGCGGTGGGGATGCCGATGAGCGACACGATCAGCACCGCGCGGCCGATCTTCGCGAAGGCCAGGCGGCGACCGAGTCGGAGCGCCGGCCAGAGCCTCACGAGGCTGCTCGGCCGACGAGCGACTCGACGCCGGCGTAGACCGTCTCGTCGACGACCCGACCGTCGCGCAGGAAGACGACCCGGTCCGCCCAGGCGGCGTGCCGTGCGTCGTGCGTCACGAGCAGGGCACCCGCTCCGTTGTCGACGTGCCGGCGGAGCATCCGCAGCACCACCTCGCCGGTCTGCGAGTCGAGCGCACCGGTCGGCTCGTCCGCCAGCACCAGTCGCCGGTCACCGACGACGCCACGGGCGATGGCGACGCGTTGCTGCTGCCCGCCGGACAGGTCGTCGGGGAAGGCGTCGGCGCGGTCACCGAGCTCGACGTTCTCGAGCGCGAGTTCGGCCGCGCGGCGGGCCTTGCTCGCCTTCCACCCGTCGAGCTCGAGCGGGAGGGCGACGTTCTCGACCGCCGTGAGGGACGGGATGAGGTTGAAGTCCTGGAACACGAACCCCACGAGGCGTCGACGCAGCGCCGCGAGCTCCCGCGCCGGGCGGTCGGAGACCCACTCGCCGCCGATGCGCACCTCGCCGCTGGTGGGCGGCAGCAGCGTTCCGGCACACGCGAGGAGGGTCGACTTGCCGGACCCGGAGGTCCCCATCACGGCGACCATCTCTCCTCGTCGGATCGTCAGGTCGACACCTGCCAGTGCGGTTACGGATCGCTCACCGGAGCCGTACTGGACGCTGACGGCATCGAGGGCGAGGAGCGCCTCGGAGTCGGCGGCGCTCATCGGACGCCCTCGTGTGCCGTGTCGGCGAGGGAATCGACCGGTGCCTTCGGTACATGTGCCGCCGGCGGCATGTACCGCGCGACGGAGCTCTCCACGTGGTCGAGCCACCGGACCTCGGCCTCGGCCTGGAAGACCATCGACTCGAGGACGAGGGACCACGCCAGGTCCTCCGACGGGTCGGCGGAGCGCTTCAGCCGCGTCAGGTCCTGCAGTGCATGCATCGCTGAGGCGCGCTGCACCTGCACCAGTCGAGGGACGTCGATGCCGGGGACCGTGACGGCGAGCGCGAACTTGATCGCGAGCTCGTCGCGACCGCGCTTCGCGGGCACCGGCTCGCTGAACCAGCGTGCGACCTCCTCGCGGCCCGCGTCGGTCGCCGTGTAGACGACGTGTCCGTCGTCGTCGGCGTCGCCGCGGGCCACGAGTCCGTCCCGTTCGAGACGGTCGAGCGTCGTGTAGACCTGGCCGATGTTGAGCGGCCAGCTCCCCCCGGTGCGGTGCTCGAACTCCCCCCGGAGCTGGTACCCGTACCCGGGTCCTCCCACCAGCAGCGCGAGTACGCCCATCTTGACGCTCATCGTGACTCCCCCGTCTCGGTCCGTCTCGGACATACCGAGTATGCACATACCGGGTAGGTCTCGGCAAGCCGGGACGGGTCACGAAGTGGTCACGAGACGTGACGGGAGGCCCGTGGCGGTGTCGCCACGGGCCTCCCGTCCGGTACCTGGTGGGGTCACTCCCCCAGCTTCGACAGCTCCGCGAACTCCTCGTCCGTGAGCTCGATCGTCGCGCCCTGCATGTTGTCCTCGAGGTGGTCGACGCTCGAGGTGCCCGGGATCGGCAGCATCACGGGCGAGCGCTTCAGCAGCCACGCGAGCGCGAGCTGTGCCGGCGTGGCGCCCTTGCGCTGTGCGATCTCGGTGAGCGGCGAGTCCTCGCCGGTCAGCCCACCGGTCGCGAGCGGGAACCACGGGATGAAGCCGATGCCCTGCTCCTCGGACCACTCGAGGAGCTCCTCGGCGTCGCGCTTCTGCAGGTTGTAGAGGTTCTGGACGGTGACGATCTCGGCGTGCTCCTGCGCGGCCTTCACGTCGTCGACGGAGACCTCGGACAGGCCGATGTGGCGGATCTTGCCCTCGTCCTGCAGCTTCTTCAGCTCGCCGATCTGGTCCTCGAGCGGGACCTTCGGGTCGATGCGGTGCAGCTGGAACAGGTCGATGCGCTCGAGGCCGAGGCGGCGGAGGCTCATCTCGGCCTCCTGGCGGAGGTACTCCGGGCGGCCGACCGGCGGCCACTCGTTCGGGCCGGTGCGGGTCAGGCCGGCCTTGGTCGCGATGACGATGTCGTCGCCGTAGGGGTGCAGGGCTTCACGGAGCAGCTCCTCGGCGACGTACGGGCCGTAGGAGTCGGCCGTGTCGAAGAAGTCGACGCCGAGGTCGACCGCGCGCTTGAGGACACGGACGGCCTCGTCGTGGTCCTTCGGCGGCCCCCAGACGCCCGGGCCGGTGAGCTGCATGGTGCCGTAGCCCAGGCGGTGGACCTCGAGGTCACCGCCGATGCGGAACGTGCCCGAGGCGGCGGCAGGACGGTTCGTGGTGTCGGTACCAGTGGTCATGACCCCGGTCTACGCCCGTGGAGTGACCCGTTGCTGGATCGGTGTCCCCCTGGCGCGCGCGACGGGCAGCGCGGGCGCCCTGGTCAGCGACCCGGGCGTGGGTACGGCGTCTCGCCGGTCGCGAGCCCGGCGACGAGCTTCGCGATCCGGTTCGCCCGTGCGGAGACGCTCGGTGCCGTGACGACCCGGTGGAGCACGGCGTACCGGTTCGTCGCGTCGAGCTCGGCGAACAGCGCGGCCGCAGCGGGTGCGGCGTCGAGCGCGGCCCGCAGGTCGTCGGGCACGGTGGCGGTCGCCGCTCCGGCGTAGGCGCGGTCCCACCGTCCGTCGCCCTTCGCGCGGTCGACCTCGGCGCGACCGCGTGGGCGCATGCGGCCGGCGTCCTCGAGTGCCGCGACGAGCCCGATGTTGCGCTGGGACCAGAGCGACGCCCGGCGCCGTGGGGTGAAGCGCTGCCGGAAGGTCGCCGTGTCCCGGCCGCGCTTCTGCCCGTCGATCCACCCCGAGCACAGGGCCTCGTCGAGCGCCTGGTCGTACGTCACCGAAGTCGGCTCCGTCGTGCCCTTCTTGGCGAGCACCAGCCAGACGCCGTCGGGATCGTCCTCGTGCTCGTCGAGCCAGGCACGCCAGGCGGCTGCGTCGGGGAGCACCAGGTCGTCGTCGTCCACGTCGTCATCGTAGGACGGGCGCCGCGACCGCGGGCGGACCGGTCAGCGAACGCCGCCGCCGCTGCTGATCCGCACGGCGTCGGCCCACTCGTGCACCCAGCCGGGCAGCGTGAGGTCCCGCGCCGCGCCGCCGGCCGCGGCCACCACGTCGTCGGGCGTCACCTGGCCGCCCCCACGCCGCAGGAACCGTGCCTGGACGACCGCCCGAGCGACGACCGCGCCCTGTCGGACGAAGGTCTGCTCCATGTACACGGCGCGCTCGTCGACGCCGAGCACCCGGGTGTGCAGGGTGAAGCGTTCCCCGAGCGTCAGCGAGCGCTTGTACGTGATCGTCTGCGCAGCCACGACGGCGTACCAGCCGCGGCGGGCGGACTCCTGCCAGAAGCCGGACCCGTACAGCAGGTCGTAGCGGCCGAGGTCCATCAGTGTCAGGTACCGGCCGTTGTTCACGTGCCGCAAGGTGTCCAGGTCCGTCGGCAGCACGCGGAAGGGCGTGCGGGCCTCGTCCCACAGCGAGGGGCGCCGCCCCGGTCGCAGGGCGGCCAGCCGGAGGCGCAGACCGAGGAGGAAGAGCCGGAGGTACAGGTTCACGGGTCGATCACACCAGTGCCGGGCTGTGCGTCCGATCCCGTTGGAGGAACCGCACGAGCGCGTCCGGTGTCGAGTGCAACACCGTGCAGCGGAACCTGCAACCGCCTGGTCGGGGCGGTTCAGCCGAGCGGGCCGCCCCCGGCGCCGCTGATCCCCGGGTGCGCCGACTTCGCCACGCCTTCGATGATCGCGTGCTCCCCCGATGCCTCGGACATCGCGCGCTCCCCGACGCGCGGGTCGACGGGCTCCAGGTGCGCCAGGGCCTTCCGACGCCGGGCGTTCTGCACCTCGAGCACGACGAGCAGGGCGGCGACGACCACCACGAGGCCGATGACGATCCAGACCACGGTCATGACGTTCCCCTTTCGTCGCGGACACTGTCCGTGCCCTCAGCGTAGCCGTGCCGGTACCTCCCTGACGAGGTGCCGGCAGGAGTAGACCTGCACCCATGCAGACACGCAAGCTCGCAGACCTCGAGGTCGGCTCCGTCGGCCTCGGCACCATGGGCATGAGCGCCTTCTACACGGGCGCCGGCACCGACGACGACGAGTCGATCCGCACGATCCACCGCGCGATCGACCTCGGCGTCACGCTCTTCGACACCGCCGAGGCCTACGGCCCGTACACGAACGAGGAGCTCCTCCGTCGTGCCCTCGGCGACCGCCGCGACCAGGTCGTGATCGCCACCAAGTTCGGCCTCTACCGGCACGAGGCCGGCGAGCAGACCCCCACGCAGCAGCGCGGCATCTCCAGCGCACCCGAGTCCGTCCGCGAGGCGCTCGAGGGCTCGCTCCGCCGCCTCGGCACCGACCACATCGACCTCTACTACCAGCACCGCGTCGACCCGGCCGTCCCGATCGAGGACGTGGTCGGACAGCTCGCCGGCTTCGTGCAGGAGGGCAAGATCCGCCACATCGGGCTCTCCGAGGCGAGCGCCGCCACGATCCGCAGGGCGCACGCCGTGCACCCGGTCACCGCGCTCCAGAGCGAGTACTCGCTGTGGACGCGCGACCCGGAGGGCGACGTGCTCGACACCCTCCGCGAGCTCGGCATCGGCCTGGTGCCGTACTCGCCCCTCGGTCGCGGCTTCCTGACCGGCGCCATCACCAAGCCGTCGGACCTGGACGAGGACGACTTCCGCCGCCAGAACCCCCGCTTCGCGGAGCAGGCGTTCGCCGAGAACATGCGGATCGTCGACGCCGTCACGGCGATCGCCGACGAGGTCGGCGCGAAGCCCGGGCAGGTGGCACTCGCCTGGCTGCTCGCGCAGGGCGACGACGTCGTGCCGATCCCCGGCACCAAGCGGGTCTCGCGGCTCGAGGAGAACGTGGGCGCCGCCGACGTGACGCTCTCCGCCGACCAGCTCGCGCGCCTGTCGGCGCTGCCCGTACCGACCGGGGACCGGTACCCCGACATGTCGTCCATCGGTCGCTGACGCGACCAGGAGACGGACGGGAGGCGCGGTGTCGGTCGACACCGCGCCTCCCGTCCGTCACGGTGTCGGCGGTCACTCCGGATCGCGCGTTCCGGGGCCGAGGTGCGTGACGCGCGCGACCCGTGCTCGTCACGGGGCGGAAACAGGGGCTCCCCAGCGTCGAGGTGACACGTGACCGGCACCGCGACGGGGGCACCATGACCAGCACGACACCACCACGCACGACCGCCGGACCGGACGGGGTGGACACGGTCCCGCCGCTCGGTCGACTGCTGCCGCTGGGCCTGCAGCACGTCCTGGCGATGTACGCCGGGGCGGTCGCCGTCCCGCTCATCGTCGGTGGGGCGCTCGGGTTCGACCGGGCCGACCTGGCCTTCCTGATCAGCGCCGACCTGTTCGTCGCCGGGCTGGCGACGATCGTGCAGTCCGTCGGCTTCTGGCGCTTCGGGGTCCGCCTTCCGCTCGCGATCGCCGCGGTCCTGCTCAACCTGCTGCTCGGGTCGCGCGGGCTGCGGGAGCGCTACGGCGCCGACCCCGCCGTGGGCTCGTACGACGCGGTGCGCTCGACGGCGCCGGTCGCGACGGTCGGCGACGACCGGTCCTGACGCGCCTGACGCGCGGCGCGGGCGTGCCGCCGCCGCGGCTCCCGCGAGACTCGGCTCCGCGGACACGTTCGCGGTCGTGGGACCACGAACGTGTCCGCCTGGGCGAGACTCGGCTGCCGGGCGTCGGGCGCCGGGCGCCGGGCGACCGCCTGCTCAGCTGCCGCGGTAGGTGCTGTGGGCGAAGGGGCTGAGCAGCAGCGGCACGTGCAGGTGGTCGGTCCCGGTCACCGTGAACGCGACGACGACGTACGGGTGGAACGTCGGGACCCCGGCGGCGCGGTGGTGGGCGCCGGTGTCGAACCGCAGCTCCAGGTCCCCACGGGGCAGCACGTCCGGCCCGAGCCCCGCGCGCCCGTCCGCGTCCGTCTCCCCCGTGGCCAGGACCTCGCCCTCGGGGGTGCGCAGTGTCAGCGCGACACCGACGGCCGGGGTGCCGGTGCGGGCGTCGAGCACGTGCGTGGTCAGGTGTGGGACGCCGAAGGTCGCTCGGATCCGGTGCACGGCGATGTCGGCCAGGGCAGCGGTGGCCTCGGTCACCTCGGCGTCCGGCTCCCCCGCGAGTCGCCGCTCGAGCTCGGCGAGGAGTTCCTCCGGCGTCCGCCCGGCGGCACGCACGAGGAACACCCGGCCGAACCGGTCCTCGTACGCGGCGTTCCCGCGGGCGATGGCCGCTGCGACGTCGTCCGCCGCCGTCGCCATCGCGCCCTGCTCGCGGGCCGACGACGCCTCGGTGGTGCGCTCGCCGATGCGGGGGTGCTCGGCGAGGGCGGTGTCGAGGTCCGCCGCGGTCCACTGCGCCGCCGCCTCGGTTGCCGCTGCGACCAGGGCCGGCACGCTGTGGAACGGTCGAGCGGCCACCAGGGCGTCGGCCCACGCCGGCACCGCCGCCCAGTGCAGGGCGGTCCGTCGGGCGTCGTCGGCGGGGGCGGAGTCGAAGTCGCGGAGGTCCACCCGCCACACCCTAGGGACCGCGCGTTACGCCGGCGTTTCCCGCGGCTCCTCCGCAGGACGCAACGTCGGCGGGCTCAGAGGTCGGCGGCGAAGGACGCGATCCGGAGCTGCAGGTCCTCGATCCGACGGACCCGGGCGGCCTCGACGTCGTAGCCCTCGTACGCCGGGGGCACCGGGCGTCGGACGTTGCGGGAGCACTGGAAGTCCTGGCAGACGAGCGTGCCGACGGTGTTGCCGTTCCGACCGGCCTTGCCCGAGCGCTTGGCGGCGTAGAAGACGACGTCGTTGGGCAGCTTGACGTCCTGGCACCACGAGCACTGCGCCCGTGCACGCGGCGACGCCTCGGCCTGCCGGAACAGGATGCCGACGAGGTCGCCCTCGAGCGTCGGGACGACGGCGTAGGCGCGGCGCGCGGTCTTCGGGTCGCGCCAGCCGAGGAAGTCGAGCGACTCCCAGTCCAGCGTCTCGAGGTCGGTCGGCAGGGTCAGGTCGGTGACCTCCTTGCGGGAGGCGTTGACGAAGGACGAACGGATGGTCTTCTCGCTGATGGGCAGCACGGTGTGGTCGCTCTCGACGGGCCCGGGCGCGGGTGCGCGCCGCACGGGCGGAGGTGTGGTCAGGGTTCGACGGACGCGGCCGTGCCGGACGGCACAGCCGGGGGCGTCACGCCCTGATGCCGGCGCTCTGCGCGCCGACCACCTCCTGCTGACTCACGCTCCCAGCCTACGACGGCGTGTCAAGCCGGGCGTGTCGCGTCGTCGACCTGGTCGGGGAGTCGTCGTCGACCCGGTCAGGGAGTCACGGAGTGGGCCGCAGCAGGACGACCGACCCGTCGAGCGCGGGCCGCCGGCGGAGTGCCCCGTACCGGCTGTCCCACTCGCCCGACGCGAGCGCGCTCCGCAGGGCGGCGACCGATCGGCGAGCGGTGAGGTCGTCGACCAGGCTCCACGCCGGGTCGGCGGCGCGGACATCGGCGTCGAGGAGCCGTTCGGGTCGCGCGTAGTAGCCCTCGCCGAAGCCGTCCACGCAGGTGAACGGCACCGGGAGGCGCACGACCTCGACGGACGGTCCGACGAGCGTCGCCAGCCGGTCGACCGTCGGCAGCGTGTCCGCCTCGGCGGCGACCACCGCGGACGCGTACTCGGCGAGCCAGCCGGTGCGGAGCCGGTCCGGGTCGCGCGCGAGCACGACGACCCGGCCGTCCTCGGGCCGTGCGAGCCCGGCGACGGTGTCCACGCTCGGGAAGGTGAGCAGCACCGCGTCGGCGTCCCCGTCGGAGACGACCTGCCGGTCCGCGGGCACGTACGAGACCGGACCAGGCCGTTCCTCGCGCACGGTGCGGGCATCGGCCAGGGACCCCGCGACCGCACGGACGAACGTCGGCTCCGGGCGGCGGTGTCGTCGCAGGAGCGCCGCTGTGTCCTCGTCCACCGGCATCCTCGTCACGGCCCCACCCTACGAACGCTCCCTGCTAGCGTCGTCGCATGGTCTCCGGGGGATTCGCCGTCGTCAGCATCGTCTACCTGGCGGTCGTGCTGCTGTTGCTCGTGCTCGTCGTCGCACTCATCGTGCTCGTGTTCGCCGCGATCCGCGTGCTGCGGTTGACCGCGACCGAGAAGGAACTGCGCATCGACCGGCTCCGCGTGGACTCGCTCGTCGACACGCTCGGGAGCGACGACGGCACCGACGGCGCCCCTCGCCCCGAGGGACCCGCAGGACCGACCGCGCCGTGACGACCGACCGCTGACCACGGCGGTCGTCCGGTCGTCGGGTCGGCCCGTCAGTCGTCCAGCTCGGCCTCGCCCGCACGCACGGCGGCGAGCCGCTCGGACCGCTCCGTCGCGGCCCAGGTCCCGAGCAGCGCGAGCGATCGCTCGGACTCGCTGCCCGGCTCCGCCGAGTAGGTGAACATCGTCAGGCCCGGGTCGGCGACGAGCTCGAGCGCCTCGAAGTCCAGCTGCAGCTCCCCGACGACGGGGTGCGCGATGCGCTTGCCGCCCCGTCGGTGCACCCGGACGTCGTGGGCAGCCCACCAACCGCGGAACTCCTCGCTCCGTGTGGAGAGCTCGCCGACGAGCGTCACGAGACCGGGCTCGCAGGGGTTCGCGACGGCCGCGGCGCGGAGGACGGCGACGGCCTCGCGCGCGGTGGCCGCCCAGTCGGGGAAGAAGTCGCGCGCGGCCGGGTCGAGGAACGTGAACCGTGCGGTGTTCACGGGGCGCCCGGGGCCCGCGAACATCGGCGCGTACAGGGCCCGGCCGAGTTCGTTCGTCGCGACGACGTCGCCGCGCTCGTTCCGCACCCACGCGGGCGCGCCGGTGATCGCGTCGAGCAGGCGCTGCACGCCCGGTCGGACACGCGTCGGGACGTTCCGGTGCATCACCTTGACGCCGGCGTTGGCCAGACGGGCGAGGTCGAACAGGTGCGTCCGTTCGTCCTCGTCGAGCTGCAGCGCGCCCGCGAGTCCCTCGAGCACGCTGTCCGAGACGCCCTTCAGCGAGCCGCGCTCGAGCCGCGTGTAGTAGTCGACGCTCACCCCGGCGAGCATCGCGACCTCGTGCCGACGCAGGCCGGGCACCCGGCGGACGCCGCCGCCGAACGACGGCATGCCGACCTCGTCGGGGGTGAGCCGCGCCCGCCGCGAGGACAGGAAGTCACGGATCTCGTTGCGCACGTCGATACCCATGGCACGAGCGTACGTGGCGGTACCGTCGCGACGACAGGCACCGGCGGTACCCGTGACGGACGGGAGGCGCGGTGCGGGTCGGCACCGCGCCTCCCGTCCGGTGGTGGCCCGGCTAGGAGACGGGCGGGACCGCGTGCACCGGCTCGGTGGCCGCCGGCGCCGCCCTGGCGGCGTCCGCCGCTCGGGGAGTGACGCGCACACGCGCCACCCGGTGCCCGTCCATCTCGGTGACCTCGAGGCGGTGCTCGCCGGCCTCGACCACGTCACCGACCTCGGGCACGCGGTCGAGGTGCACCTGCACGAGCCCGCCGACGGTCTCGTAGTCGCCGTCCGGCAGCAGCGGACCGCCGTCGGCCGCGAGGTCCTCGAGCACGGTCGCACCGTCGATCCCGTCGGACTCGGCGGCCGGCGGGTCGTACTCGTCCCTGATGCGGCCGACGAGGTCCTCGAGCAGCGCCTCGAGCGTGACCATGCCCGCACTGCCGCCGTACTCGTCCACCACGAGCGCGATCTGGTGTCCCTCGGTGCGCATGTCCGCGATGGCACTCGACAGCGACTTCGTCTCCGGCAGCGCGAGCACGGGGCGCACGAGCGTCGAGACGGGTGCCGTCGGGTCGGTCGGGCGGAGCAGGTCGCGGAGGTGCACGAAGCCCGCGACGTCGTCCCGCGAGCCCTCGGTGACCAGGTACCGGGTGTGGCCGACCTCGATGGCGTGGTCGGTCGCGTCCGCGATGCTGAGCGACGCGTCGATGGTCGAGACGTCGTACCAGGGGCGCATCGACTCGCGGAGGATCCGGTCGCCGGCGTCGAGGGCGCTGCGGGCGATGCGACGACCCTGCGCGTCGATGGCGTCGTGGTCCTCGACCAGACCGCGGAGCTCCTCCGTGCTCATCGACTCGCTGCGGGCGTCCGGGTCGCCACCGAGCAGCCGGACCACGCCGTTCGTGGTCTTCGACAGCACCCAGATCACCGGGCGCATCGCGGTCGCGAACCGGTCGAGCGTCGGCGCGACGGCCATCGAGAAGCCCTCGGCGCGCTGCAGGGCGAGGCGCTTCGGCACGAGCTCGCCGAACACGAGCGACAGGTAGGCGATGACCAGGGTCATCAGGACGAGGGCGACGGCCTCGGCCGCCCCCTGGTCGAGTCCGAGGCCGGACAGCAGCGGCGCGACGTCCGGCGCGATCGACGACGCACCGTACGCGGCCGAGAAGAACCCGGCGACGGTCACGCCGATCTGCACGGCGGACAGGAAGCGGTTCGGATCACGCCCGAGCGCGGCGACCCGGGCTCCGCGGGAGCCACGTCGCTCGAGCTGCTGCAGCTGTGACTCGCGGAGCGAGACGAGGGCGATCTCCGCCGCGGCGAAGACACCGCCGACGAGCACGAAGAGGATGACGAGCCCGAAGGCGATCCAGGTGTCGGCGTCCATCAGCGGGACACCACCGTGGGTCGGCGACGGGCGGGCGGTCTGTGGTGATCGTCCATGCTGTGATCCTGGACAGCCATGCTGGGACGTCGCCGCGCCGGTGCTGCACGAGTGCTGTGGGTCCGGGGTGCACGGACCGGGACGTCAGCGGTCCCGAGGATCCGCCGGGGCGCCCAGGTCGGATCGGGACCGGGTCGGATCGTGCTCGGGTCGGGTTGGGTCGGATCGTGCTCGGGCCGGGTCGTGCTCGGGTCAGATCGTGAGCGAGCGGCCGATGCGGGCCTCGAGCCAGGCCTCGGGGTCGATCGGCGTGACACCGTCCATCAGGACCTCGAGGTGCAGGTGTGCACCCGTCGAGACGCCGGAGGAGCCGACGCTGCCGATGAACTGGCCGGCCTCGACGGTGTCGCCGGCCCGCAGCGGCGACGACCCGGGGATCATGTGCCCGTACAGGGTCGAGACCCGGCGGCCCTCGATCACGTGGTCGATGATCACCGTCGTGCCGTACGAGAAGTACGTGCCCGAGACGCGGACGGTGCCGGCGGCGACGGCGCCGATCGGGGCACCCATGCCCGGGTTGAAGTCGAGACCCTGGTGGAGCGAGGAGCACGCGGCGCACGGAGCGGAGCGGTACCCGAACCCGGAGCTCATGCGCACCGGGCCGGGGAACGGCGAGCGGACCTCGCCGCCGTACGACACCGCGCCCTCGGCGCCGCCGTCACCGGCGACGACGACCTGCTGTCCGCCGCCGACCGTGAAGTCGTCGCGGTCGAGGGCGGCCGCCGTGACCGCCTGGGTGACCGCGTAGTCCTGGGTGCGGACCTGCGGCGCGAGCGTGGACGTCGCTGACGAGGTGCCGGCGCTGGCGTGGGCGGGCATCGCGGACGCGGCGAACATCGCGAGTGCGGCAGCGGCGCTGGTCAGCGTGATGCGGCTCGCGCGGTGCGAGCGGGACGGGCGCGTTGCGCGTGCCGCGGGCGTCGCGGCGACCGGCAGCGCGGCACTCCGTCGACGGACGACCCGGGTGATCCGCGCGTCGACGTGCTCGGTGGTGGCACGGGCCTCGGTCGTGCGACGTCCCGACCGCGCAGCGACCGGGACGGTGTGCGGAGCCGGAGCCGGAGCGGCCGACGACTCGGGTGCTCGTCCGGGCGCCGGTGCGGGGGAGACGGTCGCGACCGCCGGGGCCGCGTCCGAGCGGGACGGGCGGGGAGCGCGGGTGCGACGCGCTGCCTTGCCGGCCGCTGCGCGCTCGGCCTCGAGGGCAGCGCGACGGGACAGGTGCACGACCGGGGTCTCCGGCTGCTGCTGGTCGGTGTCGTGTGTCGTCGTCATGGCCGCAGACCATTCTGCACGAGTCTGTCGCTTTGTACAGGGGTGATCGTGATCTTCCCGTTACCGAACGGCTGACAGTCCGCTGACGTGTCACCGCGGTTGCGTGCCCGTTGGACGTCGCGTCGGTAGTGTCCGAGACCAGCGACCGGAAGGACCTGTGCCATGGCCCGAACGCCGCGGGAACGCCACGAACCCATCGACCTCGCGACCGCCGAGGTCGTGCTCGCCGGCACCCAGGAACTGCTCCCCGTCCTCCGGGCGTCGGCCGTCCGTGCGGGCGTCGACGCCGCCAGGATGCGGGTCGTCGGGGTGGACGACCTCCCCGATCCCCACGAGCACGCCGATGCCGACCTCGCGGTGATCGCGATCCGCCGACCGGGCGACGACCCCGCGTTCCACCGGGCACAGGAGGCCGCGGAGCTCATCGCGCCGCTGCTCGCGCCGAACGCCGTGCGCATCGTCATCACGGTCTCGGGGGTGACCCGGCTCGCCCCGAAGGTCGAGCGGACGCTGACGTCCGAGGTGCTCCACCAGATCGGCGTGGCCTCGGCCCGCTCGGGCTTCAAGCGCCCCTTCCGGAGCCTGCGGACCCGCCTCGGGACCGCCGGACTGCGGGCCGCCGGGGTCCGGGTGTTCCGGATCACGATCTGACCCGACGCCACGGCAGGGCCCGACCGGGTATCTTGACGTCGAGAGAAACCGCGCCGCGAGTACCGTGGACGGACCGAGGTCCGGCACGGTCGAACAAGGGAGTACCCGCCAGCATGGCCAAGATCATCTACACGCTCACGGACGAGGCACCGTTCCTCGCCACCCACTCGTTCCTGCCGGTCGTCGAGGCGTTCGCGCGCACCGCGGGGGTCGACGTCGAGACCCGGGACATCTCGCTCTCCGGTCGGATCATCGCCCAGTTCCCGGAGCGGCTCACCGACGAGCAGCGCCTGGACGACGCCCTGGCCGAGCTCGGTGAGCTCGCGCGGACGCCCGAGGCGAACATCATCAAGCTGCCGAACATCTCGGCGTCGATCCCGCAGCTCAAGGCGGCGGTCAAGGAGCTCCAGGCGCAGGGCTACGACCTGCCCGCCTACCCCGACGAGCCCACCACCGACGAGGAGCGCGACGTCCGGGCCCGCTACGACCGCGTCAAGGGCAGCGCCGTCAACCCGGTCCTGCGCGAGGGCAACTCCGACCGCCGCGCGCCGCTGTCGGTGAAGAACTACGCCCGCAAGCACCCGCACCGCATGGGCGCCTGGAGCCACGAGTCGCGGACCAACGTCGTGACGATGGGCAAGGACGACTTCCGCTCGAACGAGCAGTCGTGGATCGCCCCCGCCGACGACACCCTGACGATCGAGTTCGTGGCCGCCGACGGCGACACCACCGTGCTCAAGCAGTCGATCCCCGTCCTCGCGGGCGAGGTCGTCGACGGCACCGTCCTGCACGTCCGCGCGCTCGAGGCGTTCCTGCAGGACCAGATCCGTGCCGCGCAGGACCAGGGCGTCCTGTTCTCGGTGCACCTCAAGGCCACGATGATGAAGGTCTCCGACCCGATCATCTTCGGTCACGTCATCCGGGCGTTCTTCCCGACCGTGTTCGAGCGCTTCGGCGCCGACCTCGCCGCCGCCGGGCTCAACCCGAACGACGGCCTCGGCTCGATCCTCGCCGGGCTCGACAGCGTGCCGAACGGCGCGGAGATCACGCAGGCGTTCGCCGACGGGATCGACGCCGGCCCCGAGCTCGCGATGGTCGACTCGGACAAGGGCATCACCAACCTGCACGTGCCGAGCGACGTCATCGTCGACGCCTCGATGCCCGCGATGATCCGCACCTCCGGCCACATGTGGGGCCCGGACGGCGAGGAGCACGACACCCTCGCGGTCATCCCCGACTCGAGCTACGCCGGCATCTACCAGGCCGTCATCGAGGACTGCCGCGCGAACGGCGCCTTCGACCCGTCGACCATGGGCTCCGTGCCGAACGTCGGGCTCATGGCGCAGAAGGCCGAGGAGTACGGCTCGCACGACAAGACCTTCGAGCTCCCCGGCGACGGGAAGGTCCGCGTCGTCACGAGCTCCGGTGAGACGGTCATCGAGCACGAGGTCGAGCAGGGCGACATCTGGCGTGCCTGCCAGACGAAGGACGTGGCGATCCGCGACTGGGTGAAGCTCGCCGTCACGCGCGCCCGTGCCACCGGTTCGCCCGCCGTGTTCTGGCTGGACGAGACGCGTGCGCACGACGCGAACCTGATCGGGCTGGTCCGGCAGTACCTCGGCGAGCACGACACCGACGGGCTGCAGATCGAGGTCATGGCACCCGAGGACGCCATGCGCTTCTCGCTCGAGCGCATCCGTCGCGGTGAGGACACCATCTCGGTCACGGGCAACGTGCTCCGCGACTACCTCACCGACCTGTTCCCGATCATGGAGCTCGGCACCTCGGCGAAGATGCTCTCCGTCGTCCCGCTCCTGGGCGGCGGCGGGCTGTTCGAGACCGGTGCCGGCGGCTCGGCCCCGAAGCACGTGCAGCAGCTGGTCGAGCAGGACTACCTGCGCTGGGACTCCCTGGGTGAGTTCCTCGCGCTCGCGGTGTCGCTCGAGCACCTCGCGGGTGTGACGGGCAACGCACGGGCGAAGGTGCTGGCGGACACGCTCGACCGTGCCACGGGGACGTTCCTCGACGAGGACAAGTCGCCCGGCCGCAAGCTCGGGTCGATCGACAACCGCGGCAGCCACTTCTACCTGGCGAAGTACTGGGCCGACGAGCTCGCCCGGCAGACCGAGGACACCGAGCTCGCAGCGGCGTTCCAGGGCCTGGCGGCGCAGCTCGACGAGCACGAGCAGACGATCGTCGACGAGCTGGTGGCGGTCCAGGGCAAGCCGGCCGACATCGGCGGCTACTACCGCCCGGACGCAGCGAGGACGAACGCCGTGATGCGTCCGTCGGCCACCCTGAACGAGGCGCTGGCCGCGCTCTAGACGCGCACCGACGACGGACGGGAGGCGCGGTGCCGGCTGGCACCGCGCCTCCCGTCCGTCCTGCGGTCCCGTCGGGCCCACTCGGGTGCCCGAGCGGGCCTCTTCGGTCACGCTCGGCGGTGCCCGGCGACGGCTCTCGCCCGCCCAGCGGACGTGAGCAGCATGTCCCGCCCGCTCGACGCGCGGCGGTGCGAGCACGGCAGCCGACCGTCCGGTGTGCCCGAGCGAACCAGATCCGTCACGCTCGGCGGTCCTCGGCGACGGTTCTCGCCCGTCCGGCGGACGTGAGCGGCATGTCCTGTCCGCTCAGTGGAGGCCGCGCGCCGCGCCGCGCCGCACGCGCCGGGCCCGCCGCGTCAGCCCTTCGGGACCGGGGGACCGACGACCAGCAGCGCCGAGAACACCAGCGCGACCGCCACGACCCCGATCGCCACCGACACCCCGGGCCGACGCACCACGAAGAACAGCAGCCGGTCCCACGGTCCCGATCGCTCGTCGGGGGAGTGACGCCAGGGGCCCTCGAGCATGCCGCGCCGGGCGACCGCGACCTCGAACGGCACGGTCGCGTACGGCACGACGGCGCTCGCCCACCCGAGCACGAGCGCCCCGACCGACCAGCGCTGGTTCACCGCGACGACCGTCGTCACCACGAGGTACGCCAGGAACACGAACCCGTGGATGCTCCCGCCGATGCGCACGCCCAGGTCGCCGGCGTCCAGCCCGTACTTCAGCACCATCCCGGCGATCAGCAGTGTCCAGGTCACGAGTTCGGCCACCGCGGCGGCACGGAACAGGGAGCGAGGGGTCATGCCGACATGGTCGCGCACCCGTCCGGGAGAACCCCCGACACACCGCCGGTCGTATCGATTCGACCAGGTGAGCGGGTAGCGTCGGGGGCATGTCAGCGCCGACCGAGAGCCGTCCCCTGAACATCGTCGTCTGGAACGAGAACGTGCACGAGAGCCGCGGTGACGCGACCGTGCTCGGGCACTACCCCGACGGCATGCACACCGTGATCGCCGCCGCGCTCCGGGAGCACCACCCCGAGGCATCGGTGGGCACCGCCACGCTGCAGGAGCCCGAGCACGGTCTGACCGCCGAGCGCCTGGCGGAGACGGACGTGCTGTTCTGGTGGGGACACGTCGCGCACCAGGACGTGTCGGACGAGGTCGTCACCCGCGTGGTCGAGGCCGTGCACGCCGGGATGGGCCTGGTCGTCCTGCACTCGGGGCACTACTCGAAGCCGTTCACCCGGCTGATGGGCACGACGTGCTCGCTGAAGTGGCGGAACGACGGAGAGCGCGAGCTCGTCTGGACGATCGCACCCGAGCACCCGATCGCCGCCGGCGTCCCGCACCCGATCGTCATCGACCGCCAGGAGATGTACGGCGAGTACTTCGACATCCCGCGCCCCGACGAGGAGGTCTTCCTGTCGACCTTCGCCGGCGGCGAGGTCTTCCGCTCCGGTGTCGCCTACCGCCGGGGACTCGGCCGGGTCTTCTACTTCTCGCCGGGCGACCAGGAGTACCCCGTCTACCACCACCCGGACATCCAGCGGGTGCTCGCGAACGCGGCGGCCTGGGCGGCCCCGGTGTCCGAGCGACGCGAGCTGACGGCTGACCCCCACCCGCGGGACTGGTTCCTCGCCGGTGGTGCGGGTACACAGGAGGGGTGACCAACCATCTCGACGGTGCGGCCCGCCGCACTGCGGTGATCGAGGCGCTCGAGGTACTCGGATCAGGGCCCGAGGAGCGCTTCGACCGCATCACCCGCATGACGCACGAGGCGTTCGGCGTCCCGTTGACCTTCCTCAACCTCGTCCACCACGACCTCGTCACCACGCAGTCGACGTTCGGGTTCCAGCAGGGCACGAGCGTGCCGGCGACCGGGCAGTTCTGCGCGACGACGGTGCTCACCCCCGAGCCGATGGTCGTCCCGGACACGCTCCTCGACCTCCGCTTCGCCGACACGCCCGCCGTGACCGAGTACGGGGTCCGGTTCTACGCCGGCGCACCGCTGACGATGTCCGACGGCACGCGGGTCGGGACGCTGTGCGTGATGGACGCGCAGCCGCGGGTGTTCTCCGACGAGGACCTCGCGCTCCTCGGGGACCTCGCCCGGTGGGCGGAGCGCGAGCTCGGCCACTCGATCGAGCGGGGCCGGGTACGACGTGTCCTCACCGGGCTCGTGCCCGACCCGGTCACGACCGGGGGAGCCGCGGTCGACGGGTTCCTCGAGCCGGACGAGGACGGGGGCGACCTGGTCGACTGGCGCACCGCCGCGGACGGGTCCGTCCAGGCCACGATCGGCACGGTCACCGCGGGCGGTCGGGCCTCAGCGCTCCTCGCGGCGTCGGTCCGTGCCGCCGTCGTCGCCCGCACGGACCTGCCGCTGCACGACGCGCTCGCCGGCCTGGAGGCGCAGCTCGCCCCCGACCTGTCGGCCGGCGGTGCCGTCGGGTCGCTCCTGCACGTGCGCCTCGACCCGACGACGGGTCACACCGAGTGGGTCGACGCCGGGCACGGTCCGGCGCTGCTCGTGCGGGCCGACGGGACGGTGGCCGCGCTGCGGTCGTCGGACCTGCCGATCGGCCTGCAGCCGGACACCGTGCCGCGCACGGTCGGCGCGCTGGACCTCGGGCCGGGGGACCGCGTGGTGCTGGCGACCGACGGCGCGCTGGCGCTCGACGGCGTCGGGGACGTGCAGGGGCTCGGAGCGCTGGCGGTGGCCCACCCCGAGGACCTCGTCGCGCACGTCCGGTCGCTCGTCCCCGTCGGTGGCGACGGCGCGGACGTCGCCGTCGTGGTGCTCGCCCGCACCTGACCGCGCGGAGCCGGGGGCGGGTGCCCCTCCGGGTGGACGTGCTGCGGCGTCAGCGGCCGCGGGGCGCCGGTCGTCCGGTGGCTGCCGCGACGAGCAGCGTGGCCAGGAGCGCGAAGCCGGCGAGCTCGACCCCGAGGCCGGCGGTCTTCCAGTAGGCGCTGCCGACGACCTGCGGCTGCGTGATCGCGTCCGGCCACCACGGGTCGAGGAACGGCACCGTGCCGGGGAAGGGGTCGAGCCCGAGGACCACGAGTCCCCCGAGGAGGAGCACCACGCCGAGGCCCGCCATCGCGCCACGGGACCGGTGCAGCATCCGCACGACGAGGGCTGCCGCCATGCCGGCCATGCCGGCCACGGCGAGCAGGAAGGCGATGACGACGACCGGTTGCGGGGTGAGGGCCACCCAGTCGAGCACGGCGATCGGCAGCAGCAGCCACCGTCCCGCCCGTACCCAGCGCCGCGGGTCCCGCCATCCGTCCATGCCGGTCACGGTACGGCAGCGCTCGGGGGGTCCCCTGAGGGCCTCCTCCGGGCGGGGCCGGCTGGCTACCATCGAGCACATGGCGCAGGACGGCCGGATCAGGCAGGAGCGGGCGGTGGCGACGCGCGCGGCCCTCATCGAGGCCGCGGCGGCCGAGTTCGACGAGCGCGGCTACCTCGGCGCGTCGATGGACGGCGTCGCGGAGCGTGCCGGCATGACGAAGGGGGCGCTGTACTTCCACTTCCGGTCGAAGGCCGACATCGCCAGCGCGGTGATCGCCCGGCAGGACGAGATCTCCCGGCACTACGCGGAGGTCGCCGCCACGCGTTCGGCATCGCCGCTGGAGTCCCTGATGTGGATGTCGCAGGGCGTGGCGACGCAGATGACGCGGGAGGTCGTGGTCCGTGCCGGGCTCCGGCTCGCCGCGGACCCGAACGCCCGGGAGATCCCGCGCGAGCACCCGTTCGGCCGCTGGGTGGACCACACGGCCGACATCATCCGCCGGGCGATCGAGGTCGGCGAGGTCGACCCGTCGTGGGACCCCGAGCTCGTCGGGCACGTCGTGAGCCCCGCCGTCGCCGGTGTGCAGATGGTGTCGGACATGCTGCACGACCGGGCGGACCTGTACGACCGGCTGCAGGAGCTCTGGACGATGCTGCTGTCGGCGATGGCGACCGAACGGACCCGGGCCGAGGTGCCTCGACTCGTGGCGATCATCCGGCCGGAGGGCCCCGGGGAGGTCTGAGCGACGCGGGTCCCCCCAGGGACACCCACGTCGCTTCTCTTGGAGGATACCAAGGAGTACGTTTCCGCAGCAGCCCCACTTCGCGGGGATGACGACGACGTCGTACCCTGGCCCGATGGGCACCCCGGCGGCCGAGTTCCACGTCGACGTCGAGCTGGTCGTCGCACTGCTCCGTGACCAGCACCCGGACCTCGCCGAGCTGCCCCTGCGGGTCGTGGCGAGCGGGTGGGACAACGTCGTGGTCCGTGCCGGTGACGCCCTCGCCGTGCGGCTGCCCCGCCGCGCCGCGGCCGCCACCCTCGTCGAGCACGAGCAGCGGTGGCTGCCGACGATCGCTGCGCTGGTGGGGGACGCCGCACCCGTCCCGGAGCCCGTCCGCACCGGCCGTCCCGCGCTCGGCTACCCCTGGGCGTGGAGCATCGTGCCGTGGTTGCCCGGGCGACCGGCGGGTGAGCAGGCCCAGGGCGTCCGGGTGGCACGGGACCTCGCCGCCGTCGTGACCCGCCTGCACGTGCCGGCACCGGCGGACGCCCCCGCGAACCCGGTCCGCGCCGTCCCGCTCGCGACGCGGAGCGAGGCCGTGACGACGCGACTGGCGACGGACGACGTGCCCCGCGCCGTGGAGCTGGCCACGCTCTGGCGGACCGCTGCCGGTGCGCCGACGCACGTCGGGCCTCCCGTCTGGGTGCACGGTGACCTGCACCCGTTCAACCTGCTCGTCGAGCCGACGCCGCTCGGTGACCGACGCCTGTCGGCCGTGGTCGACTTCGGTGACCTGACCGCGGGCGACCCGGCGGTCGACCTCGCCACCCGGTGGTTGACGCTCGACGACGCCGGCGGGCGGACGTTCGCGTCGCTCGTCGACGCGGACCCCGCCACCTGGACACGGGCGCGCGGGTGGGCCGTGTCGATCGCGTCGGCGCTCGCCGTGACGGACGACGACGCGTTCCGGACGGTCGCGGCCCGGGCGATCGACGCGGTGCTGGACGGCTGAGCCCGCAGGGGTTACCGTTCCCTCACCTGTCCGTGCACTGGAGATCGGAGGGGCCTGATGACCCTCGAGTTCCGCGTCCCGCACGACGTCGACACCGACGCCTCTCCCGCCCCGTCCGCCCGACCCGACGCCGTCCGTCGCACCGGTCTCCGCGGTCTGCTCGACCGCCTGGCCGTCCGGCGCGCGGCAGCCCGCGACCGACGGCTGGTCGCCCACCTGCACGAGCTCGACGACCTGCAACGGCTGCTCACCGGCGCACGGGGCGTCGTCGAGCAGGGGTGGATCCAACACTCCTGGTTCGCCTACCTCGACGAGCACGGACGCCTGCGCAAGGCGTCGAGTGCTGCGGCGCTCGCCGCCCAGGGCCGACCGCTCGTCGCCGCCTGCCTGGTGGGGGCCGTCGTCTCGGCGGCGGGTGGCCCGCAGGTCGTGCACTCGCAGCCGGTGCAGCGGGCCCTCGACCTGGTGTGGCACGCCCTGGCCGCCGACGAGGGGCGACCGGTGGTCTGGTGCCCGGCGCCGGACGTCCGGATGGCCCGGGTCCGCGACCTCACCACCTGGAACGACCGGCCCGGGCGGAGCGCTGCCGAGGTCGCGTCGCTGCTCCTCACCGCGGAGCGGGTCGCCGTGCACGAGGCCGAGCGGGTCGCCGCCCGACGCGTCCCCCTGCCGGCCTGATCGGGGAGCCGGACCGTCCCGGGTCCCACCGGACGACCCGTCGTACCCCGTGCGGCGGGTCGTCCCCGCTGCGGGCAGGGTCCCGCAGTAGCCGACCGCTGCTCGACATCGTTACCGTTCTCCCAGGTGACACCGCTCCCTCGCCCGCTGAACTGGGGTTTCTTCCTGCGCGAAATTGCAGGAACTGCACGGATCGGACGTTTGCCGTTGGTCAAGTACCCCGACCCCTGCGTACGGTCGGTCGAGTTCGTGCCCCGTCCGGTGGGGCGTTCGGCCGACCAGGGAGGGGCGCCCAACCGTGTTCCAGTACGTCGTGGAGCGATGGGACCAGATCTGGTTCTCGTCGTGGCAGCACTTCTCACTGGTCGTCCAGTGCACCGTGCTCGCCACGCTCATCGCCGTGGTGCTCGCAGCACTCGTCTACCGCAGTCCGCAGCTGACCTCGATCGCGAACGGGGTGTCCGCCGTCGGGCTGACCCTGCCGTCGTTCGCCGTGATCGGTCTGCTCATCGTGCCGCTCGGGTTCGGCGTCGTGCCGTCCGTCGTCACGGTCGTGTTCTTCGCCACGCTGCCGATCCTGCGGAACGCGGTGGTCGGCCTCGCCGAGATCGCGCCGACGGTCGTCGAGTCGGCGCGGGGGATCGGCATGAGCCGGATGCGCACCCTGCTGCAGGTCGAGCTGCCGATGGCGTGGCCGATCATCCTGAGCGGCGTGCGGGTGTCCGCGCAGATGGTGATGGGCATCGCCGCGATCGCCGCCTACGCGCTCGGCCCCGGCCTCGGTGGCTTCATCTTCTCCGGCCTGTCCCGCCTCGGCGGCGCCAACGCCCTGAACTCCGTCGTCGTCGGGGTGGTCGGGGTCGTCCTGCTCGCCTTCGTCCTCGACCTGCTCCTCATCGGCCTCGGCCGCCTGACCACCCCGAGAGGTATCCGTGTCCAGCACTGACTCCGCCACCACCACCGCCCCCGAGGGCGACGTCACCGGCCGCAGCATCCTGCTCGACGAGGTCACCAAGCGGTACCCGGGCCAGCAGAAGCCCGCCGTCGACGGCATCACGCTCGAGATCCCGGCCGGCAAGATCGTCATGCTCGTCGGCCCGTCCGGCTGCGGCAAGACCACCACGCTGAAGATGATCAACCGGCTCATCGAACCCACCGAGGGACGCATCGTCGTCGGGGACGAGGACGTCACCGGCATCGACGCCGACGAGCTCCGCCGACGCATGGGCTACGTCATCCAGGCCGGCGGCCTCTTCCCGCACATGACCGTCGCGGCGAACATCGGGATCGTCCCGAAGATGCTCGGCTGGTCGAAGGAGAAGATCGCCGCCCGCGTCGACGAGCTCCTCGACCTGGTCTCGCTCGACCCGGCCACCTACCGCGACCGCTTCCCCCGCGAGCTCTCCGGCGGCCAGCAGCAGCGCGTCGGTGTCGCCCGGGCGCTCGCCGCGGACCCGCCCGTCCTGCTCATGGACGAGCCGTTCGGCGCCGTCGACCCGATCACCCGGCAGCGCCTGCAGGACGAGCTGCTGCGCATCCAGGAGGAACTGCACAAGACGATCGTCATCGTCAGCCACGACTTCGACGAGGCCGTGAAGCTGGGCGACTGGATCGTGATCTTCACCGAGGGTGCGCACATCGTGCAGTACGACACCCCGGAGCGGATCCTGGCCGAACCGGCGAACGAGTTCGTGGAGAACTTCATCGGCTCCGGCGCCGGCCTCAAGCAGCTGACCCTCAACCGCGTGCGGGACGTCGACGTCGTCGACGCCGTGACCTGCTCGCCGGGCGAGGAGGCGAAGGCCGTCCTGCAGCGCATGGACGAGGCCGGACGGCACGGGCACGCCGTCGTGGTCGACCGCCGTCAGCGCCCGATCGGGTGGCCGTCCCGGCGGCAGCTCGAACGCCTCGACCGCATCCCGGAGGGCATCGACCCCGCCCTGCCCGTCGTGGGCGAGGGGGCGACGCTCAACGACGCGCTCGACACCATGCTCGTCTCGAGCGCCGGTGCCGCGCTCGTCACGGGCCGCCGTGACGCCTTCCGCGGCGTCATCACCGTCGAGACCGTCATGGAGGCCATCACCCGGTCCCGTGCGGCCGCCGCGGACGAGCAGGCGTACACGCCGGTCGGTACGAACACGAACCCGATCGAGACCCTGCCGTCCTCGCCCGTGGCCCCGACGGTCGCGACGTCCGGGGAGGACCTGTGACCACCGTCGCGACCGACGCGCCCGCCGCAGCCGGCCCGGGCACCGCGCAGCGCACCCCCTGGAAGGGCCTGCTCGTCCAGCCGATCGCGATCCTGGTGGTCCTGGCCGCCTGGGTCCTCTGGCTGAACACCGCGGACCTCAGTGCCACCGAGCGCTCGACCCTCAATCCGTCGGGGATCCTCGAGCTCACCGGACAGCACCTCGTCCTGACGCTCCAGGCCACCGTGCTCGTGCTCGTGATCGGCATCCCGCTCGGGGTCCTGCTCACCCGCGGGCCCTTCCGGCGGGCGAGCACCACGGTCATCGCCGTCGCGAACTTCGGACAGGCGGCCCCCGCGGTCGGGCTCATCGTGCTCCTCGCGGCCTGGCTCGGCCTGAACAGCTGGTCGGCGGTCGTCGCCCTCGTGCTCTACGCGATCCTGCCGGTGCTCCGGAACACCATGCTCGGTGTGCAGAGCGTCGACGACCGGCTCGTCGAGGCCGGCCGCGGCATGGGCATGAGCGCCCTCAGCGTGCTGCTCAAGGTCGAACTGCCGCTGGCGGTCCCGGTCATGCTCTCCGGCATCCGGACGGCCCTGGTGCTGCTCGTCGGCACCGCGAGCCTGGCGACCTTCGTCGGCGCGGGTGGCCTCGGGCTCCTCATCACCACGGGCGTGAACCTGTTCCTGCCGAAGGTGCTCGTCTCCGGAGCGCTCCTGGTGGCGCTCCTCGCCCTGACCATCGACTGGATCGGCCGCGTGGTCGAGACGGTCGCACGACCGAAGGGACTCCGATGACGCCCGACGACACGACGCACGCCGACGAGACGACCCGCGAGCAGGGCGCAAGTCGCGCCCGCCGCACCGACGGGACGGGCGCCCGCCGCGCCTCCCGTCCGTCCACCGGTCGCCACTGGGTGACCGCCGCCGCCGTCGCGGGGGCGAGCGCCCTCGTCCTGACCGGCTGCGGCCTGCAGCCGGCCGCGTCCTTCGTACCGGGTGCCGCGCCGGGATCGATCCAGCGGATCGACGACCTGCCGGACGACGCGAAGCTGACCGTGACGTCGAAGAACTTCACGGAGCAGCTCGTCCTCGGCAAGATCGCCGTCCTCGCCGCCAAGGCGGCCGGGTTCGACGTCACCGACGAGACGAACGTGCCGGGGTCGGTCGCGGTGCGCGAGCTGATGACCTCGCACGGCGCGGACTTCACGTACGAGTACACGGGCACCGCCTGGCTCACGTTCATGGCGCACGAGCAGGGGATCCCCGACAAGACCGAGCAGTGGCAGGCGGTCAAGGACGAGGACGCCGGCAACGGGCTGACCTGGCTCGAACCGGCGCCGATGAACAACACCTACGCGTTCGCCGTGCGCGACGAGGCGGTGTCCGAGCTCGACGACGTGAAGACGCTGTCGGACATCACGAAGCTGCCGGTCGACCAGCGGACCTTCTGCGTCGAGTCGGAGTTCAACTCGCGTGCGGACGGCTTCAAGCCGATGCTCGAGAAGTACGGCCTGGAGCTCGGCGGGTCCGGCGAGAACGGCGTGCCGACGTCGAACGTCAGCATCCTCGACACCGGCACGGTCTACACCGCGACCGACCGGGGCAAGTGCAACTTCGGCGAGGTCTTCACGACCGACGGCCGCATCAAGTCGCTCGGCCTGACCGTGCTCGAGGACGACCGCGGGTTCTTCCCGGCGTACAACGTCGCACCCGTGATCGACTCCGAGACGCTCGAGGAGTACCCGCAGCTCCGTGACGTGTACGACCAGATCTCGCCGGAGCTCACCGACGAGGCGCTGCAGGAGCTGAACCGCCAGGTCGACGTCGAGGGCCGCGAGCCGGCGGACGTCGCCTTCGACTGGATGGTGGACAAGGGCTTCATCACGGCGCCCTGACGGGTGACTCGGTCGTCCGGGCGAACCGGGTGACCTGTCGGACGGGAGGCGCGGTGCCGGTGGGCACCGCGCCTCCCGTCGTCCGCGGGGTCGCGTCGCTGCTCCCGAGCTCCGGACGGGCTGCATCGCGTCGAGCGCGTGGCCGCGTGGCCGCGTGGCCGCGTGTCCGCGTGGCCACGTGGCCGCGTGTCCGCGCGTCCGCGCGGCCGGCTCCGGACGGCGCGCACGCCGCGTGCATAGTCTCGGACACGTGGCGGCTTCGGGACGGGACCTCGGCGACGGGTGCACGCTCACGCTGCGCGACCTGAGCACCGTCGACGCCGTCCACGACCTGGTGCAGGCCAACCTCGCACGCCTCCGGGCCGCGGAGCCGTGGGCGTGGGCGCCGGTCTCCCGGGACTCGCTCGTCCTGCACACGGAGCAGCTGCTCGGGCAGTACGCGATGGATCGTGCGGTGCCGTGCGTCGTCCGGGTGGACGGGAGCATCGTCGGGTCGGTGTCGCTCGCGCTCGACCCGTACCTGGGCCAGGCGTCGCTCGGCTACTGGATCGACGAGCGGTACGAGGGGCGCGGCATCGTCCGACGGGCCGCCTCCGCACTGCTCGAGGTCGCGCGTGAGCGGGGGAGCGCCCGGGTGGAGGTCCGCACCGGCGTCGACAACGCCCGGAGCCGGGCGTTGGCCGAACGGCTCGGGTTCGTGCACGAGGGGACGCTGCGCAGCGCGCTCCCGCTCGGGCCCCGACGGGTCGACGTGGCGGTGTACGGGCTGTTGACCTGACGGTCGTCGGCGGCGCTCCGCCGGTCCCCCGGCGGGACGAACGCTGCGTCAGCGGCCTTGGGACACGCCCGCCCACACGGCGAACGCGCCGCCGAGCAGGAGCAGCACGCCGACCACGATCCAGACCGCCAGCGCGACGAGGTTGAGGAGGATGCCCCACCCCGCTCGGCCACGGGCCATCGGCTCACGACTGCGGGAGGCGATCCCGAGGCACAGGCCGACGACGGGGGCGAAGAAGGTCCACCCGGCGAGCAGCGAGCAGACCCCGAGCACGAGGCTCGCGGTGCCGAGGCCGGTCCGAGGGGTGTGCTGCACGGTGGTCATGACCCCGACGCTACGGGGTCCTGCTGCCGCGTCGCGTCCCCCCGTGGTGTGACCGCGGGTCCTCCCGGGGACGGACCTCCTGCGGACGGACGGCCGCACGCCGGTATCGTCGGAGCATGGCCCTGTTCGGACGACGCCCCAGGAACGACGTTCGCGACCGCCCGGTCAGCCAGGTGGAGCTGAAGCGGGCCGTCGACGAGGGCTTCCTCATCGCCAGGGCCGCCGTCACCGTCGCGGTGGCGAACCGGATCATCACGAACGCCCTCCGCGACCAGGGGTACTTCGACCACGCCGTCATCGCCGAGGCCACCCGCGAGGAACTGCACCGCATGGCCGAGGAGCAGCGCGGCGACGCCGCCCGCATGCGGGAGATCCGGTCGACGTCGAGCAACAAGCGGGGGCGCTCGCAGCACCAGCACGACTACAAGCGCGGCGACGACCTGAAGCTCCGCACGCGCGAGGCCACCTACGAGCAGCTCGCCGCCATGCTCGACCGGCGGCGCGACGACCAGGGCTTCGTCGACCGCATCGTGCTGCAGGCCCGTGCCCGGGCGTGGGACGACATCGGCACGACCGTCGTCGGACGTCTCGGGTGGGCGCAGCGCCCGACCGAGGACTACGAGATCGGCCGCGACGAACGTCTGCAGCAGATGCTCGACGAGGACTTCGCGGCGCTGCTCGCGGAGCACCCGGCGGGCGCCGAGGCCCCGGTCGCGACGCCGGCCGATGCGGACGAGCCCGACGAGGGCGACGCCGCCGAGGACGGTACGGATCCCGCCGACGCGGACACCGCACGCCCCTGACGACGGACCCTGCGAGGTCCTGCAGGTGCCTGGTCGTTCCGGGCGTACCGGGCGGGATCGGGCGTACCTGGTCCCGCCGGATCACCCGGTACGCCCGTTCCCGCCAGGGACAGCGCGCGTGATGGGAAGGAACGGGCGCGTGCGGGCGGGCAAGTGCGGGAGCCGGGCACGGCTGACCGCCCGCGGGGGCGCGCGTCCCTAGGCTCGGGTACATGGTTGATGCGGTGGTCGTCGGTGCCGGACCGAACGGACTCGCGGCGGCGGTGACGCTCGCGCGGGCCGGGCTGTCGGTCGAGGTCGTCGAGCGGAACGACACGATCGGCGGTGGTGCCCGCACGGCACAGCTGACGCTGCCCGGGTTCCACCACGACGTCTGCTCCGCGGTGCACCCCATGGCGCTGCAGTCCGAGTTCTTCCGGCTCTTCCGCATGGAGGACCGCATCGAACTCCGGCTGCCCGAGGTGCAGTACGGCCACCCCCTCGACCGTGGCCGCGCCGGCATCGCCTACCGCGACCTCGAGCGCACCGCCGAGGGCCTGGGCATCGACGGCCGCGCCTTCCGGAACCTCATGGCGCCCCTGTCCGGCAGCGCCGACCGGGTCGCGGACTTCGCCACCGACGCGCTGCTGCACGTCCCGCGACACCCGCTCACCGTCCTGCGGTTCGGTCTCCGCGCCCTCGAGCAGGGGAGCGCCGCCTGGAACGCCCGGTTCCGCGACGAGGTCGCACCGGCGATGGTCTCCGGCGTCGCGGCGCACTCGATCCAGCACATGCCGTCCCTGTCGACCGCCGCGGCCGCGCTGTCGCTCGGCTCCTACGCCCACGCCCGCGGTTGGCCCGTGCCGATCGGGGGCAGCCAGGCGATCGTCGACGCGCTCGCCGCCGACCTCGTCGCCCACGGCGGCACCATCGAGACCGGGCGCGAGGTCCGGTCCCTCGCCGACCTGACCCCGGCGAAGGCCGTCCTGTTCGACACGAGCGTCCCGGGCATGCTGCACATCGCCGGGAAGCAGATCCCCACCCCGAAGCGCGGGGCGCTGCGCCGCTTCCGGTTCGGCAACGCGGCAGCGAAGGTCGACTTCGCGCTGTCCGACCCGGTGCCGTGGACGAACACCGAGCTGCGGAAGGCCGGTACCGTGCACATCGGCGGCACCCGTGCGGAGATCGCCGAGGCCGAGCACGCCGTGGCGCACGGTCGGCACGCCGAACGCCCGTACGTCCTCGGGAGCGAGCCGACCGTGGTCGACCCGAGCCGGGCCCCGCGCGGCAAGCACGTCTTCTGGGCGTACGCACACGTGCCCGCGGGCTCCGACGTCGACCCGACCGACGCGATCGTCCGGCAGGTCGAGCGTTTCGCGCCCGGGTTCCGCGACACCGTCCTGCAGTCGAGCAGCCGCACGGCCGTCCAGATGGGCGAGTACAACCCGAACTACGTCGGCGGCGACATCGCCGCCGGGGCCGCGAGCTTCTGGCAGCTCGTCAAGCGGCCCGTCCTGTCGTCCGATCCGTGGCGGATGGGCGGCGGCATGTACCTGTGCTCGGAGGCGTCCGCGCCCGGCCCGGGTGTGCACGGCATGGCGGGCTGGCACGCGGCCCGCAGCGCCCTGCGGCACACCTTCGGCCTGTCCGAGCACGTCGACCTCGCACCGGAGGACTGAACCATGGCGAAGAACGTCCGCATCGTGCACTGCAGCCCGGAGGCCGTCTTCGACGTGCTCCGGGACGGCTGGCTCTACCCGACCTGGGTGGTCGGCGCCTCGCGCATGCGCGGTCAGGACCCGGGGTGGCCCGCCGTCGGTACGGAGCTGCACCACTCGTTCGGCATCTGGCCGTTCCTGATCAACGACACGACGATCTCGCTCGAGGTCGACGAGCCCCGGCGGCTCGTCATCCAGGCGAAGGGCTGGCCGGTCGGCGAGGCCCGGGTCGAGGTCGAGGTGGAACCGCACCCGCGGGGGAGCCGGGTGACGCTCCGCGAGAACCCCGTCCGGGGTCCCGGATCACTCGTGCCCGGGTTCATCGCGCAGCCCGGCATCTGGATCCGCAACAACGAGAGCATCCGGCGGCTCCGCTGGGTCGCGGAGGGGCGCGCGGGCGCCCAGTAGACGGCCTGGAGGTTCGTGGCGGCACCGCCACGAGCCTCCGTGCCGCCACCTGGTCACTCCGCGCGACTGAACTCGCTCGCTCGACGCACCTGGTCGTCCGTCAGGGCGATGCCCGTGTACCGCTCGAACTGGCGGGCTGCCTGCAGCGCGATGACCTCGGCGCCGGTGATCACGCGCGCACCCGCGGCGCGACCGGCGCGGACCAGCGGGGTCTCGGCGGGGAACGCGACCACGTCGAAGACGGTCGACGCGGCCTCGACACGGTCCTGCGCGAAGGCGAGGGCGTCCTCGTCCGCACCGCGCATGCCGAGCGGGGTGACGTTGACCAGGACGTCGGCCTCGGGCGCCTCCTGCTCGCTCGCGACCCAGTCGAAGCCGTACTGCTCGGCCAGGGCAGGACCGGTCTCCGCGTTGCGCGCGACGACGGTGAGCTGCTCGAAGCCCGCACCGCGGAACGCCGCCGTGACCGCTTTGGCCATCCCGCCGGAGCCACGGAGCACCACGCGGGCCGTCGGGTCGACGTCGTGCGTGCGGAGCAGGGACGCGACGGCTTCGTAGTCGGTGTTCGACGCGGTGAGCACACCGTCGTCGTTCACCACGGTGTTGATCGACCGGATGGCGGCCGCGGACTCCTCGACCACGTCGACGAGGGGGATGATCGCCTCCTTGAAGGGCATCGACACCGAGCACCCCCGGATGCCGAGCGCGCGGATCCCGGTGACCGCGCCGGGCAGGTCGGTCGTGGTGAACGCCTTGTAGACGAAGTCCAGCCCGAGCTCGTCGTAGAGGAAGTTGTGGAAGCGCGTGCCGATGTTGCTCGGCCGGGCCGCGAGCGAGATGCAGACCTGCATGTCCTTGTGGAGGATGGGCATGGCACGAGTCTCCCACGCCCGTGCCGATGGAGCGGTCCACTACCGGTACCCGACCGCAGTGCCGTCCGGACGGGTTAGAGTGGCGGGATGCCGGTCTCCGTCTTCGATCTGTTCAGCGTCGGGATCGGCCCGTCGAGTTCCCACACCGTCGGGCCCATGCGTGCCGGCGCGGCCTTCGCGGCCGGGCTCGCCGACGCCCCCGTGACCGGGCTCGACGTCCACCTGTACGGCTCGCTCGCCTCGACCGGGCAGGGACACGGCACGCTCGGTGCGGTGCTCGCCGGGCTGATGGGCTCCGACCCCGAGACGGTCGACCCGGACGAGATGGCAGCGTCCCTGGACGACCTCGAACGCACCGGTGTGCTGCGGCTCGCGGGCGGAGCGACGGTGCCGTTCCGCCAGGCCGACATCGTGCTGCACCCGCTCACCATGCTGCCCCGCCACCCGAACGCGATGCGGCTGCGGGCGACCGGTGCCTCGGGAGCGGTCCTCGCCGAGGAGACCTACTACTCGATCGGTGGCGGGTTCATCACGAGCGACACCGAGGGTGCCGTGGCCGAGGCCGCGATCCCCGTCGACGACGCCGTCCCGCACCCGTTCTCGAGCGGCGCCGAACTCCTCGCCGCGTGCGCCGCGACCGGCCTGCCCGTCAGCGGCATCGCGATGGCGAACGAGACCGCGACACGGACCGGTGCCGAGGTCCGCGCCGGACTCCTGCACGTGCACGACGTCATGCGCGAGAGCGTCGACCGCAGCATCCGCCGCACCGGCACGCTGCCCGGCGGGCTGACGGTCCGGCGTCGCGCGGCGAACTGGCACGAGCAGCTCACCCGCGACGACCCGCACCACGACCCGCTCTTCGCGATGGAGTGGGTGAACCTCACCGCGATGGCGGTCAACGAGGAGAACGCCACGGGTGGCCGGGTCGTCACCGCCCCCACGAACGGTGCCGCCGGGATCATCCCCGCGGTGCTGTACTACGCCCTGACCTACGTCTCCGAGGTCCTCCCGGAGGACCGCGACGACGCCGTGGTCCGCTTCCTGCTCACGGCCGGGGCGATCGGCTCGATCTACAAGGAGCGGGCGTCGATCTCGGGCGCCGAGGTCGGCTGCCAGGGCGAGGTCGGCTCCGCCGCGTCGATGGCGGCGGCCGGGTTGGCCGAGGTCCTCGGTGGGACCCCCGAACAGGTCGAGAACGCCGCCGAGATCGCGATGGAGCACAACCTCGGGCTGACCTGCGACCCGATCGGCGGCCTCGTGCAGATCCCCTGCATCGAGCGGAACGCGATCGCGGCGAACAAGGCGATCAACGCGGCCCGGATGGCGCTGCGCGGGGACGGTGTGCACCACGTGTCCCTCGACCAGGTCGTCGAGACGATGCGGCAGACCGGTGCGGACATGTCGACGAAGTACAAGGAGACCGCGATGGGCGGACTGGCGGTCAACGTCCCCCTCTGCTGAGCGGCCGCAGCGCGCTGCGTCGTGGCGACGGCCCCGGTACGATCGCCCGGGCCGGTCAACGGACCTGCATCTCCAGCGGGATCGCGCGCGGTGCGACGTGGTGCTGCCCGTCGTCGGTGCGGACGATGAGTGCGGGACGCCCCGGGGTGTCGAGGACGTCCACCGCCGTCCCGGCGACGAGTCGCCCGCGGTCGCGGTAGCGGACCACCGCGTGGATCGGGACGTCGTCGGCAGGGACCGGTCGCCACCGTGGTGCTCGTGCGCGCTCCGTCTCCATCACTCCACCTTGGCGTCTGTCCGATTCGCGCACCAAATCGCTGAACGCTGCTCACGTGCACTGCCGGGAGGCGCTCCGGCCGCCGCGGGTACGGTCGGACGCATGAGCGACACGGACCACGACCACCTCGGCGACGGCGTCGACATGTCCTTCGAGGAACGCCGACAGGACACCCTCCGCAGGATGTCCGGGTCGGACGAGCACGACGCCGACCCGCGCGTCGAGGTCTCCCGCGCCGATGACGGGGACGTGCGCATCGACGTCGCGGACTCCGCGGCCGTCCGCCCCGGGGACGCCGACGGCACCGACCCCCGGACCGACGCGACGCAGGACCCGCACCCCGCCGACTGAGCCCTCCCTCGCACGACGCAACCCCGGCGACACCTCGCACCGCGGTACCGCTGCGAGCACCCGCCGACGGTGCGTCCCGCGGGAAGGAGGATGATCGTCGGGTGCACCTCGTCCTCCACCGCGTCGACGGCGGCGTCACCGCGACGCCCCTGACCGACGCGGGGGAGCCGGCCGGCGAGCCGACGCGCCTGGACGAGCCGGGCCTCCCGGCCTTCGTCGCCGCGAACGACGCACCCGACGTGCGCTGGGTCTGGGACGACACCGCCCGCTGGTACCCGGCCGTCCTGGCGGCCGGAGGACGCGTCGGCCGCTGCGTCGACCTCCGCCTGTGCCGTCGCATCCTGCGCGGCGCGCTCGCCGCACGGGGGACGGCCCTCGCGACGGCACCACCCGACACGTGGGACGACCCCGGCCAGGAGGCCCGCCCCACCCGCCCGTCGCAGGCCCGGCTGTTCGACGACGCGCTCTTCGTCGTCGCACCGGCCGACGACGCAGCCGATCCGGTCGCCGAGTTCCGCCGCCAGCTCGACGCGGTCGCCACGTCGACGACGCCGGGCGCACTGCGCCTGCTCACCACCGCCGAGTCGGCGGGAGCCCTCGTCGCGGCCGAGATCCTGTCCGCAGGTCTCCCCTGGCGTCCGGACGTGCACGAGCGCCTGCTCGAGGAGGAACTCGGCCCCCGGGTACCCGCCGGGGTGCGGCCGCGCCGGCTCGAGGAGCTCGCGGGGGAGATCCGCGCACACCTCGGCGACCCCGCACTCAACCCCGACTCGCCCGCGGACGTCCTGCGGTCGCTCCGGGCCGTCGGCCTGATGGTGACGTCGACGCGCAAGTGGGAGCTGCAGGAGCTCGAGCACCCGGTCATCGCGCCGCTGCTCGAGTACAAGCGCCTGTCCCGCCTGCTCACCGCGAACGGCTGGGCATGGCTCGACGAGTGGGTGCAGGACGGGCGCTTCCACCCGAAGTACGTCGTCGGCGGGGTCGTCACCGGGCGCTGGGCGGCGGACGGCGGCGGTGCCATGCAGCTGCCGAGGACGGTCCGCAGTGCGGTGGTCGCCGACGACGGCTGGGCCTTCGTGGTGGCGGACGCGGCGCAGCTCGAACCGCGCGTGCTCGCGGCGATGGCCGGTGACCGGGCGATGGCGACCGCGGGCGACGGGCGGGACCTGTACGACGGGGTGGTCGCCTCGGGGGCGGTCGAGACGCGGCAGCAGGCGAAGGGCGCGATGCTCGGCGCGATGTACGGCGCGACCCAGGGTGACGCTGGACGGCTCGTCCCGCGGCTGGCGAGGGCGTTCCCGGCGGCGCTGGGGCTCGTCGACCGGGCGGCCCGGGCGGGCGAGCGCGGCGAGCCCGTGACGACGCTGCTCGGCCGGACGTCGCCCGTCCCCGACGAGGCCTGGTTCGCCGCGCGCAACCGCGCCTGGTCGGTGGACGGCACGCCGGCGCAGCAGCGGGCGGTCGAGGGGCGTGCCCGCAGCTGGGGGCGCTTCACGCGGAACTTCGTGGTGCAGGGCACCGCGGCCGAGTGGGCACTGGCGTGGATGGGATCGCTCCGGACCCGGCTCGCGACCCGGTTCCCCGGCCCGCTGACCGCCGGGCCGCACCTGGTGTTCTTCGTGCACGACGAGATCGTGGTGCACACGCCCGTCGAGCACGCCCCGTTCGTGGCGGAACAGGTCCGGGCCGCGGCGGTCGATGCCGGACGGCTGCTCTTCCGGGACTTCCCGGTGGTCTTCCCCCTGACGGTGTCGACGGTGCGCGACTACGGGGCCGCGAAGGACTGAGCCCGGGCCGGCGCGTGCGCGCTCGCAGCCGGGGACGGGCAGGGTGGGTCGATGGAGCGACACCACGACGAGGACCCCTCGGCTGCCGGTCGGGTCGACCGTGCGGAGCAGGCGGCGGTCGTCGAGGACCGGCACGTCGGCGACCTCGACCTCACGACGTGGCGGTCCCGGGCCGGCCACACGGTCGCCGAGGGCTGGGCGGCACTCGGCCGTCGCTACGGCGCCCTCCCCCTGCTCGTCCTGACGCTGGCAGTCGGTGTCGGCATCGCCGCGACCGCGACCTGGGCGGCATCGGAGGTGTACGACGCCGTGCGGGCGTCCGACGACGTCGCGGTGCTCGACCGCCCCGTCCTCGACTGGATGCTCACCCTGCGCTCCCCGTTCGCCGACCAGGCGGTCACGTGGTGGACCGACATCGCCGGGACGATCGGGATGCCGATCGTCGCGGTCTGCTTCCTGATCGGCTTCACGGTGCAGCGCCGCGCCTGGACCCCGCTCGTGCTGCTCGTCGCGGCGAGCGGCGGCTCGCTCCTCATGACGATCGCAGGCAAGGACCTGATCGGCCGTGCCCGACCGCCGCTGTCCGACGCGGTGCCGCCGTACGAGCACTCGCCGTCGTTCCCGTCCGGCCACACGCTCAACGCCACGGTCGTCGTCGGCACGATCGTGTACCTGCTCATCCTGCGGCAGTCACGCACGGTCACCCGGCTGTGGACGATCGTCGTCGGCACGCTCTTCGTGCTGTCGATCGGCGTCTCGCGGGTGTTCCTGGGCCACCACTGGACGACGGACGTGCTCGCCGCGTGGGCCCTCGGTCTGGCGTGGCTGGCGCTCGTGATCACGGCGCACCGGCTGTACCTGACCGCCCTCCACCGGGGTGCCGACCCGGTCGTGCGCGGCCGCGGACCGGCACGCCCGGTCAGGTCGTCACGGTAGGTTCACCCGCATGGAAGAACGGGTCTTCGGCGGCAGGTACCGCGTCACCGGCACGCTCGGTCACGGCGGCATGGCCTCCGTCTACCGCGCCGTCGACGAGCAGCTCGGCCGCGAGGTGGCCGTCAAGGTCTTCCGGATCGGCGCGGTCGACCACGGCGAACGTGCGCGCGCCGAGGCCGAGATGCACACGCTGGCCGCGCTCCGCAGCCCCTCGCTCGTCACGCTCTACGACGCCGCACTCGACGACGGCAACGGCGACTCGTACCTCGTGATGGAGCTCGTCCCCGGCAGCGACCTGGACACCCGGCTGCGCGAGGGCCCGCTCGACACCACGACGACCGCGCGCACCGGCGCCCAGGTCGCCGAGGGACTCGCCGCCGTGCACGCGCAGGGCATCGTGCACCGCGACGTGAAGCCCGCGAACGTGCTGCTCGAGAGCGACGGCCAGCACGTCAAGCTCGCCGACTTCGGCATCGCGCTGCTCCGGGACGCCGCGCGCGTGACCGGGACCGGCACCGTCATCGGCACCGCCGCCTACATCTCACCGGAGCAGGTCCTCGGGCGCGAGGTCACCGGTCAGGCCGACGTCTACGCCCTCGGGCTCGTCCTGCTGCAGTGCCTGACGGGTGAACGACCGTTCCCCGGCACCGCCGTCGAGTCCGCCACCGCGCGGCTCACGCGGGGCCCCGACATCGACCAGCACCTGCCCACCGCGTGGCGGACGCTGCTGCACGTGATGACCGCCCAGGACCCGGCCGAGCGCCCGACCGCGGCCGAGGCGGCCCGACGTCTCCGTGCCCTCGAACGCGACGGGACGGCACCGGCGACCCAGCTGCTCCCGGGCGGACCCGGCACTCTCACCCGTGCTGCCGGCGGAGCGGCCGGTGCCGGAGTCGGTCTCGCCGGTGCCGCGCTCGGCGCCGGGGGACCGGACGCAGCCCACGCCGACCAGGCCACCCAGGCCGTGCCGGGCGCTGTGGACGGCGACCAGGCCACGCGGGCGATGCGTACCGCCGGCGGTGCCGACGCCGCGACCCGGGCGTACGACCGGACGGGTGCGCAGGACGACGTCGCGACGACGGTCCTCGGTGCCCAGCGGGGCGCCGGTGGAGCGGGCGCCGCTGCTGCTGCTGGCGGTGGTGCGGTGGCCGGTGGTGCCGCGTCGCGAGGAGCCGGTGGTCCAGCGGGGGCTGCCGGACGGGGCGGTCCCGGTACGGACGGATCGAAGCGACGGCGTGCGGGGATCATCACCGCGGTGGTCGTCGGGATCCTCGTCCTCGCGGGGATCGGCGTCGCGCTCTTCGCGCTGGGCGGGGGAGACGACTCGACGCCCGCGCCGACCGACTCCAGCGAGCCCTCGTCGCCGACGGAGCAGCAGACGAGCGAGCCGGAGCAGCAGCCCAGCCAGGAGCAGCAGCAGCCGAGCGAGCCCGCGCAGGAACCGAGCGAGCCGGCAGAGGAGCCCACCGAGGAGCAGCAGCCGAGCGAGCCCGCGCAGGAGCCGAGCCAGCCCGCCGACGACCCGAGCGTCGGCCCCCAGCCGGGCGGTCCGGCGTCGAACCCCGTCGAGGCCCCCCAGGGCGGCGCGGGCAACAGCGGCAACGGCAACGGTCCCGGGAGCAACAGCGGCAAGGGCAAGGGGTCCGGTGCGGCGGACACGACGGTCGACACCACCGTCGGGTCGCTCACCCAGGGGCCGGCGACGGGCCCCGGCCGCGGCTGACGCGGTCGCTGCTGACCCCGGCGCGGTGGACGGACAGCGTCGAGCCGACGCCCACCGTCGCGGGAGCACGCTCGGAGCATGTCGATGAGCACACCGTTCGATCCGCAGCAGCCCGGCGCCGACCTCCCCGTGGACGGCGACGACCAGACCGAGATCGAGGTCGAGGAGGACCGCGGCGCCGACGTCGGCCCGGACTCGGTCGACCCGTCGGTCTCGCCAGCCCCGCACGAGGACGAGGACGAGGCCGGCGGGGGCCCGGTCGCCCGGTGACCCGAGACGGCTGGCCGCTGACGGACACCACCGACGCCTGACACCTCGCTGCCAGCCACGGACGGCAAGCTCGTGCGCATGTCGTTCGCGAACGCGTGGGACCCGTCGAAGGGTCGCGCCATCCCAGAGGACCAGGTCACCGAGCACGGGCTCGAGCTCGACGAGGACACCGCCGCCGAGCTCGGCATCTCGTTCGACGTCGTCGGCGGAGCGTCGGCCGACCCCTCGCGGGTCTCACCCGTCGACGTGCGGGTGCCGAGCGCCTCGACCACCGACGACTGACCGCCCGCCCCGACCGAGCCGAGCAGAGTCGAGCCGAGCCGAGCAGCCCGGGGCACGACGTGCTTCAGCACAACGGGGAGCACGTGACACCACGGACTTCCGTGGCGCGACGTGCTCCCCGTTGAGCGGAGCCCGGCACGCTCAGGGCCGAGCTCCGGAGCGCGGCACGGTCAAGGCCCAGCCCCGCAGCTCGGTCAGGGGACGGTGTGCCCCGCCGCCGTCAGGACGCGGTACCACTCCTCGCGCGAGAGCCGGACGTCGGAACCCGCGGCCGAGTCCCGCACCCGCTGCGGGTTCGTCGTGCCCAGGACGACCTGGAAGTGCGCGGGGTGTCGGGTGATCCAAGCGACCGCGATCCCCGTCGGGGTGACGCCGTGTGCCGAGGCGAGCTCCTCGAGCACGTCGTTGAGCTCGGCGTACTGCTCGCGGTCGCCGAGGAAGACGCCGTCGAAGAAGCCCTTCTGGAACGGCGACCAGGCCTGCAGCGTGACGTCGTTCAGGCGCGCGTGGTTGAGGATGTCGTTGTCGCGGTCGATCGACTGGTCGAGCCCGGCCATGTTCGCCGTCAGGCCCTGCGTGATCACGTTGGCGTGCGTGATGCTCAGCTGCACCTGGTTGAACGCGAGCGGCTGCCGCACCGACCGCTTCAGCAGCTCGACCTGACCGGGGGTGTGGTTCGAGACGCCGAAGTGGTGCACCTTGCCGGCGGCGTGCAGCTCGTCGAACGCCCGGGCGACCTCCTCGGGCTCGACGAGGGCGTCGGGACGGTGCAGGAGCAGCACGTCCACGTAGTCGGTCCGCAGCGCCTCGAGGGACTCGTGCACGGACTCGATGATGTGCTCGTACGAGAAGTCGAAGTACGCGCCGTCCGGCGTCGGGCGGATGCCGACCTTGGTCTGCAGCTGGATGTCGGCGCGCTCGGACGGCGACAGGGTGACGGCGGAACCGAACCGCTGCTCGCACCCGTGCCAGACGCCGTACACGGCGGCGTGGTCGAACATCGTGACGCCGGCGTCGCGCGAGGCGGTGTACAGCTCGCGGATGTCCTCGTCGCTCATGTCGTTGATCCGCATGAGGCCGACGACGACGTCGGACGCGGTGAGGTCGGTCTGTGGCAACTCCAGTGTCTTCACGCGCTCGATCCTGCCAGCAGCTCGCCGTGCGCAGAGAGGCCCTGCCGGTGCCCGTCGGGCCGCGCCCGGCAGTCACGCCCGATGCGACCGGGTGACGGACGGGAGGCGCGGTGCCGGACCGGCACCGCGCCTCCCGTCCGGTGCTCAGCGCGTGGGCGACGCGGCCGGGCCGAGCAGACCGAGGAACGTCAGGTCGTCCGCCACCTTGGTGACGAGCGCGTGGTCGAGCGACGGGATGTCCGGTGAGCCGAGCGGACGCACCGAGCGGACCGCGGCCGCGAACGCGTCCGCGGGGATCGCGGACCCGGCGTGCGGCACCTCCGGGGTCGCGAACGCATGCAGCAGCGGCAGCACCGAGCGTGCACGGTCCTCGTCCGGCAGCGCCTCGAGTGCGGACCGGAAGCGCTCGACCCACTCGGCGTGGTCCGCGACCCGCTCGATCGCGTACCCGTCCTCGACCAGCCAGTCGACGAAGGTGTCCAGCGAGACGCCGTCGTCGTGCGGGTTGACGACGTTGAACGTCCGGTGGCCTTCGACCACCGACGCGCCGATGGCGTCGATCGCGGCGGCCGTGAAGTCGGCGGGCAGGCCGTCGTAGTGCGAGCGCTGCACCCGGCCGTCCGGGGTCCGCTGCACGAAGGACACGGGTGCCAGCCCGGTCGCGAGCACGCTCCAGACCAGACGGGTGAACACGTCGGGCAGGTTCACCTGGCCGCGCCAGCGCGGGTGCGCCAGCACCATGTCGGAGCGGAACACCGCGACGGGGACGCCGTGCTGCTCGTGCGCCTCGCGGAGCAGCACCTCGCTCGCCCACTTGCTCGCGCCGTACCCGTTCGCGTACTCGTCGGCGATCGTCCACTCGGGGATCGTCGCCCGGAGGTCCGCTCGCTCGTCGAGTGCCGCGGGGGCGCCGGGGGCGACGTCCTCGGTCGCGCTCGGGCGGGCTCCACCGGCGACGGCGACGCTCGACACGAAGGTGACGGGCACACTCCCGGCGGCGATCGCGAGCCGGACGACCTCGGCGGTGCCGACGACGTTGGGCCCGAACAGCGCGGTGTACGGCAGGACGTGGTTCACCAGGGCGGCGGCGTGCGTGACGAGGTCGACCCGCGCGGCGAGGTCCTCCCACCGCGGTTCCTCGAGGCCGAGCAGGTGCTCGCTGACGTCCCCGGCGACCACCTCGAGCGACCCCGAGAGCTCGGCGAACCGGTCGGCGAACGCGGGATCGGCCGCGAAGGCCGCGTCCAGTCGACGGCGGGCAGCGGCGTCGTCCGACCCGCGCACGACGCAGACCAGCGTGCCGCCGACCGGTGCGAGCCGCTCGAGCCAGTCCATCGCGGTGAAGCGGCCGAGGTAGCCGTTCGCGCCGGTGAGCAGGACGGTGCGCGGCCCGTCCGAGGTGGGGCGGGGTGCGCGTGCCACCGGCGCGGGGACCGCACCGAGCAGGCGGTCCACCCGCAGGTCCGACGCCCGCAGCACCGTCGGGTCGGCGCCGTGCACGCGGGCGACGGTCGGCCGGTCGTCGGCGGCCGAGCGCTCGACGTACGCGGCCACGGCCGCGAGGTCGTTCGTCGGGTCGGTGATGACACCGACGGGCACCTCGGTCTCGAAGACGTCCTCGAGGACCCCGGAGAACGTCAGGGCCGACAGCGAGTCACCGCCGAGGTCCGAGAACCGGGCGGCCGAGGCGGTCTCGGTGCTGACCTCGGCACCGAGCAGGTCACGGGCGGCACGGACGACGGTGTCGACGGTCGGTTCGTCACCCACGTGCTCGCGCAGGGTCGCGACGAGGGTGCCGCTCTGCTGCTCGGCGACCGCGTCGTAGAGCGCCGCGAACCGGTCCCCGTAGCGGGCGGTGACCCGGGGGCGGAGGAGCTTGCGGGCATCGGAGAGCATGCCGTTGTCGACCGTGAAGGGGTCCGGTTCGACGATGATCGCTCGGGGCACCTCGTACGGCGCGAGCCCGTGGGCGCGGGCGGTGCGCTGGAGGGCGGCGAGCAGGTCGCCCTCCGTGGCCTCCGGGTCGACCGGCACGACGACCGCGACGAGGAACGCGTGCCTGCTGTCCCCGTGCAGGGCGATCTGCCGGACCTCCGGCGTCCCACCGAAGGTCGCCTCGAGGGCCGAGACCGCGACGAACTCGCCCTGTGAGAGCTTGATGACGTTGTTCCGGCGGTCGAGGTACTCGTACGTGTCCGGACCGGTCTGCGCCATCACGTCGCCGGTCCGGTAGAACCCGTCCTCGTCGAACACCGCGGCGGTGACGTCCGGGCGACGGAAGTACCCGGGGATCACCGCGGTGCTCTTCACGAGCAGCTCGCCGCGCGGGTGCGGTCGGTCGGTGGTGCGGTAGCCGAGCTCGGGGACGTCCACCAGCTTGTGCTCGGTGACCGGTGGCTGCTGCACCACGCCGTCGCGCAGGATGCTGCCCGCCTCGGTCGAGCCGTACAGGTCGTGCAGCGGGACGCCGAGGCACTCCTCGAGGTACGTGCGGAGCTCGGGCGTGAGCGGGGCGCTGGCGCAGACGGCCTGCCCGACGCGACCACCGAAGGCACGTGTCCGGAGGTCGTCCTGCACCTGAGCACGCACGGCCGGGGCGTCGGTGGCTCCGGCCGCGAGTCGGCGCTGCTCCTCGCGGGCGCCCTCCTGGCGGACCATCTCGGCGATCCGCGGGACGAGCACGAGCTCGGTCGGTGCGTAGACCCGCAGGTCCTCGAACAGGGCCGACAGGTCGGTCGAGGTCGCGAGCGCCACGGTGCCGCCGCGGCCGAACGTGGCGAGCAGCGCCGCGCGACCGGTCAGGTGGCTCAGCGGCAGGTAGGCGTAGCCGACGGTCACGGCGTCCGGGTGGTCCGGCGGCAGTGCGTGCCAGAGCCGCTCGACCATGGACCGCGTGTACATCGCGCCCTTCGGGGTCCCGGTGCTGCCCGAGGTGTACAGCAGCAGGGCGAGCGGGTCCTCGTCGGGCGCCGGTCGCCACGGGGTCGGCTGGGGCAGGTCGCGGCCCCGTGCCACGAGGTCGGCGAGCGTCGGCAGCGCCGCCGCACCGTCGGTGCCCTCGGCCCCGGTCGCCCCGCAGGCCGCACCCGTCGTGTCGAGCAGGACGGTGTGCACCTCGGCGGCGGCCGCGTCGGTGACCGCCCGGGCCGTCGCGGCCTGGTCGGCGGTGACGCCCAGCCACACCGGCGTCGTCTCGTCGACGATCGCACGGAGCTGCTCGACGGTCGCGCTGGTCTGCAGCGGCACGCTCACCGCGCCGAGCACCGAGCACGCGAGCTCGAGGAGCACGACGTCGGCGCTCGGCGGACCGAGCACCGCGATCCGGTCACCCGGGGCCACGGACTCGCCGAGCACCGCCGCGAGGGCCCGCGCACGGTCCCGGAGCTCCCGGAAGCTCGTGTCGGTGACGACCTCGCCGTCCCGCTGTCGGATCGCCGTTCGGTCGGCGTACCGGTCGAACACCGCCTCGACGGAGGTGTCCTCGTCCTGCTGCACCATGGTGGTTCCCTTCCTCGTTGGTCCGACGCGCCCCCGCGCGCGGCCTCTCAGCGCGCGGCGAGCACGATGCCCGCACGCGCCGTCCCCCGGTCCACTGCCCACCGTCCCGTCGCCGCGAACGCCGGGCCGCGACGCGCGCTCGCCGTGAAGGTCCCGTCCGGGCGCAGCTCCACGTGGGCACCGTCGATGCCGAACCAGCCGTCGTGCGCGGCCGAGCGGGCCTTGGCGACGGCCTCGGTCGCGGCGAGCAGGACGCTGTCCGGACTCTCAACCCCGGTTCGCCGGAGTGCGGCGAGACCCCGTGCGACACGGCCGTCCGTGACGTCCGCGATGCGCCGGAGCACTCCTGGCGGCAAGGGGAGGGCATGGGTGGCGTCGATGCCGATGCCGGCGTGGTCATCGCGCCGGGCGACGGCGCAGGCGCGCAGGCCGGGGCAGTGGGTGATCGTGCCGACCACGCCCTCGGGCCAGCGGGGAGCCCCGCTCCGACCCACGGGCAGTGCCGTCACCGGGGTGCCGATCGCCGTCAGGGCGCGGCGGGCGAGCAGGCGGCCGGTCCGGAACTCGGCACGCCGCGACGGGACGGCACGGGCGATCGCAGTGCGTTCGTCGTCGGCGAGGGGGCCGCTCAGGTCGTGGTCGGCGGCGGCGGCGACGACCGAGGCAGGGAGCAGCCCCACCCAGTCGGTCCCGCCTTGAAGTTGCACATTGCAATCAGACGCCCGGAAGCTCCGAGTCCCCCGGACGGGGCACGTCGCGGAGCGGCCGCGACCGGGTCCGTCAGGCGGGCAGGACCGCGACGACGGCCGAGCGGTCGCGCCAGGTCGCGGTCAGTGTCTCGCCGTCCGGCACGGGCAGTCCGATCACCCGCAGCACGACGAGGTCGCCGTGGTCGGTGTGCACCGTCGTCTCGGTCCCGTCGGTGCTGGCCGTGGCCGACGTCACCGTGGGGGAGTCCGGCGCCGACCCGCTGCCGACCGCCGTGCCCTCCTTGTCGAACCGTCCGGAGCCGTCGGCGCGCTCGAGCTCCGCTTCGTGCCCGCCGGTGGCGATCGCACGACGCAGGACGTCGGCGTACACCGGGTCCGCGACGGCGTCGTACACCCAGCGCTGCCCGAGCACCGAGTGGTGCATCTCGCACACCAGGGAGCCCCGGGCGCCGTCGAGCGGAGCGCCGCGGTAGGTCAGCGGCGTGTGCAGGAGCCGTCCCTCGGGCGTCCGCACGACGATCTCCTCGACGCCGACCTCACCCTCGGGGTCGTCGAACCGGAAGCGGGTGACGATCTCGACGGCGGCACCGGCGGTGAGGCCGCTCCACGGCTGCGCGGGCAGCCAGGCGGCGAGGGCCTCGGCCTTGGGCGGTCGGAGTTCTGCGCGGTGGATGACGGCCATGCACCGACGCTACCGAGCAGACCTCGGCTTCCATGGTCGGCCCGCCGCACCGCGGTCAGCGCGTGGCGGTCAGCGCACGGCGGTCAGGGCACGGAGGTCAGTGCACGGAGAAGCCGCCGTCGACCGCGATCGACTGGCCCGTGACGTACGCGGACCCCGGTCCGGCCAGGAACACCGCCGCGGCCGCGAAGTCCGACGGCTCGCCGTTGCGCCCGACGAGGGTGCGCGCGGCGAGCGCCGCGACCCGCTCGGGGTCGGCGGACAGTCGCCTGTTGAGCGCGGTCTGCACGAAGCCGGGGACCAGGACGTTCGAGGTGACCCCGCTGCCCGACCAGGCCTCCGCCTGGGAGCGTGCCAGTGCCTCCAGGCCGGCCTTCGACACCCCGTACGCGCCGCTCGCGGCGAAGGGGCGGTGGGCCTGCTGCGAACTGATGCCGATGATCCGGCCGTACCCGCGTGCGGCCATGCCGGGCGCGAGCCGCTGGCCGAGCACGAAGGGTGCGTCGAGGTTGACGGCCATCGTCGCGTCCCACGTGCCCTCGTCGAGGTCCGGCATCGGCGGTCGCAGGTTGATGCCGGCCGAGTTGACGAGGACGTCCACCTCGCCGACGGCGTCCGCGAGCGCGTGGGCGCCCGCCCGGGTCGACAGGTCCGCGACGACACCGGCGGCCGATCCGCCGTCGGCGGTGATCGTCGCGACGGTCTCGTCGATCGCCTCCAGCGTGCGCGCCGCGACCAGCACGTGGGCGCCCGCGTCCGCGAGGGCGAGCGCGATCGCCCGACCGATGCCGGAGCTGCCCCCGGTGACCAGTGCACGGCGTCCGTCGAGGCCGAAGAGCTGCTCCAGTGCCATCCGGCCAGGCTACCGACGCCCGTACGCTGGGTCGGTGCGCGACGACCTGCTCCCCGTGCTCGCCTGCCCCGTCTGCGCCGAGCCCCTCGCCCGTGTCGACGGCGGGCAGGTCGGCTGTGCCGGCGGCCACCGGTTCGACGAGGCGAAGCAGGGCCACCTCACGCTCCTGCCCGCGAAGCGCCGCGCCCTGACCGCGGACACCCCGGACATGGTCGACGCGCGGATCCGGTTCCTCGGGCGGGGGCACTACGCACCGGTCGAGCGGGCGCTCGCCGCGGTGGTCGCCGCCACGGAGGCCCCGGGCGTCGTCCTCGACGTCGGCTCCGGCCCCGGCACCTACCTCGCGCACGTGCTGGACGCGGACGGACCGGACGAGACTGCGTCGGCCGGGAGGCCCGGCTCGGCCCCGGCAGGCCCCGTCGCTGCCCGCCTCGGGGTCGCGCTGGACCTGTCACCCGTCGCCATCCGGCGGGCGGCACGCGTCCACCCGCGGGCCGGCGCCGTCGTCGGGGACGTGACCGAGCGCCTCCCGGTCGTCGACGACGCGGCGGCCGTCGTGCTGGACGTCTTCGCCCCGCGCAACCAGCGGGAGTACGCGCGGGTGCTCCACCCGGACGGCGTGCTCGTCGTCGTGACGCCACGGACCGGACACCTGGCGGAGCTCGCCGAGGCGACCATCGCGGTGGACCCGGAGAAGGAGCGGCGGCTGCGGGAGTCGCTCGAGCCGACGTTCGCGCTGCAGGGGTCCGAGGACCTCACGTGGACGATGGAGCTGTCCGCGGAGGACGTGCACGACGTGGTGCACATGGGCCCGAGCCACCACCACGTCGATCCGGACCGGGTGTTCGCGCCGACGGCCGTGACGGCCGCGGTGACCGTGAGCACGTGGACGGTCGCCAGGCAGCACTAGGCGCTGCCGCCGGCCGTCCACGTGCCGAGGTCGGGTGTCAGCCCTGCGGCGCCGCCACGTCGAACTGCCACACGACGCCGAACCGGTCGCGCAGCTGCCCGGCGAGCGGGGCCCACGGCGAGGGCGCGAGCGGCTGTCGCACCTCCGCACCCTCGGACAGGGCCTCCCAGTACCGGGTGACCTCGTCCGCGTCGTCGCCGTGCACGAAGACGTAGCAGGCGTTCGTGCCCTGGTCGTACGGCTGGTCCGGCCAGACGTCGAACGCCATGATCCGGAAGCCGGCCTCGGTGCTGACCTGGCCGAACACGATGCGGTCCGCCCAGGCGGGGTCCTGGGACGCGCCCATCTGGCCGTAGGTGGCGGCGGTCACGGTGCCGCCGAACGCGGATGCGTAGTGGTCCAGGGCCTCGCGGGCCTGTCCGTCGAAGTTGAGGTGGGTCGTGGTCTCGATGCTCATGGATCGAGTGTCGCGAGTGTTGCGGTCAGATCGTGACCGCTTCTCCGACGAGGATGGACGACGTGTCCGGACCCTCCTCGCGCATGCTCGCGCTGCTCTCCCTGCTGCAGGTGCACCGGGAGTGGACGGGCGACGAGCTCGCCGGTCGCCTGACCGTGAGCCCGCGCACCCTCCGCCGCGACGTCGATCGCCTCCGGGACCTCGGCTACCGCATCGACTCCGTCCGCGGTCCGGCCGGCGGCTACCGACTCGCCGCCGGATCGGACCTGCCGCCGCTGCTGTTCGACGACGACCAGGCGGTGGCGATCGCCCTCGCCCTCGCGGTCGCGCCGGGGTCGGGTGCCGACATCGCCGAGGCCGCCACCCGCGCGCTCGCGACGGTGCGACAGGTCATGCCCGAACGGCTCCGGAACCGGGTGGACCTGGTGGATGCCGTCGTGGGATCGTCCGCCCCGCGGGTCGATCCGGACGTGCTGGTGGCCGTCAGCGAGGCCGTGCAGCGCCACGAGGTGTTCCGGTTCGGGTACGGCACGGACGACCGTTCCCGCAGGGTCGAACCGCACGCGGTGGTCGCCCGGCACGGTCGGTGGTACCTGCTGGCGTGGGAGCCCGAGCACGACGACTGGCGGACCTACCGGGTGGACCGGATCGCACCGCGGATGCGGACGCGGCTCCCGTTCGTGCAGCGACCCGTACCCGGTGGGGACGTGGCAGCCTTCGTGGCGGCCCGCTTCAAGGGGTCCGACCGCGACGACGCGTGGCCGTGCACCGGGTCGGTCTCGCTGACCGCTGCCGACGCCGCGCGGGTCGCCCCGTTCCTGCCGGAGGACGCCGTGCTCGAGGAGTCCGACGACGACCGTCGACGGCTGACGCTCGGGTCCTGGTCGTGGGACGGGCTCGCCGGCGCGGTCGCCGGGATGACGGTGCCGTTCGTGGTCGAGGGGCCGGAGGAACTCCGCGCCGCCGTCCGCAGGTCGGCGGAACGGCTGGAGCGCGCGGCGGTGCGTTAGGGCGGTGCACGCGTCCGTCAGGACGGCGTGAGGATTCCGTGAGGACCGGCCTGGAGGCACACGGCCGGAACCAGCATCGGTACCGCACCACACGTGGTGCGGTCCGCGCCGCCCGGCGTCGGACCCGCAGCAACCAACGGAGTCCTTCGTGTTCGACGTCTTCGTCGTCGCCGGTGTCCTCGCCGTGTTCGGTGTCGTGGCACTCATCGCCAAGGGGGTGGAGCGGCTGTGATCGTCGTCACCATCGCCGCCGCCGTCCTCGGCATCGCCTCGGTCGTCTACCTCGTGTGGGCGCTCGTGCACCCGGAGCGGTTCTGATGAGCGCTGCCGACACCTGGGCCGGGATCGCCCAGGTCGCCACCCTCGTCCTGCTCCTCGTGGTCGCCTACCGCCCGGTCGGTGACTGGATGGCGCGTGTCTACACGCCCACGGGGCACGCCCGCATCGAGCGCGGCGTCTACCGCGTGATCGGTGTGGACCCCGACGCCGAGCAGTCCTGGCCCGCGTACCTGCGCGGCGTGCTGCTCTTCAGCGCCGTCGGCGTGCTGCTCGTCTACCTGCTGCAGCGCATCCAGGTCGTGCTGCCCGGTGACCTCGGGCTGCCGAACGTCGGCCCGTCGCTCGCGTTCAACACCGCCGCGTCCTTCGTCGCCAACACCAACTGGCAGTCGTACTCGCCCGAGGCGACCGTCGGCTACTCCGTGCAGATGGCAGGCCTGGCGGTGCAGAACTTCCTGTCCGCCGCGATCGGGCTCGCGGTCGCCGTGGCCCTGGTGCGCGGGTTCGCGCGGCGGAGGAGCGGCACGCTCGGCAACGTCTGGGTCGACGTCGTCCGTGGCACCGGCCGGCTCCTGCTCCCCGGGGCGTTGGTCTTCGCGATCGTCCTGATTGCCGGCGGCGTCGTGCAGTCGTGGGGCACCGGCACGGACATCACCACGCTCGCGGGCGGCACCCAGCACATCCCCGACGGCTTCGTCGCGTCGCAGGAGGCGATCAAGGAGCTCGGCACGAACGGCGGCGGGTACTTCAACGCGAACTCGGCGCACCCGTTCGAGAACCCGCAGGCGTGGACGAACCTCGTCGAGGTCTTCCTCATGCTCGTCATCCCGTTCTCGCTGCCCCGCACGTTCGGGCGGCTCGTCGGTGACGACCGCCAGGGGTACGCGATCCTCGCCGTGATGGGCGCGATCTTCCTCGTGTCGCTCTCGGTGATGTCGATCGCCGAGCTCACGGGCGGCGGCAGCGCCACGCAGGCGGCCGGTGCGGCGATGGAGGGCAAGGAGATGCGCTTCGGCATCCTCGGCACGACGCTCTTCGGCACGACCTCGACCGCCACGTCGACGGGCGCCGTGAACGGCATGTTCGACAGCTTCACGCCGATCGGCGGGATGATGGCGCTCCTCAACATGATGCTCGGCGAGATCAGCCCCGGGGGCGTCGGCTCCGGCCTGTACGGCATGCTCGTGCTCGCCGTCATCACGGTGTTCATCGGCGGACTGCTCGTCGGCCGGACCCCGGAGTACCTCGGCAAGAAGATCCGCGCCCGTGAGATGACCTTCGCGGCGCTGTACATCCTCGTCACGCCGACCCTGGTGCTGCTCGGCACCGGACTGTCCCTGGTGATCCCGGGTGTCCGTGAGCAGGTCCTCGGCACGAGCATCTTCAACCCCGGCAACCACGGGCTGTCCGAGCTGCTCTACGCCTTCACCTCCGGCGCGAACAACAACGGCTCGGCGTTCGGCGGTCTCACCGCGAACACCACGTGGATGAACTCGGCGCTCGGCGTCGTGATGCTGCTCGGCCGCTTCGTCCCGATCGCGCTCGTGCTGGCGCTCGCCGGGTCCCTGGCCGCACAGGACAAGGTGCCCGCGACCGTCGGCACCCTGCCGACGCACCGGCCGCTGTTCATCGGCCTGCTCGGTGCCGTCGCCGTGATCGTCACCGCACTCACCTACTTCCCCGTGCTCGCCCTGGGCCCGCTCGCGGAGGCCCTCTCCTGATGGGAACCGAACCCGTGTCCACCCCGACCCCCTCGTCCACCGTGACCAGCGCGCCGGAGGCGAGCAGTGCCTCCCGGCCGGTCACCCGATCGTCCGCGTTCGGTCCCCGTCAGCTGGCGGCGGGCCTCCCGGGCGCCCTCCGCAAGCTCGACCCGCGCCTGATGTGGCGCAACCCCGTCATGTTCATCGTCGAGGTCGGCGCCGCGCTCACCACCGTGACCGCGTTCGTCGAGCCGTCGGTGTTCACCGCCGCGATCGCGGTGTGGCTCTGGCTGACCGTCGTCTTCGCGAACCTGGCCGAGGCCGTCGCCGAGGGCAGGGGCAAGGCGCAGGCCGACACCCTGCGGAAGACCCGTTCGACGACCAGCGCCCGCCGGGTGCTGCGATGGGACGCGTCCGACGCCGCCGCACTGTCGAACGACACCGAGGAGGTCGCCTCAGTGGACCTCGCGAAGGGCGACGTCGTGGTGGTCGTCGCCGGCGAGGTCATCCCCGGCGACGGTGACGTGATCGAGGGCATCGCCAGCGTCGACGAGTCCGCGGTCACGGGCGAGTCGGCGCCCGTCATCCGCGAGTCCGGTGGTGACCGCAGCGCCGTCACCGGTGGGACGCGGGTGCTGTCCGACCGGATCGTCGTGCGCATCACCTCGACGCCCGGCGAGACCTTCATCGACCGGATGATCCGGCTCGTCGAGGGTGCCGCGCGGCAGAAGACGCCGAACGAGATCGCGCTGAACATCCTGCTGGCGTCGCTGTCGATCGTCTTCGTGATCGTCTGCCTGACGATGCAGCCGATCGCCGGTTTGGTCGGCGCGACCGTCAGCGTGCCGGTGCTCATCGCCCTGCTCGTCTGCCTCATCCCGACCACCATCGGCGCGCTGCTCTCGGCGATCGGGATCGCCGGCATGGACCGGCTCGTGCAGCACAACGTGCTCGCGATGTCCGGGCGCGCGGTCGAGGCGGCCGGGGACATCACCACGCTGCTCCTCGACAAGACCGGCACGATCACGTACGGCAACCGGCAGGCATCGCGCGTGGTGCCCGTCCCGGGCGTCACGGTCGCGACGCTCATGGAGGCCGCAGCCCTGTCGAGCGCCGCGGACAGCACGCCGGAGGGCCGCTCCATCGTCACGCTCGCCGAGCAGGACGGCATCACGCCCGGCACCCCGGCGGGTGCGCTCGAGGTGCCCTTCACCGCGCAGACCCGCATGTCCGGGCTCGACCTGGCCGACGGATCGCAGATCCGCAAGGGTGCAGCGGCCGCCGTGCTCGCCTGGTCGGGGTCTGCCGACGCCGCCGTGGTCGCCGCGGTCGACACCGCGGTCGCCGAGATCTCCGACCAGGGCGGGACGCCGCTCGTCGTCGGCCGTCGCTCGGCCTCGGGCGCCGTCGACCTGCTCGGGGTCGTGCACCTGAAGGACGTCGTGAAGGACGGCATGGCCGAGCGCTTCGCGGAGCTGCGGTCGATGGGCATCCGCACGGTGATGATCACCGGCGACAACCCCCGCACCGCGGCCGCGATCGCCGCCGAGGCCGGCGTCGACGACTTCCTCGCCGAGGCCACGCCCGAGGACAAGCTCGCCTACATCCGGAAGGAACAGGAGGGCGGGAACCTCGTCGCGATGACCGGTGACGGCACGAACGACGCCCCCGCCCTGGCACAGGCCGACGTCGGCGTCGCGATGAACACCGGCACGACCGCTGCGAAGGAGGCCGGCAACATGGTCGACCTCGACTCCGACCCGACGAAGCTCATCGACGTCGTCCGGATCGGCAAGCAGCTGCTCATCACCCGCGGGGCGCTCACCACGTTCTCGATCGCCAACGACGTCGCCAAGTACTTCGCGATCATCCCGGCGATGTTCCAGGCGGCGTTCCCCGGCCTCGCGGCGCTCAACGTCATGGGGCTGCACAGCCCGGCGTCGGCGATCCTGTCGGCCGTCGTGTTCAACGCGCTCGTCATCGTGGCGCTCATCCCGCTGTCGCTGCGGGGTGTGCGCTACCGGGCGGCCTCGGCATCGTCCGTCCTCGGACGCAACCTGCTCGTCTACGGGCTGGGCGGCGTCATCGTCCCCTTCATCGGTATCAAGCTGATCGACCTCGTGGTCGGTCTCATCCCGGGGTTCTAGACCATGGCTTCCTCATCACGCTCCTTCCTCCGTTCCACCGGTGTGGCGATCCGTCTCGCCCTGCTGTCCACCGTCGTCCTCGGCGTCGCCTACCCGCTCGCGGTGTGGGGCGTCGGGCAGGCGGCCTTCCACGACCAGGCGAACGGCTCGATGGTCACCGACTCCTCCGGGAAGGTCGTCGGCTCGTCCCTGATCGGGCAGTCCTTCGCGGGTGCCCAGGCCGACCGCTGGTTCCAGTCGCGTCCGAGTGCCGCGGGCGAGGACGGCTACGACGCGAACGCCTCGTCCGGCTCGAACCTCGGGCCGAACAACCCCGACCTGCTCAAGAGCATCGAGGAGCGGCGGGCCGCCGTGGCGGAGGCCGACGGGGTCAGCGCTGCCGACGTACCCGCCGACGCGGTGACGGCCTCGGGCTCGGGGCTCGACCCGGACATCAGCCCGGAGTACGCGCTGCAGCAGGTGGCCCGGGTGGCCGACGCCCGGGGTCTGTCGGAGTCGACGGTCCGCACGCTCGTCGAGCGGCACACCGAGTCCCGGCAGGTCGGGTTCCTCGGCGAGCCGGTCGTGAACGTCCTCGAGCTGAACCTGGCCCTGGCCGCCGAACGCTGACGGTCCGGCCTGCCGGTCCGGCCGGTCTGGCCCGGCCTGGCCCGAGCCGAGGGCGGCCCGGCCGTGGCCGGCCCGGTCCGGCCCGGTCCGGCCCGAGGGCGGAGCCGCCAGCACAACCGGAAGCACCTCGCGCCGCGGAACCGCGTGGTGCGACGTGCTTCCGGTTGTTCGGCAGCACGGCGCACCACGCACCACAACCACACCACACCACACCGAACCGCGGGAGGATGAGCACGTGAAGCGCGGGAAACTCCGGGTGCTGCTCGGCGCCGCTCCGGGTGTCGGCAAGACGTACACGATGCTCGAGGAGGGCCACCGGCTGCGCGCCGAAGGCCGGGACGTCGTCGTCGCCGTCGTCGAGACCCACGAGCGAGCCGCCACCGCAGCCCTGGTCGACGGTCTCGAGCTCGTGCCCCGCCGCGTCGTCGAGCACCGCGGCGTCGCACTCGACGACATGGACCTCGACGCGGTCGTGGCACGGGCACCCGACGTCGCCCTCGTCGACGAACTCGCGCACACGAACGCCCCGGGCAGCCCGAACGAGAAGCGCTGGCAGGACGTCGAGGAGCTCCTCGCCGCCGGCATCAGCGTCATCTCGACCGTGAACATCCAGCACATGCAGTCCCTCGGCGACGTCGTCCGGGAGATCACCGGCACGGTGCAGCGCGAGACCGTCCCCGACGCCGTGGTCCGCGCCGCCGACCAGATCGAGGTCGTCGACCTGTCGCCGGCGTCCCTGCGCGAACGGCTCTCGGACGGGCTGGTCTACCCGGCCGCCCGCATCGACGCGGCGCTGTCGAACTACTTCCGCCTCGGCAACCTCACCGCGCTGCGCGAGATCGCCCTGCTCTGGCTCGCCGACGAGGTCGACGACGCGCTCAAGGCCTACCGCGCCGAGCACGGCATCGACCATCGGTGGGAGACCCGGGAGCGCGTGCTCGTCGCGTTGACCGGCGGTCCCGAGGGCGAGACCCTGCTGCGCCGCGGTGCCCGCATCGCCGCCCGCAGTGCCGGTGGAGAGCTCGCGGCTGTGCACGTCACGACGAACGACGGGCTGCGCGAGCGCCACCCCGGCGCGCTCGGCAAGCAGCGCGCCCTGCTCGAGCAGCTCGGCGGGACGTACCACCAGGTGGTCGGCGACGACGTGCCGAGCACCCTCGTGCGCTTCGCGAAGTCGGTCGACGCGACCCAGATCGTGATCGGCGTCAGCCGTCGCAGCCGCCTCGCCGCCGCACTGACCGGACCGGGCATCGGCAACACGGTGGTCCGCGAGTCCGGCGACATCGACGTGCACGTCGTCACGCACGAGCGCGCCGGCGGCGGGTTCGCCCTGCCGAAGCTCGGCGGCAGCCTCTCGCGCGGCCGCATCGCCGCGGCGTTCGCGGTCTCGCTGCTGCTCGGCCCGCTGCTGACCTGGCTGCTGTCGCTCGGCAGCGATCCCGACTCGATCACGGTCGACGTGCTGTCGTACCAGCTGCTCGTGCTCGTCGTCGCCCTGACCGGCGGGATGTGGCCGGCGGTCTTCACCGCGGTGCTCTCCGGCCTGAGCCTCGACTACTTCTTCGTGCAACCCCTCTACATGGTCACCGTCCAGCAACCGTGGCACCTGGTGGCCCTCGTGATGTACGTGATCAGTGCCGTCCTGGTCAGCTTCGTGGTCGACCGGTCCGCCCGCCGCAGTCGAGCCGCCCGTCGCGCGGCCGCCGAGTCCGGGCTGCTCGTCGGGATCGCCGGCAGCGTCCTCCGCGGTGACGACGCCCTGCAGGCGCTGCTCGACCGCACCCGCGAGGCGTTCGGGTTCACCGGCGTGCGGATCCGGCAGGGCGAGGAGGTCCCGGCCACGTCGGGGACGTTCGCCGACGGGCCGGACGCGACCACGAGCCTCCCGTCCGGTGCCGTCCTGGAGTTCTCCGGCGCACCCGACGACCCGACCCAGCGCCGGCTGCTGCGCGTCGTCGAGCAGCAGCTCGACGCCGCGGTCGAGCACCGCCGACTCACCCGCACCGCGGTCGACGCCGAGCGGATCGCGGCGGCCGACCGGGTACGGAGCGCCATCCTCGCGGCCGTCGGCCACGACGTGCGCCGGCCGATCGCGGCGGCCTCCGCCGCCGTGCAGACGTTGCGGGCGTCCGACATCCAGCTGTCGGCACCCGACCGGGAGGCACTGCTCGCCACCGCCGACGAGAGCCTCGGTCAACTGGCGGTCCTGCTGGCCGACCTGCTCGACGTCAGCCGGGTCCAGGCCGGGGTGCTCGCCGTCACCCCGCTGCCCACCGCGCTCGAGACGGTCGTCGCCCCCGCGCTCGACGAGCTCGAACTCGGGCCGGACGACGTCGACCTCGACCTGCCCGCCGACCTGCCCCCGGTCCTCGCCGACCCGGTGCTCCTGCAGCGCGTCGTCGTCAACCTGCTCGCGAACGCGCAGCGCTACGCCCCCGAGGGCACCCGGGTCCGGGTCGCCGCCAGCGCCTTCGGCGGCGGGGTCGAGCTGCGTGTCGCCGACCACGGACCCGGCATCCCCGAGGACCGCCGCGGCGAGGTGTTCCAGCCCTTCCAGCGGCTCGGCGACACCGACAACGAGACCGGCCTCGGCCTCGGGCTGGCCCTCGCCCGTGGGTTCACCGAGGGCATGGGCGGCACCATCGAGGTCGACGACACCCCGGGCGGCGGGCTCACCGTCGTCGTGCGGCTGCCGATCGCCGGACACCTGGGAGTGGATGTCAAGTGAGCACGAAGGTCCTCATCGCCGACGACGACGCACAGCTCGTCCGCGCCCTGTCCGTCACGCTCGCCGCGCGCGGGTACGACGTCGCCACCGCCCGGGACGGTCGGGCCGCCATCGACGCCGTGATCACCGAGCGCCCCGACATCGTCATGCTCGACCTCGGCATGCCCCGCCTCGACGGCATCGGGGTGCTCGAGGGCATCCGCGCGTGGTCGCAGGTGCCGGTGCTCGTGCTCTCCGGGCGGACCGATTCGTCGGACAAGGTCGACGCGCTCGACGCCGGTGCCGACGACTACGTGACGAAGCCCTTCCAGATGGACGAGCTGCTCGCCCGGCTCCGGGCCCTCGGGCGACGGCAGGCGACCGCGGCGGCCACCGCAGGCGCGACCCCGACCGTCACGATCGGGGACCTCGTGGTGGACCTCGTCGCGAAGCAGGTCACCCCGCCGACCGGCCCCGCGATCCGGCTCACCCCGACCGAGTGGCGGCTGCTCGAGGTCCTCGTCACGAACCCCGGGCGGCTGATGACCCGCGAGATGCTCCTGACCGAGGTCTGGGGTCCGACGCACGGCAACGACTCCGGGTACCTGCGGCTCTACATGGCGCAGCTGCGGCGGAAGCTCGAGCCCGAGCCGTCGCACCCGCGGTTCCTCGTGACCGAGTCGGGCATGGGGTACCGGTTCGACCCGAGCGGGGCCTGAGCCCTCCCTTCAGCGCCGGTTCAGGCCGCGCCGCCATGCTCGGACGATGCGTGTGCTGGTCGTCGACGACGAGGTGCGGCTCGCGGACGGCATCCGCGCCGGGCTGCAGGCCGAGGGCTTCGCCGTCGACGTCGCGCACGACGGGGTCGACGGGCTCTGGTACGCCCGTGAGCACCCGTACGACGCCATCGTCCTCGACCTGATGATGCCGGGCATGAGCGGCTGGAAGGTGTGCGAGACGCTCCGCGCCGAGCAGGACTGGACCCCCGTGCTCATGCTGACCGCGAAGGACGGTGAGTGGGACCAGGTCGACGCCCTCGACGCCGGTGCCGACGACTACGTGACCAAGCCGTTCTCGTTCCCGGTGCTCGTCGCGCGTCTCCGTGCGCTCGTCCGCAGGGGGTCCCGGGAACGCCCCACGGTCCTCCGGGCCGGCGACCTGCGTCTCGACCCGGCGGAGCGACGGGTGTGGCGGGGCGAGGACCTGCTCGACCTGACGAGCCGGGAGTTCACGGTCCTCGAGTACCTCATGCGGCACGCGGGTCAGGTGCTGTCGAAGCGCGACGTCATCGCGAACGTCTGGGACGACGACTTCGCGGGCGACCCGAACATCGTCGAGGTGTACGTCGGGCACCTGCGCCGGAAGGTCGACCGGCCGTTCGGCCGGACCGCGATCGAGACCGTCCGCGGGGCCGGCTACCGCCTGGACGCCGACGGTGGCTGACCGGTCGCGGCGGGTCCGACGGCCGCGCAGCATCCGTGCACGCGCGACGGGAGGCGCGGCGGTCGTCGTCCTCGTCGCGCTCGTGATCGGGGCGGTCGCCTTCGTCGGGGTCCTCCGGGGCTCGCTGTCCGACGGCGTCCGGTCGTCGGCCGAGCAGACGCTCGACGGCCTCTCCGCACGGGTGGAGACGGACGGTGCCGCCGCCGTCGAGGCCGAGGGCGACGACGTGCTCGCCCAGCTGCAGGACGGCACCGGCCGGGTGCTCGCGCGGGCCGAGGACAGTCCCGACGCGGCCCTCTCCGGCGCCGAGGAGTCCCGGTACCGGCACGACGGCGAGCGCTGGTCCCTCGTGTCCGACGACGTCGAGCTGCCGGACGGCACCGAGAGTGTGCTCGTCGTCGGGCTGCCGCTCGAGGACGCCGACGCCGCCGTTCGGACCGTGTCCGTGCTGCTCGTCGTCGCCGTCCCGGTCGTCGTGGCCCTCATGTCGCTCGTGACGTGGTTCGTCGTCGGTCGAGCGCTCCGTCCGGTCGACCGGATGCGCCGCGAGGTCGACGACGTCGAGGGCGCGAACCTGCACGCGCGCGTGGCGGAACCGGGCTCGGGGGACGAGGTCGACCGTCTCGCCGCCACGATGAACCGGATGCTCGCGCGGCTCGAGGCGTCGCAGGAGGCCCAGCAGCGCTTCGTCTCCGATGCGTCGCACGAGCTGCGGTCCCCGCTCGCGACGATCCGGCAGCACGCCGAGGTCGCCCGGGCGCACCCCGACGTCACCGGGACGGCCGAGCTGGCCGCGGTCGTCCTCGACGAGGGTGCCCGGCTGCAGGACCTCGTCGAGTCGCTCCTCCTGCTCACCCGTGTCGACGAGCGGGGCCGTACCCGTGACCGGGCGGTGGACCTCGACGACCTCGTGTTCGCGGAGGGGTCGCGGTCCGCGGGGGCCGAGGCCGTCCGCGTGGACGTGTCCGGTGTCGCTCCCGCGCGGGTCGGCGGGGACGACCGGCTGCTCGCCCGGGCGGTGCGGAACCTCGTCGACAACGCCGTCCGGCACGCCGCGAGCACCGTGACGGTCACGCTCGTCGGGACCGGCGACGACGCGGTCCTCACCGTCGACGACGACGGACAGGGGATCCTGGAGCAGGACCGGCAGCGCGTGTTCGACCGTTTCGTGCGGCTCGACGAGGGCCGTGCCCGGGACGCGGGTGGGTCGGGTCTGGGGCTCGCGATCGTCGACGCCGTCGTCCGGGCGCACGGCGGCAGCACCGCGGTCTCGACGGCCCCGGCGGGCGGGGCCCGGTTCACGGTCCGGCTCCCGCTGCTGCACGACTGACGCGCTGCCGAGGGCGGTCCCGGACACCCCCGGCGTCGCCCCAGGTGGCTTCAGGCCCGCTTCAGCGCCCGTTCCGCAGGCTTGCCGCATGCAGACCACGACGAAGACCACCGCCCGCCGCATCGCCCTCCTCTCCGCGCTCCCACTCGTCGGGGCGCTGGCGCTCGCCGGCTGCGCCGGTGACGACGACCGCGACGACACGGCCGCCCCGGCTGCCTCGGCACCCTCCGTGACGGCGACCGACGGCAGCGCGAGCGGCAGCACGGGCAGCGGTTCCGACGCCGCCGGGAACGACGCCCTCGGAGCCGCTGCGGAGACCGCACGGGAGGCCGTCGGCTCGGGCACCGTCACCTCGATCGAGCAGGAGGCCGGCGGTACCTCGTGGGAGGTGCTCGTCGTGACCGCGGACGGCAACGAGCAGGAGGTCCACGTGGCCGCCGACGGGGAGCGCACCACCGCCGGTCCGACGAAGGACACCACGGACGCCGAGGACGTCGCGGAGAACCAGCGGTTCGTCGACGCCGCAGACCTGTCCGTCGCGCAGGCAGCATCCACGCTCGTCGAGACGATGCCCGGCACGGTCACCGAGCTCGGACTCGACGACCACGCCGGCACGGTCGTCTGGGAGGGTGACGTCCGCGACGACGCCGGGACGAAGCACAGCATCCGGATCGACGCCGGCAGCGGCGAGGTCGTCACGAACACGGTCGACACCGACGACTGACCCGCAGAAGGGCGCCGGCGCCCGGGTGGCGGGGCACTGGCGGGTGCGTGTCGTGTCCGTGTCGTGGTGCTGTCGCCCCGGGCGTTCCTAGGCTCGGCACCATGAACGAGATGCGGATCGCCACCCTCCGACGTGAGCGCGGCTGGACCCAGGAACGGCTGGCCGAGGCGAGCGGCGTGGCCGTCCGGACCGTGCAACGACTCGAGGGCGGGAACGACGCGAGCCTCGAGACCCTGTCCGCGATCGCCCGGGCGCTCGAGGTCCCGGTGCGGGAGCTCTTCGCGCAGGACGACCCCGCGGAGCTGGAGCCGGGCGTGCGCGGGCTCGACGAGCGGACCGAGGCCGCCGCGGCTGCGGCTGCGTCGGAGCAGGCCGCGCGTGACCGGTTCGTCAGCGGGTTCTGGTCGCTGTACTCCGCGGCCGGGATCGCCTTCGGGATCGTCACGGTCCTGCTCCTCGTCCTGCACGTGTGGTCCTCGCTGGTGTTCCTGCTCGTCGGGGCGTACTGGGTGGTCGGGCGGCTGGCCGGACGGTTCCTGCTCGACTCGGTGCTCGGCCCCTGGCTCGACCGGCGCTGGCCGCTGTCGTCGGCGACCGACGTGCCGGTCCGTGCCGCTCGCTGAGCCGACGCCGGTCCGCGTCGGGCCGGACGACGTCGACGAGGTGCACGCCTTCCTGTCGGCGTGCGACCTGACGGTCGCGGGGCTGTCGGACCCGGGCGTCCGGCTCTGGGCGCTCCGTGGTCAGGGCGGCGCCGTCGTCGGTACCACCGGGTACGAGACCGGGCCGGACGGGAGGCACGCCCTCCTCCGCAGCGTCGCCGTCGGACCGGCACTGCGCGGCTCGGGTCGCGGTGCGGCGCTCGCTCGGTTCGCGATGGCGGAGGCGACTGCGGGCGGGGCGCGACGGGCGTGGTTGTTCAGTCGGCGGTCCGGGCAGTTCTGGCAGGGCCTCGGCTTCGCGCCGGCCGATCGCGCGGAGCTCGCGACCGTGCTCGCCGGCACGACGCAGGTCGAGCTGTTCCGCGCGACCGGGCAGCTCGGGCACGAGGTCGCGTGGAGCCGGCTGCTGGTCCCGCCCGTGCCAGTCCCTTAGGAGGGTCCAAGGCTGCGCCGACGATCCGCGCACGTGGCGGTCGCACGCTCGTGGGCATGACCGAGACGATCCCCACCGAGCGACCGCGCCTGCTCCCGCCACCCATCCGTCCGCTCGGCGTCCGCGACCGCCTGGTCGGTCTCGTCCGCGGCGGTGCGGACACCGCGCGGTGGGAGCGCCCCGCGTTCCTCGGGCTGCTGCTCGTGACCGCTGTCCTCTACGTCGTGAACCTCGGCGTGAACGGCTGGGCGAACGCGTTCTACTCGGCGGCGGTGCAGGCGGGGAGCCAGAGCTGGGAGGCGTTCTTCTACGGCTCCTCCGACGCCGCGAACGCGATCACGGTCGACAAGCCGCCGGCATTCCTCTGGGTGATCGGCATCTCCGTCCGGTTGTTCGGGCTGAACTCGTGGTCGATCCTCGTGCCGCAGGCGTTGATGGGCGTCGCGTCGGTGGCGGTCCTGTACCGGATCGTCCGGCGCCGGTTCTCGGCCGGCGCCGCCCTGACCGCGGGTGCGGTCCTGGCCACGACCCCGGTCGCGACCCTCATGTTCCGCTACGACAACCCGGACGCCCTGCTCGTGCTGCTCACCGTCGGGGCGATCGCCCTGACGCTGCGCGGGGTCGAGTCCGGGCGGATGCGGTGGGTCGTCTGGGCCGGCGTGCTCGTCGGGCTCGGCTTCCTGACGAAGCAGCTGCAGGCGTTCCTCGTGCTGCCGCCCCTGGTCGGGGTGTACCTCCTCGCGTCGCCCCGCCCGGTGCTCCGGCGGATCGGGCACCTGTCCGCGGCGGCGCTCGCCGTGGTGGTCTCCGCCGGGTGGTGGGTCGCGATCGTCGAACTCGTGCCGGCCTCGGCTCGGCCGTACGTCGGCGGGTCGCAGACGAACAGCTTCCTCGAGCTGACCTTCGGTTACAACGGACTCGGCCGGGTCACGGGCGACGAGACGGGGAGCGTCGTGCCCGGCGGGACGACCGGGGCGGGCTCGTGGGGCTCGACCGGCCTGACCCGGCTGTTCGGCTCGGAGTTCGGCACGCAGGTGACCTGGCTGCTGCCGACCGCGCTCGTGCTGCTCGTCGTGTCCCTCGTCGCGATCGGGGTCCGTCGCCGCCGTGACCCGCGGCTCGCGACCGTGCTGGTGCTCGGCGGCTCGTTGCTCGTCACCGGGCTGGTCTTCAGCTTCATGGGCGGGATCTTCCACCCGTACTACACGGTGGCGCTCGCGCCGTACATCGCGGGCGTGGTCGGCATCGGTGCCGGGCTCCTGTGGCAGCGCCGCGCGGTGCTCGCCTGGCGCATCGCCGCCGCCGGCGTCGTCGCACTCTCCGGAGCGTGGTCGTCCGCGCTGCTGTCCCAGGCGTCGTCGTGGCAACCGTGGATCCGGTGGGTGGTCCTCGTCGCGGCCGTCGTCGGGACCGTCCTCGTCCTGCTGCCGCCGCGCGGTCGGGGCCTCGCGGGGGCGACGGTGGCGACCGTGCTCGTCGCGGCGCTGCTCGGGCCGACGGCGTTCTCGGTGCAGACCACCACGGTCGGGCACACGGGTGCGCTCCCGTCGGCCGGGCCGAGCGTCACGACGAGCGGGTCCGGCGGGGGTCGCGGCGGCGCGCCCGGTGGTCAGGGTGGTCCCGGCGGCCAGGGAGCGCCCGGCGGCCAGGGAGCGCCCGGCGGTCAGGGCGGCCCCGGCGGAGCACCGGGCGGCCAGACCGGCCAGAACGGGACCGGCCAGAACACGACCGGACAGAACGCGACCGGCCAGAACGGGACCGGCCAGAACGGGACGCGCCAGAACGCGAACGGCCCGGGGACCGCAGGCGGCACCGACGGCCGCACGAACGCCCCCGGCGGCGGCACGAACCTGCTCGGCGGTTCGACCGAGGTGTCCGACGAGGTCGTCGCCGCGCTGTCCGCGGACGCCGACCAGTACACCTGGGCCGCCGCGACCGTCGGGTCGAACAGCGCCGCCGCGTACCAGCTCGCGACGGGCGACCCCGTGATGGCGATCGGCGGCTACAACGGCACCGACCCGGCCCCGACCCTGGCGGAGTTCCGGGCCCTCGTCGCCGCGGGGAAGGTGCACTGGTTCGTCGGTGGCAGCACCAGCACCAGCAGCAGCGGGAGCGACGCCGCAGCCGAGATCGCCGAGTGGGTCGCCGCGCACTTCGAGCCGACGACGGTCGACGGCGTGACGATGTACGACCTCACACCGGCGTCCTGACCACGCACACCGCCGGTACCGCCCGCGTCCCCCGGACACGAGCGGGCGGTACCGTCGATCCGTGACCATCGAGCTGCGCCGGGTGACCGCCGAGGACTGGGCCGTCTGGCGCCCGGTCCGCCTCGCCGCCCTCACCGACGCGCCTCAGGCGTTCGGCTCCCGCCTCGAGGACTGGCAGGACGCTCCGGAACACCGCTGGCGCACCCGGTTGTCGCTGCCGGGCGCGGTCGACCTGCTCGCGGTCGAGGAGGGCGACACCGTCGGGATGGCGAGCGGGGTCCCCGACCCGGACGACCCCGCGCTGGCCGAGCTGATCTCGATGTGGGTCGCGCCGGGCGCCCGCGGTCGGGGGCTCGTCGCACGCCTCGTCGACGAGGTCGCTCGCGTGCTCGTCGCGCAGGGGACCGAACACCTCGAGCTCTCGGTGATGCCGGACAACGACCGCGCACGCCGGGCGTACGAGCGCATCGGGTTCACCGCGACGGACACCCCCGGCGACCGGCTGCCGGACGGCCGGACCGAGACCGTGATGCGCCGCGACCTCACCGCCGAGCGCACGCTCCTCGCGTACGAGCGCGGCGCCGACCGCTGGACGGAACGGACCGACGACCACCGCGCGGGACTCGTCGACGACCTGCTCGGCCTCGTGCCCGACGGCGCCCACGTCCTGGAACTCGGCTCCGGCCCAGGTCGGGACGCGGACGCGCTCGAGGCAGCGGGACTCCGTGTCGACCGGACCGACGGCACCACGGCGTTCGTCGACCGGCTCCGCGTCGCCGGCCACGAGGCCCGCGTGCTCGACGTCCGCCGCGACGGCTGGGGCGGCCCGTACGACGCCGTCGTCGCGAACGCGGTCCTCCTGCACGTCGCGCGGTCGGACACCCCCGCCGTGCTCGAGCGCGCGCGCCGGGCGGTCCGCCCCGGTGGCGTCCTCGCGGCGACGGTGAAGCGGGGCGACCGCGACGGCCAGGGTGATGGCTGGAGCGACCGGAAGCTCGACGACCCCCGCTGGTTCACCTACTGGGACGAGGACGCCCTCGCGGCAGCCGTCACGACCGCCGGGTGGACCGACGTCCGGGTCCGTGAGACCACCCGCCCCGGCGCCGAGGAGCGCTGGCTGACCGTGACGGCCCGTCGGCCCGACGAGGACCGGCCCGACGAGGACCGGCCCGACGAGGACCGGCCCGATGAGGACCGGCCCGACGAGGACCGGCCGGACGAGGAGGACCGACCGTGAACCGAGCACTCCGCTGGACCGCCTGGGTCGTCACCGTGGTGGTGCTGCTCGCGGTGGTCTTCCTCGTGTACGCGAACATCGTCATGCAGGGCACCAGGAGCGCTGCGCTGCAGGTCTGGCGGGACGACCGTGTGGCCGTGCGCGACGTGGGCGACAGCGTCGTGATGACCCCGACGGGCAGCGACGACGGCAAGGGGATCGTCTTCATCCCGGGCGCGAAGGTCGACCCCTTCGCGTACATGGCGACCTTCCGCCAGGTCGTCGCCTCGGGCACCACCGTCGTCATCACGAAGCCGACGCTGAACCTGGCGTTCTTCGACACCCGCCCGCTGGCGACCTTCGAGGCGCACGCACCCGGTGTCCGCACCTGGGCGGTCGGCGGCCACTCGCTCGGCGGGGTCCGCGCGTGCCAGCTCGCGCAGGACGCGGACGGTCTGCTGCTGCTCGGCAGCTACTGCGCGAACGACATCGCTCGTTCGTACGTCCAGGTCCTCAGCGTCTCCGGCTCCCGCGACGGCCTCTCGACGCCCGACAGAGTCGCCGCCGCCCGCGACGAACTCCCCTCCACGGCGCGGATGGTCGAGATCGAGGGTGCGAACCACGCCGACTTCGGCGCGTACGGCGACCAGCCCGGCGACCGCACGGCGACGATCTCACGCGAGGACGCGCGGGCGCAGATCAGCGCGGCCGTCCAGGACTGGGTGCGCACCCTGGGCTGACGCGACCACACGACAGACCGGAGGCTCGGTGCCAGCCGGCACCGAGCCTCCAGACCGTCGGCTGATCGGGGAGTGATCAGTGGATGCGGCCCGCCTCGTGGTCGCGACCGGTCCGGCGGCCCGTCGCACGGGCGACGAAGTACAGCACCACGCCTACGGCCAGCAGCAGGGCGGCGTACAGCCAGACCTGCCCGCTCTGCTGCGTGAGCAGCAGGATGCAGGACGCCACCCCGAGCACCGGCACCCACGTCCACACACGGAAGTGGTCGTGCTCGACCCTGTCCTTCCGCAGCACCAGCACGGCGACGTTCGTGCTGATGAAGACGAACAGCAGCAGGAGCACGACGGTCTCGGCGAGGGTTCCGACGTCACCGACGAGCGTCAGGAGCATCGCGACGACGGTGGTCGCGACGATGGCGACCCACGGGGTCTTCCGGTTCGGCAGGACCTTCGCGAGCAGGGCGGGCAGGAGCCGCTGCTCCGCCATGCCGTACGTGACGCGGCTCGCCATGATCATCGTGAGGAGCGCGCCGTTCGCGACGGCGACCAGGGCGATGAGGCTGAACACCCAGTCGGGGATCGGCACGCCGGTCGCCGACACGACGGCCAGCAGGGGGCCGCTCGACCCGGACAGCTCCGAGGCCGGCAGGGCGATCGAGCTCGCGAGCGCGACGAGCACGTAGACGACGCCGGCGGCGGCGAGGGACCCGAACAGCGCGCGGGGGTAGATGCGACGGACGTCGCGGACCTCCTCGGCGATGTTCGCCGAGGTCTCGAAGCCGACGAACGAGTAGTAGGCGACGATCGCGGCGCTCAGGGTCGCGAGTGCGGGGTTCGCCTCGGCGGGGAAGGCGCCGATGCGCGAGACGTCGCCGCCGCCACCGCCCAGCATGACCGCGACGACCACGATGACGATGACCAGGCCGGAGACCTCGATGATCGTCATGACGACGTTGCTGCGCAGCGAGTCGGAGATGCCCCGGGCGTTCAGGCAGGCGACGAGTGCGAGGAACACGATCGCCGTCGGCACCGGCGGCAGGTCCACGAAGGTGCCGAGGTAGTCGCCCGCGAACGCCAGTGAGAGCCCCGCGGCGCTCGTGACACCGGCGGCGAGCATGCTGAAGCCGACGAGGAACGACACGATCGGCGTCTTGTACGCCCGCTCGGCGAACACCGCGGCGCCACCGGCCTTCGGGTACTTCGTCACGAGCTCGGCGTACGAGCCCGCGGTCAGCAGGGCCAGGAGCAGCGCGAGGACCAGCGGTGCCCAGAGCGCGCCGCCGACGTCCTTCGACAGGGTGCCCATGAGGGCGTAGATGCCGGCGCCGAGCACGTCGCCGAGGATGAAGAGGAACAGGAGCGGGCCGGTGATCGCCTGCTTGAGCTTCGAGCCCGAGCCGTCCTGGGCCGTCGTGGTGGTGCTCATGTGGTGCCTTCCGTCACGCCCAACCTCGACGGGGAGCGGTCCGAGCGCTCCCGGAAGGTCCGCTCGGCGCGGTCGACACGGGTCCTCCCGAGCCTGAGCGTCCGAGCCGGGGCGGTCCTAGACTCGATCGGAGCCGAACCGACCACCGAGACCAGAGGAACTCCGATGACGATGCCGGACCGGCGCACGCCCGCACGACTCGCCGACACGCGGGCACTCCTGTTCGACCTGGACGGCGTGCTGACGCCCACCGCCGACGTGCACATGCGCGCGTGGAGCCGCCTGTTCACGCCGTTCCTGTCCGAGCACGGCGCTGCGCCGTACACGGAGCAGGACTACTTCGACCACATCGACGGCAAGCCCCGCTACGACGGGGTCCGTTCGTTGCTCGCGTCCCGGGGCATCGAGGTCCCGCAGGGCGCGCCGGACGACGCCCCCGGGAGCGACACCGTGTGCGCGCTCGGCAACCGCAAGAACGCCGAGTTCACGGCCGAGCTGACCGAGCACGGCGTCGAGCCGTACCCGGGGTCGCTCCGGTTCCTCGTCGCCGCGATCGCCGCCGGCATGCAGGTCGCCGTCGTGTCGAGCTCGGCGAACGCGACGCAGGTCCTGCGCACGGCGGGCATCCTCGACCACTTCCCGGTGGTCGTCGACGGCCTGGTCGCGCGTCAGGACGGCCTCGCCGGCAAGCCCGCGCCGGACACCTACCTCGACGCCGCCGGGCGCTTCGGGCTGGCCCCGGCCGAGTGCGTCGTCGTCGAGGACGCCACGAGCGGGGTCGAGGCCGGTCGGAACGGCGCCTTCGGGCTCGTCGTCGGCGTGGACCGCGGCGCCGGAGCCGACGCGCTGCGCGAGCACGGCGCGGACGTCGTCGTCCAGGACCTCGCCGAACTCGTCGACCAGCTCCCGGCCCCGCGCACCAGCTAGCCTCCCGTCCCACCGGAACGGCCCCGACGGCGTGGCCAGACCGTCCGACCACCGCACGACTCCTCCCTCCCACGGAGCACACGCCATGAACCCCATCACCTCCGACCCCCTCGACCGCGTCCGCTACCCGGTCGACGAGTGGGCGCTCGTCGAGACCGAGTACGCCCCGGACGAGCAGGGCGTCGCGGAGACGAACTTCGCGGTCGGCAACGGCTACCTCGGCCTGCGCGGCAACCTCGACGAGGGCCGCGGCGGCGTGCAGTACGGCACGTACGTCAACGGCTTCCACGAGACCTGGCCGATCCGGCACGCCGAGGACGCCTTCGGCTTCGCCAAGACCGGGCAGACGATCATCAACGCGCCCGACGCCAAGGTCATCCGGTTGTACGTCGACGACGAGCCGCTGGTCCTGGCCGAGGCCGACATCCTGCGGCACACCCGTCGGCTCGAGTTCCGCGGCGGCTACCTGTACCGCGAGACCGAGTGGTCGACGCCGTCCGGCAAGCGCGTGCTCATCCGTGCCCGTCGACTCGTGTCCTTCACCGACCGGCACCTCGCCGTCATCGACTACGAGGTCACCGTGCTCGACGGGGACGCCTCGATCCTGCTGTCGAGCCAGATCCTCAACCGGCAGGACGTGCAGGACGAGTACCACGCGGGCATGCGGGCTGCGGCGAACGCCTTCGACCCCCGCAAGGCCGAGGCGTTCACCGAGCGGGTGCTCGAGCCGAAGCTCAAGCGCAGCACGGGCGGCCGTTCGCTGCTCGGCTACCAGGCGTCGAGCTCGGGCATGACGATCTGCGTCGGTGTCGAGCACCACCTGGAGACCGAGAACTCGTGGGACGAGGCGTCGTCGATCGAGGACGACCTCGCGAAGCACGTCTACCGCGTGCAGGCCCGCGCCGGGGTGCCGATCCGACTCGTGAAGCACATGGTCTACCACACGTCCCGCGGGGTGCCGGCGCGGGAGCTCGCCGACCGGTGCGAGCGGACGCTCGACCGTGCGCGCGCCGAGACGGTCGAGGAGACCTTCGCCAAGCAGCGCGCGTGGATGGACGACTACTGGACGCGCAGCGACGTCGAGATCCCGGGGCAGCCCGCGATCCAGCAGGCGGTCCGGTGGAACCTGTTCATGCTCGCGCAGGCCACCGCCCGCACCGACGGGCACGGCATCGCGGCGAAGGGCGTCACGGGCTCTGGGTACGGCGGTCACTACTTCTGGGACATGGAGATCTACGTCCTGCCGTTCCTGTCGTACACGGCGCCGATCGTCGCGCGGAACGCGCTGCGCTTCCGCTACAACATGCTCGACGCCGCTCGGTCGCGGGCGCGGGAGCTGAACCAGCGCGGGGCGCTCTTCCCGTGGCGGACGATCAACGGCGAGGAGTCGAGCGCGTACTACGCGGCCGGGACCGCGCAGTACCACATCGATGCGGACATCGCCCATGCGCTCATGCAGTACGTGCGGGCCTCGGGTGACACCGACTTCCTGAAGCGCGGGGCGATCGACATCCTGGTCGAGACCGCCCGCCTGTGGTCCGACCTGGGCTTCTGGCGGTCGAACGGCGACCGGAAGTTCCACATCGACGGGGTCACCGGGCCCGACGAGTACACGACGGTCGTCGACGACAACCTCTACACGAACGTGATGGCGCGGGCCAACCTGTGGTTCGCGGTGAACGCCTGCCGGCAGCTCGCGACCGACGACCCGGAGGAGTACGGCCGCATGGTCCGGCGCACCGGGCTCGTCGACGACGAGGTCACCGAGTGGGAGCACGCCGCCGAGTCGATGGAGATCCCGTTCGACCCGCACCGCGGCGTCCACCCGCAGGACGCCCAGTTCCTCGACAAGGAGCTCTGGGACCTCGAGAACACGCCCGAGTCCAAGCGACCGTTGCTGCTGCACTACCACCCGCTGGTGATCTACCGGTTCCAGGTGCTCAAGCAGGCCGACGTCGTGCTCGCGCTGTTCCTGCAGGGCCACGAGTTCACCGCGGCCGAGAAGCGTCGCGACTTCGACTACTACGACGCCCTGACGACCGGTGACTCGACGCTCTCCGCCGTGGTCCAGTCGATCATGGCGGCCGAGGTCGGGTACCACGACCTGGCGGCGCAGTACTTCCTCACGGCGCTCTACGTCGACCTCGCCGACCTGCACGGCAACACCGCGGACGGCGTGCACATCGCGTCGACGGGCGGCATCTGGGGTGCGCTCGTGAACGGCTTCGGCGGCATGCGCGACCACGGTGGCCGGATGACGTTCAACCCGCGCCTGCCGAAGGACTGGGAGCGCCTGACCTACCGCATCCAGGTGCACGGCTCGCGCGTCCGGGTCGACCTCGAGGAGGACACGATGACCTTCACGGTGGAGACCGGCGAGGGCTTCACCGCGTGGGTGCACAACCAGCAGTGGGACGTCACCGCGGGGGAGCCGACGGTCGTGCCGCTCGCCCACCACGGGCCCCGGATGAGCGGGCACGCGCCCACCACGAGCGACATCCAGGGCACGCTCCGGGCGGACGGCTCCGTCATCACGGCGTCGATCCCGATGATCTCGCTGGACCGGAACCTCGACCTCGACGAGACCACCGCCTGATCGTCCGGCCGGGAGGCGCGGCGCGGCGCGGGTCCGCCCCGCGCCGCGCCTCCCGTCGTCTCCGTACCCTCCACGCCGGCACCGGTGCAGCCTCCGTCCCGCCTGCACACGCGCCCAGGCGGGTGCGGGCACCGTGGTCGTCCGTGCCCCCGGGCCGACGGCGTCTCCTGCGGCACGACCAGTGCATCGAGAGGAGACACACATGGACAAGCGGTTCGAGGGCAAGGTCGCGATCGTCACGGGAGCCGGGTCGGGCATCGGCGAGGCCACCGCGCGGGCGTTCGTCGACGAGGGAGCTGCCGTGCTGCTCGTCGACAGTGTCGAGGACAAGGTCCGTGCCGTCGCCGACAGCCTGCCGACCGGTCGTGCGGTCGCGCTGCAGGCCGACGTGGCCGACCCGGCGGCGTGGGAGACGATCGTGTCCGGCGCGGTGGATCGGTGGGACCGCGTCGACGTGCTCGTGAACAACGCCGGCACCTTCACCTCCGGCGACATCACCGACATCGAGCCCGACGAGTGGCACCGGGTCATCGAGACCGATCTGTCGAGCGTGTTCTACGGCACGCGGGCGACGCTGCCGTTCCTGCGGGAGACCAAGGGGTCGGTCGTGAACACGTCATCGGTCTCCGGGATGGACGCCGACTGGCGGATGAGCCCGTACAACGCGGCGAAGGGCGGCGTCTCGAACTTCACGAAGGCCGCGGCGCTCGACAACGGGCAGTTCGGTGTCCGGGTGAACGCAGTCGCGCCGGGCCTCATCTGGACGGACATGACCCAGCAGCAGGCCGAGGACGAGGAGCTCCAGCACGCGTTCGCGGAGCGTGTCTCGCTCGGTCGCGGCGGGCGCTCGGAGGAGGTCGCTGCAGCGGTCCTGTTCCTGGCCAGCGACGCTGCGTCCTACATCACGGGAGCGATCCTGCCGGTCGACGGCGGGACGACCGCGAGCAACGGGCAGCCCGCGCAGTCCTGACCGTCCGACGCGCGGCTCAGAGCAGCTTGCGCAGGGTGTTCGTGTTGCGGGTCGTCGTCGTGCGCCGGAAGCGCGCGGCGGCGGCCCGCTTCGCGAACGCGGTGTCGGTGCTCGAGCCCTTCGGGCAGGACCAGTAGACGACACCGTCGCCCCGGGCCACCCGCTCGACACCGTCGTCGAGCGACAGGTCGACGACCAGGCCGTCGAGGGCGGCGTCGTCGGAGCCGAAGACGACGTGGTCGTGCCGGTCGGGGGCGGAGTCGAACGGGAAGCCGTCGACGACCTCGGTGAGTCGCTCGTGCGGGACGAGGACGATCCGGGCGTCGTACCCGAAGCGGTCCCGCAGGGCCTGCTCGACGGCGGTCTGCACGGTCGACGCGTCGCCCGGTGCCGTGAACACGACGTTGCCCGAGGCGAGCACCGTCCGCACGTCGGTGTACCCGAGACCCCCGAACAGCGCCGCGAGCTCGGCGTTCCGGATCGTGATCCCGTTGACGTTCACCCCGCGCAGCAGCGCGACCCACCTGGCCATGCCGGAACCGTAGCCTGCGCGGCGGCGGTGGGGCGAGCCTCCCGGCCGATCCCGACGACCATTGCGCAAGAGCCATTGCGCAAGAAGTCTTGTGCACCTATGGTCGAGCCATGGATGTGCAGCGACTCGACGACGCGGCGCAGATGCGCGCGCTCTCCCACCCGACCCGGCTGCGGCTCGTCGGGCTGCTCCGGACCGGTGGCCCGCAGACCGCGGCGATGCTCGGCGAGCAGGTCGACGAGGCACCGGGGACGATCAGCTACCACTGCAAGCGCCTGGCCGACGCCGGCTTCATCGAGCCCGCACCCGAGCTCGGCACCGACCGACGTGAGCGCTGGTGGCGGGCGGTCGCGCAGCACACGTCCTGGGACCTCGCGGACGGCTTCGACGACCCCGACCGGATGGTCGCCGGCACCGCGCTCGACCGGACCGTCGCGCAGGCGTACGCCGACGAGTACACGGCGTTCCTCGACCACGTCCCGGCCTTCGGGCGCGAGTGGGTCGCGGCGTCGAACAGCGGTGACCGGACCCTCCGGCTGACGGTCGACGAGCTGCGTGCCCTCGGGTCGGAGCTGCAGGGCGTCCTCGACCGGTGGGAGGCGCGGAGCGCCGAGCACGAACCCGGCGATGGTTCCGAGCGGGTCACCGCGGTCGTCCAGAGCTACCGGTCGGCGCGCCCGTGAACGCGCACTGGCGGCTGCGGTCCCTGCTCGCCGTCCAGGTGGTCTCGCGGACCGGGAACGTCGCGACGACGATCGCGGTGCCGTTCGTGGTGCTGTCCCGCGGCGGGTCGGCGACGGACGTCGGCATCGCGGCCTTCGCGGCGACGATCCCGATCGTGCTCGGCGGGGCCTTCGGCGGCGTGCTCGTCGAGCGCTTCGGGTTCGTCCGGTCGAGCGTGGCGTCCGACCTGGTCAGCGCGGCGACGCTCGTCGCGATCCCGCTCCTGGCGTGGACGGTCGGGCTGCCGGCCTGGGCGCTGCTCGTGCTCGTGTTCCTCGGCGGCCTGTTCGACACCCCGGGGGAGTCGGGCCGGCGGGTGCTCCTGCCGGGACTCGCGACGGCGGCGGGGATCCCGCTCGAGCGTGCCGTGGGTCACTTCGAGGCGTCGGTGCGCTTCTCGGTGCTGCTCGGCGCCCCCGCGGCGGGACTGCTCGTGGGCGCCGTCGGGCCGTTGCCCGCACTGGCCGTGACCGCCGCCGTGTTCGGTGCGGCAGCGGTGCTCGCCGCCGTCACGCTGCGGGGTGTCGTCGTCGCTCCCGCGACCGACGCGGGCGCCGCCGAGCCGTCCGCCGGGTACTGGCGCGACCTCGGCGCCGGGCTGCGCTTCTGCGTGCGCGAACCGCTCTTCCGGCTCGTCATCGCGGTCGTGCTCGTGACGAACCTGCTCGACGCGGCGCGCTCGACAGCGCTGCTCCCGCTCTACGCCGACCGAGTGCTCGACGGCGCGCAGTCGCTCGGGATCGTCAGCGGGACCTTCGGTGGTGCGGCGTTCCTCGGGTCCCTCGCGTTCGGGTACGTGGCGCACCGGGTGCCCCGGCGGATCACGTTCGTGGTGTGCTTCGTCCTGGCCGGCGGGCCGTCGCTCGCGGTGCCGGCACTCGGACTCGGGCTGCCGTGGGTGCTCGGCGCGTGCGTGCTGTCGGGCTTCGCGGCGGGCGCGCTCAACCCGATCCTGGGGGCCGTCGAGCTCGAGCGCATCCCGTCGCACATGCGGGCCCGGGTGTTCGGGCTCCTGTCGGCGGGGTCGTGGGCGGGCATCCCGCTCGGCGGACTCTTCGGGGGCATCGCTGCGGACGGCATCGGCGTGACCGGGACGTTCGCGATCGTGGCCGTGGTCTACACGATCGTCACGCTGTCGCCGCTGCTCGGTGGGTCCTGGCGGCTCATGGAGCGCCCGACGGCGACGGCGCCCGCGGCCGTGCCGCCGACGGTCCCGGTCCCGTAGCCCGACCGGTCGGCCGGTCGGCCGGACGGCCGGCCAGCCGGTCGGCAGCGCTCGCGGCGGCGCGGTCCGTCGTCACGTCGCACAACCGGAAGCACGTCGCACCGCGGAATTCCGTGGTGCGACGCGCTTGCGGTTGTGCGCGAGCGAGTCGAACCAGCGCACGACCGCACCAGCCGAACGCGACGAAGGAGCCCGTCCCGCACTTGCTCGGAGCGACCCGAGCGACGCTCCGGTAGACGAGGAGCATGACGGACGAGCGCAACGCAGACGGCCAGGCAGCAGACGGACAGGGACCGGACGACGCACACGTGGTGCCTGAGGGGGTGTCCGAGGCGACGGTCGAGGCGCTCGGCACGCTGTCGGCCGCACTCGAGGTGCTCGAGCACGCACGGGGCCTGCTCTACGGGTTCCACCGACTCACCGGGACCGCGGACCTGAACCTCGGCGAGGCCGTCGAACAGCTCCGGAAGGCTGGCCACACCGAGCTCGCCGAGCGGATCGACACCGAGCTGGTCGGCCGCAACGTCATCGACGGGCGGTGGACGTTCCAGATCGTCGAGGACTACGACGACAACTACTACGCCCTCGCCAAGGAGCTCGAGCAGACCGCCCGCGACCAGCTCGTCGGCGGCAAGCGCCACCTGTACGAGGCGGGCATGAAGGAGGACCGGCGCACCCCGGGCCGACGCCGCCACGAGGCCAAGCCGGCGGACGTGTCGGACTGACGACGCGCCTCCAGGCCGGACGTACCGGACGTACCGGACGCACTCTCGCGGAACGCACCGTGGGCGGTCCCCCACAGCGGAACGTCGCTGCGAAGGACCGCCCACGTTGCGTCGTGCGGGAAGCGCGGGACGCGGAAGCGGGAGCGCGCTACCCGACGCCGAGCAGCGCCTCGAGCGGCCCGCGCGCGAAGTACAGCAGGAAGCCCGCCGCGACGACGTAGAGGAGCCAGGAGACCTCGCGGCCGCGGCCGGACAGCAGCTTGATGAGCACCCAGCTGATGAAGCCGGCGCCGATGCCGTTCGCGATCGAGTAGGTCAGCGGCATCACGACGATCGTCAGGAACGCCGGCAGCGCAGCCCCGAAGTCACTCCACTCGATGTCCTTCACCTGCGCGACCATGAGCGCACCGACGACGACGAGTCCGGCGGCCGCGACCTCGAGCGGGACGACCTGGGTCAGGGGCGTGAGGAACATCGATGCCAGGAACAGCAGGCCCGTCACGACCGAGGCCATGCCGGTGCGGGCTCCCTCGCCGATGCCCGACGCCGAGTCGATGAAGACCGTGTTCGACGACACCGAGGCGCCACCACCGGCGATGGCGCCGGCACCCTCGACGACGAGCGCCGACTTCAGGCGGGGGAAGGTGCCGTCGGGCTTCGCGACACCGGCGGCCTTCGCGAGCCCGGTCATCGTGCCCATCGCGTCGAAGAAGTTCGTGAAGACGAGGGTGAAGACGAGCATCGACGCGGCGACCGGGCCGATGCGGGTGAACGCTCCGAAGACGTCGGCGTGCCCGACGAGCGACAGGTCCGGCAGCGCGAAGAGGGCGTTCGGCAGGCCGGGGGCGTTGAGGTTCCAGCCGGTGGGGGAGTCGACCGAGGTGGGGACCTTGAAGATCGCCTGCAGGACGATGGCGATCACGGTGGTGCCGATGATGCCGATGAGCAGCGCGCCCTTCACCCGGCGGGCCATGAGCGTGCCGATGATGACCAGGCCGATCAGGAACACGATCGTGGGCAGGGCCGCGACGGAGCCGTCCTCACCGAGCTGCAGCGGCGGCGAAGCGTTCTTCGTGGTGCGCACGAACCCCGAGTCGACCAGACCGATGAACGCGATGAACAGGCCGATGCCGACGGTGATCGCGGCCTTGAGCTGCGCGGGCACGGCCGTGAAGATCATCGTCCGGATGCCGGTCAACGCCAGGATCACGATCACCACGCCGTTGATCACGACGAGGCCCATCGCCTCGGCCCAGGTGACCTGGTGCACGACGCTCACGGCGAGGAACGAGTTGATCCCGAGGCCCGCGGCGATGCCGAACGGGAGGTTCGCGACGAGGCCCATCGCGATCGTCATCACACCGGCGACGAGGCCGGTCGCGGCGGCGACCTGCGCGTTCTGCAGCCAGCCGCCGAGGACGTCCTGCGGCGCCTGGTCCTGGCTGAACCCGCCGAGGATCAGCGGGTTCAGGATGACGATGTACGCCATCGTCACGAAGGAGACGAGACCACCACGGATCTCACGGGGGATGCTCGATCCGCGTTGCGTGATCGAGAAGAAACGGTCGAGGCCGGATGCGAAGCGGTTCCGGGGCGGGGTGTCGGTCTGCTGGGCGCTCACCGAACGAGTTTACAGAACGCTGGGAGTCCGGACGGCGCGCGTGTCGCTGCGCGGGCACCGGCCTGGAGGCGCGGGTCACCGACCCGGGGGACGGTGCGTCCGACAGGCGGCCGCGTTCTGCGGCCATCCGACGGTGTTGGATGAGGGCGTGAACGAACGTCTGGACCGCGCGCGGGTCGAAGCCGCCGTGCGTGAGCTCCTCCTCGCCGTCGGCGACGACCCTGACCGCCCCGAGCTCGAACGGACCCCGGCACGCGTCGCCGACTCGTACGCCGAGTTCTTCGCCGGCATGGGGGTCGACGCCACCGCGATCGCACGCTCCGGCGCCGTGCACTCCGAGGACGGGGAGCGGGGGCAGCTCGTGGTCGTCCGCGACGTGCGGTTCCGTTCGATGTGCGAGCACCACCTGCTGCCGTTCATCGGCGTCGCCCACCTGGCGTACGCGCCGGGCGAGCAGCTCATCGGCCTCGGGACCCTGTCGCGCGTGCTCGACGCCGTGGCCTCGCGGCCGCAGCTGCAGGAGCGGCTCGGCGAGCAGGTCGCCGCAGCCGTCACCGAGGGGCTCGACGCCGACGGCGTGCTCGTCGTGCTCGACGCCACGCACCAGTGCGTGACCGCCCGCGGCGAACGGCAGTCGGGCTCGTCGACGGTGACCGTCGCGGCGACCGGTTCCCTGGCCGACGCGGCGGGGCGGGCCGAGGCGATCGCGCTCATCGGTGCCGGTGCTGGTGCCGACCACGGGGCGGACGCATGACGCGCGAGCAGCTGACCACGGGCCTCCAGGCCGTCTCACCCGCACCCGGCTGGGTCGTGCCGGCCCTGCGCGACCCGGTCCGCACCATCGGTCGCCGCACCTTCGACTTCGACCACCGCATCGCCGTCATGGCGATCGTGAACCGCACGCCGGACTCCTTCCACGACAAGGGTGCGACCTTCGCCCTCGACCGGGCCGTCGAGGCCGCCGTGCGTGCCGCCGACCAGGGGGCCGACTGGGTCGACATCGGCGGCGTGAAGTTCGCGCCGGGGCCCGAGCTGTCCGCCGACGACGAGATCGACCGGGTGCTGCCCGTCGTGTCCCAGCTCGCCGAGCAGTCCGACGTCGTCATCTCGGTCGACACCTTCCGGCCCGAGGTCGCTGCGGCGACGATCGCCGCCGGTGCCAGCGTCGTCAACGACACGACCGGCCTGTCCGACCCGAGGATGGCGTCCGTCGTCGCCGACTCCGACGCGACCGTCGTGATCACGCACTCGACCGCCCCGCCGCGCCAGCAGCTGCCGACGCCGCCGACGTACGCCGACGTGACCGCCTCGGTCGTGGACTTCCTGCGCGAGCGGGTCGACCGTGCGCTCGCAGCGGGGATCCCCGAGTCGCGGATCATCGTCGACCCCGGGCACGACCTCAACAAGAACACCGTGCACACGCTCGAGCTGACCCGACGGCTGCCCGAGGTCGTCGCGCTCGGGTTCCCGGTGCTCGCAGCGGTGTCGAACAAGGACTTCGTGGGGGAGTCCCTCGGACGTCCGCGTGGTGCTCGCCTGTCGGGGTCGCTCGCCGCGGCGACCGTCAGCGCGATGCTCGGCGCCCGGATCGTCCGCATGCACGACGTCGTCGAGAGCGTCGACGCGATGCGCATGGTCGAGGCGGTCCTCGGTTGGCGCGAACCCGTGGAAGCGAGGCACAACACGTGAACAGCCCCTCCCTGCCGGCGTCGATCGCCGACCTGTCCGACGACGAGCTGCTCGACCGGTACACCGCGGACGTCCCCGACGGCCCCTGGCTGCGGGTGAACTTCGTCGCGACGCTCGACGGTTCGGCGTCCGCGTCGGGTCGCACGGCGTCCCTCGGCGGGGATGACGACCTGCGCGTGTTCGACCTGCTCCGCCGGGTCGCCGACGTCGTGCTCGTGGCCGCCGGCACCGTGCGCGACGAGGAGTACGGCCCGATGGTGCTGCACGACGAGGACGTCGCCTGGCGCCGCGCGCACGGGATGCCCGACCACCCGGTCTTCGCGATCGTCACGAACTCCGCGTCGGTGGACGCGGGCTCGCGGGTGTTCACCGAGGCGCCGGTGCGGCCGATCGTGCTGACGTCCGGGTCCGGTGCCGCGTCGTCGTCCGGGCAGGCCCTGGCGTCCGTCGCGGACGTCGTGGACTGCGGCTCGGATGCTGTCGACGTGGGTGCCGTGCGGGACGCCCTGGCCGCTCGGGGCCTCCACCGGATCCACTGCGAGGGCGGTCCGTCGTTCCTCGGGGCGCTCGTCGCCGCCGACGCGGTCGACGAACTGACGCTGACGATCGACCCGACGCTCGAGGGCGGCGAGGGTCCGCGCATCGCGACCGGGTCGTCGCCGGAGCTGCGCCGGATGCGGCCCGCGCACGTGCTGCTCGGCGACGGCGGTGTGCTGCTGACCCGGTGGGTGCGCGACCGGTAGCGGCTAGGGTCGGACGCGTGATCGACGTCGTGGTGTCCGGGGTGCTGTTCGACATGGACGGGACGCTCGTCGACTCGACCGCCGTGGTCGAGGAGGCCTGGAGCCGCTTCGGTGCGGAGCACGGCATCGACCCCGCCGAGATCCTCGGGTTCTCGCACGGGCGGCAGACGATCGACACCGTGCAGCGCTTCCTGCCGCACCTGGCCCCGGACGAGCAGCGGGCGATCGTCGAGACGATGATCGCCGCCGAGATCGGGTACACCGAGGGCATCGTCGAGGTGCCGGGAGCGGCCGCGTTCGTGCAGCGCCTGCTCGACACCGGTGTGCCGGTCGCCCTCGTCACGAGCGCGCCGCGGGAGCTCGCGGTGGAACGGATGCGGGCCGCGGGGGTCCCGGTGCCCGAGGCACTCGTGCCCTCGGAGGACGCCGAGCGGAGCAAGCCGCACCCCGAGGGCTACCTGCGTGGTGCCGCGCTGCTCGGGGTGCCGCCGGAGCGGTGCCTGGCGTTCGAGGACGCCCCCGCCGGGGTCGAGGCCGCCGTCGCCTCCGGAGCCACGACCGTCGTCGTCGGGACGCTCGAGGCACCGGTCACCGCAGGGCTGCCGCGCATCACGGGGTACGACGGCATCGAGGTCGCCCGCGAGGGGTCCGCTTTCCGCATCCGGGGCTGAACGTCGGCTCCGGACTGCGAACGTCCCCAGGCCGTCCGGACGACCGTGGAGGTCGCGCCGGGAGACCCCCGGCAGCGGAAGGAGCGACCATGGCAGCCCTCGACGGCAAGAAGATCCTCGTCATCGCGACGAACTACGGCGTGGAGCAGGACGAGATCGTCGTCCCCACCGACCAGCTCCGCGAGCGCGGTGCCGACGTCACGGTGGCGGCGCAGGAGTCCGGCTCGATCGAGACCCTCGTCGGCGACAAGGACCCGGGCAAGTCGGTCTCCGTCGACACCACCATCGGCAGTGTCAGCGGCGCAGGCGACTACGACGCGCTCGTCGTCCCCGGTGGCACCATCAACGCGGACACCATCCGCCAGGACTCGGACGCGGTCGCACTCGTGAAGGCCTTCGCCGAGGCGGGCAAGCCCGTCGCCGCGATCTGCCACGGCCCGTGGACCCTCATCGAGGCCGGTGTGCTGCAGGGCAAGACCATCACCTCGTTCCCCTCGCTGCAGACCGACGTGCGCAACGCCGGCGCCGAGTGGGTCGACCAGGAGGTCCAGGTCGACGGCGGCCTGATCACGTCGCGCAACCCCGACGACCTGCCGGCGTTCGTCGACGCGATCGAGCAGGCGCTCACCGCCTGACCCGCTCGCACCACGCACCGTGGGCGGCACCTCGCAGGGCTACAGCGCTGCGACGTGCCGCCCACGGTGCGTTTCCCGGAGCGGCCGGAGCGGCCGGAGCGGCCGGAGCGGCCGGAACGGGCGGGGAGCGCCCGTCCGTCAGAGCGCGACGGGGCGCGCCGTGCGGAGCACCGCGGGCCCGAGGGTGAGCACACCGTCGGACTCCGGGTCGCAGCGCACCCCGCCCAGCCCGCGCATCGCCCGGAACGCGCCGGGAGCCACCTCGTGGTCCATCCAGGCGCACGGGTTCGCCGGCCGGTACCCGCGGAAGGACACCGGATCGCCGGACCCCGGGCTCTCGAGCGAGAACGGCGCACCCCGGAGTGCCTCGACGTCGGCACCCCGCAGGTACACGTTGCGCCGGGTCGCCGCGGGGTCGACGGTGGCACCCACCGCCTCGGCCACGGCGTCGAGCCCCTCGAGACCGATCACCGTGACGGTGGCGTGCACGTGCGCCCGTGCGGCGAAGTAGCGGTCACCGACGATGCCGAGTCCCGCCCGCAGCTCGATCCGGTCGCGGAGCTCCGGGCCCTCGGCGGGCAGCGCGCCGTCCGCCGGGCGCCCCTCGTAGCGGTGGTGCGGGGAGACGAGCAGCATCGCGACCTCGACGTCGGTGCGGAAGGGCAGGTCGCCGGGGCCGGCCACGTCGTCGACGGAGGTCACGGCGCCCACGGTAGTCGTGCCTCCCGGCCGGCACCGCCGCCCCGCTGTCGTGTCCGATTCCCGCCAGTACCTGTCGGGGGCCCGTGCCAGGCTGACCGCGTGACGAACCCCGCACCCGGCACGGAGCCGCAGCCCGACGCGCAGCCCGACGAGCTGCACGCCGAGCGCCACCGCGCCGTCGCCTCCCGCGACGCCCGGTTCGACGGCCAGTTCGTCACCGCCGTGCACTCCACCGGCGTCTACTGCCGCCCGAGCTGCCCCGCCCGGACCCCGCGCGCCGAGGGCGTCACGTTCTACCGCACGAGTGCCGCCGCCCACCTCGCCGGCTTCCGCGCGTGCAAGCGCTGCCTGCCCGAGGCGACGCCGGGCAGCCCGGAGTGGGACCTCCGCGAGGACGTCGCCGGCCGCGCCGTCCGACTCGTCCTCGACGGCGTCGTCGAGCGCGAGGGGGTACCCGGCCTGGCCGCCCGCGTCGGGTACTCCGAGCGGCAGCTGAGCCGGATCATGACCGAGGAGCTCGGGGCCGGACCGAAGGCCCTCAGCCGAGCGCACCGCGCGCAGACCGCCCGGACGCTGCTGACCTCGTCGGACCTGCCGGTGGCCGACGTCGCGTTCGCCTCCGGCTTCACGAGCGTCCGGCAGTTCAACGACACCGTGCGCGAGGTCTTCGCCCTCACCCCCTCCGAGCTCCGCGCGCGCCGGACCGACCGGCCGACGTCGGCCGACGACGGCTGGCTGCACGTCCACCTCCCGGCCCGCGCGCCCTTCGACCTGCAGGGCCTGCTCGACTGGCACGCGCTCCACGCCCTCAGCGGGCTGGAGCACGTCGAGCGCAACGCTTCGGGTCGGGTCACGGCCTACGGTCGCCTCGTCGCCCTGCCGGGAGGCCCGGCCCGCTTCACCGCCTCGGCCCCCGCTGCCGACGGGGTCGGCAGGGGCGCGGGGCGCGTCGGGGTCGCCCTGCGCGTCCGCCTCACCACGCTCTCCGACCTGCCGACCCTCGTGGCGCGGGTGCGGGCCCTGTTCGACCTCGACGCCGACCCCGAGGCGGTCGACGCCGTCCTCGCCACGGACCCCGTCCTCGCCCCGGCGGTCGCCCGGGTCCCCGGCATCCGCCTCCCCGGCGCCGTCGACGCACACGAGGTCGTGTTCCGCACCCTGATCGGGCAGCAGGTCTCCGTGGCCGCCGCCCGCACCGCACAGACCCGGCTCGTCGCAGCCCTCGGGGAGTCGGTCGACCCGGGGCTGGCCGAGGACGGGCTGCTCTTCCCGACCGCGACGACGATCGCGACCCGCGGGCACGAGGTCCTGCGGGGACCCGCGGCGCGGGTGGACACGATCCTGCGCGTCGCGGCGGCGCTCGCCGACGGGTCGCTCATCGTCGACGCGGGACAGTCCTTCGCGGAGCTGCGCGCCGGGCTCCTGGCGGTGAAGGGCATCGGGCCGTGGACGGCGGACTACGTGGCCCTGCGGGTCCGGCACCACCCGGACGTGTTCCTGCACAGCGACCTCGCCGTGCGGAACGGTGCACAGGAACTCGGACTGCCCGGTGGCGCCCGCGAGCTCTCCCTACGGTCGGAGCAGGTGGCGCCGTGGCGGAGCTACCTGACGATGCACTGCTGGCGTCCGATCGTCGACCGCGCGAGCGCGGTGGCGGAGGCAGCAGCGGCGACGGACCACCAGGAGGAGACAGCATGACCGAGCCCACGACGACCATCCAGACGCTCGACACCCCCGACGGCCCCTTCACGGTGCTCGAGGACGACGAGGGGCACGTGCTCGCGTCGGGGTGGACCGACGACTCCGCACGGTTGCTCGCGCGGCTGGCCGACCGGCACCGCCCACGACGGCTGACCGACGGCCGGGTGCGTGCGGCCGAGGCGGTCGAGGCCTTCTACGCCGGCGAGGTCGAGGCGGCGATGCGGGTCCCGGTCCGACAGCACGGCACCGACCTGTTCGCCGAGGGCTGGCGGCAGCTCCGCGCGATCCCGGCCGGCACCGTCCTGACCTACACCGAGCTCGCGGCGGCCATGGGACGACCGGACGCCGTCCGCGCGGCTGCGAGCGTCTGCGCGCGGAACGCCCCGGCGCTCTTCGTGCCGTGTCACCGGGTGCTGCGGTCCGACGGGACGCTCGGCGGCTTCGCGTGGGGGCTCGACGTCAAGCGCTCCCTGCTCGAGCGTGAGTCGGTCGGCGTCACCGCGCTCGCCTGAGCAGCTCGGCGAGCGGGAACCGAGCGGCGACCGAGCGGAGCCCGAGCAGGGTCGACCGAGCAGAGTGCACAGGGAACGTGGAGCGCTCCCCCTGGTTGCGGGTGGTGACGCTCACGGTCCGGACTGTCATGCTCTGGGTACCGACCCGCACGGTCCCTCCGCAGGACCCGACGCAGCGCCGTCGCGCACCTCGGAAGGACCCATGCCCCCCGACCAGCACGCCCCGCCCGGACAGCAGCCGGGGGACCCCGCGCACGTCGACCGCACGGTCGTGTCCGCGGACGGCACACCGCTCGCGGTCGCCGAGAGCGGCTCCGGGCCCGCCCTGGTGCTGGTCGGCGGCGCCTGGGACCACCACGGCAGCCCGGCGGTCGACCGGATGGTCGCGGCCCTCAGCGACCACTACCGGGTCGTCACCTACGACCGGCGGGGTCGGGGTGCGAGCGGGGACACCGCGCCGTGGTCGGTCGAGCGCGAGGTCGAGGACCTGGCGGCGGTCGCGGCGTCCGTCGACGGCCCGGCCGACGCGGTGGGGTGGTGCGTCGGTGCAGGGGTGGTGCTGCGTGGCCTCGCGGCCGGCGTGCCGTTCGGGCGCGCGGTCCTCTGGGAGCCGCCGTACCGCGCCACGGTCGACCCGCAGGGCGACGACGTGCTGTTCGCGGACTTCCTCGACGGGCACGTCGCGGCCGGACGCCGAGCGCAGGCGGTGCGGGCCTTCCTGTCCCGGGTGCTCGGCATCCCGATCCCGCACATCACCGCGGCGCGCCTGAAGCCCGGACTGTGGCGGTCGCTCCTGGCCGACGCACACGTGCTCTCCCGGGACGTCCGGGTGCTCAACGGCCTCTCCGTCCCCGAGCGGGTGGCGGCGTCGGTCGGCGTCCCGGTGCTCGTGGCCTCTGGCGACGGCGGCGCCGAGTGGATGCGGCAGGCCTCGGTCGCGCTGGCCGAGGCGGTGCCCGGCTCGCGGCACCTCGTCGTCCCCGGTCAGGGGCACGTGCCGGAGCCGAAGGTGCTGCGGCACCTGGTCGACCGGTTCGTCGGGCTGCCCGCGCCCGAGTGACGTGCTCACCCGGAGCCGCTGCGGTCGGTCGTCACCGGCCGACGCGGGAGGGTGGGCATCGCGGGTGCGAGAGGATGGAGGCGTGACTGCTCCCCGCCTCGGCCTGCTGCTCGACGTCGACGGACCCATCGCCAGCCCGGTGACCCGGACGATCGCGATCCCCTCGATCGTCGCGGACCTCGTCGCGCTCGCCGCCGAGGGCATCCCGATCGTCTTCAACACCGGCCGGAGCGACGCGTTCATCCGCGAGCAGGTGGTCGGTCCGCTGATCGCCGGAGGACTCGCGGAGGGTGGCCGGGTGCACGCGGTGTGCGAGAAGGGTGCCGTCTGGTGCTCGATCGGCCCGCAGTACGAGGGCGGGATGAGCGACCTGGTGATCGCCGAGGACCTCGCGCTCCCGCGGGACTTCGCCGACGAGATGCGCGACCTCGTCCGTGACGAGTACGCCGACCTGGTGTTCTTCGACGAGACGAAGCACGCGATGGTCTCGATCGAGCAGCGTGTCGAGGTACCGAACGCCGCGTACCTCGCCCGCCAGGCCGAGTTCGACGCGAAGGCGATGGCGGCGCTGGAGCGGCGCGGGCTCGGTGTCCGCCGGCTCGACGACGTCCGACCGGACGCCGACGGCGCGGTGCAGTGGCGCGTCGACCCGACGATCATCTCCACCGACGTCGAGTCCGACCGGTCCGGCAAGGACATGGGTGCCGAGCGAGCCCTCGAGCTGCTCGCGCAGGACGGGGAGCTGCCGGTGACCTGGCGGACCGTCGGCGACTCTCGTAGCGACTACGCGATGGCGGACTGGTTGCACGCCAACGGGCACGACGTCGCGCACGTGGACGTCCGGCCGTCGGACGGGGTGCCGCCGACGCCGTACCCGGTGCTCACCGCCGACGACGGCGTGATCCACGACGAGGCGGGCGCGCGCTTCCTGGCCGACTGGCGCCGCGGCGCCTGAGCCGCCCCGCGTTCGGGCGGGCCTCCCGCGCCGGACCCCCCCCGAGCCTCCAGGCCGATGCCGCGCCGCCGGCGTCTGCCCGGGTGCCGAGACGCCGGTGTCTGCACCAGACGCCCTGAGTGCCTCGAGACGGTCCCGGATCCAGCGGTGTCCCGACGCGTCGACGGCGTCTCGCCGGGACGCCGTCGTCTCGCACCCCACGCAGTCTCGCCCGCGCCGCCGTCGTCTCGCAGCCCGCGCCGTCTCGCCCGGACGCCAGCGCCGCCCTCGCCCGGACGTCAGCGCCGCGCACCGTCCGGACGGCTGGTGCTCCTGGCCCCGTGTCCCGGGGCGACACCGTTTGCGAGCCGGGGTGGTACACCAGTACCCTCACGGGGTCCATCGCCAGCCGTTCGACGGGAACCCCCATGGCATCACCGCTCCGCATCAAGTCGATCGAGGCCTCCCTCGCCGACTCCGAGGAGGAGGGCCGCTCGCTCAAGCGGTCCCTCAAGACGTTCGACATCGCCGCGATGGGCATCGCGGTCGCCGTCGGCGCCGGCATCTTCTCGGTCGGCGCGAACGCCGCCGCGAACTTCGCCGGCCCGAGCGTCATCATCTCGTTCCTGCTCGCAGCCGTCACGTGCGGCCTGGCGATCATGTGCTACGCCGAGTTCGCCTCGACCATCCCGGTCGCCGGCTCCGCGTACACGTTCACGTACGCCACGATGGGCGAGCTGCTCGCGTGGATCGTCGGGTGGGACCTCATCCTCGAGACCCTGACCGCGAGCGCCGTCATCGCGAAGTACTGGGGCATCTACCTGAGCACCGCGTTCGGGGTCTTCGGCATCGACCTCCCCGACACGATCCAGCTCGGCCCGATCGGCTTCACGTGGGGCCCGGTCCTCATCGTCGGCGTCTTCACGCTGCTGCTCGCGTTCGGCACCCGCCTGTCGTCCCGCGTCTCCGCCGTCATCACGGTCATCAAGGTCGCGATCGTCGTCTTCGTCATCGTCGCCGGGGCGTTCTTCGTCAAGGCCGCGAACTTCGCCCCGTTCGTCCCGCCGGCGGAGCCGTCCAAGGGCGCTGAGGGCGGCGTCCTGACCCAGTCGCTCGTGTCCTTCGTGACCGGTCAGGCCCCGGCGCAGTACGGCGTGTTCGGCCTGCTCGCCGCGGCCTCGCTCGTGTTCTTCGCCTTCATCGGTTTCGACGTCGTGGCGACGAGCGCCGAGGAGACCGAGAACCCGCAGAAGACCCTGCCCCGAGGCATCTTCATCGGCCTCGGCATCGTCACGCTGCTCTACATCGGCGTCAGCATCGTCATCACCGGCATGGTCTCCTACCAGCGGCTCGCCGACGAGGAAGCGCCGTCCCTCGCCTCGGCCTTCGACATCGTCGGACTGCCGTGGGCCGCGGGCATCATCGCGATCGGCTCGCTCATCGGCCTGACCACCGTGGTGATGGTCCTGCTGCTCGGCCTGTCCCGCATCGTCTTCTCGATGAGCCGCGACGGACTGCTGCCCCGCTGGTTCTCGAAGACGAACCCGAAGACGCAGACCCCGGTGCGGGTGCAGGTCGTCGCCGGTGTCGTCGTCGCGTTCATCGCCGGGTTCACCGCCGTCGAGCGCCTCGAGGGCATGATCAACATCGGCACGCTCTCGGCGTTCGTCCTCGTGTCGATCGGCATCGTGGTGCTGCGCAAGACCCGCCCGGACGCACCGCGGGCCTTCCGAGTGCCGTGGGTGCCGGTCCTGCCGATCCTCTCCGCGGTGCTGTGCTTCTGGCTCATGCTCAACCTCGAGGTCGAGACCTGGCTGCGCTTCATCGCCTGGCTGGCGATCGGGTTCGCGATCTACTTCGGCTACAGCCGACGCAACAGCCGGGTGGGCAAGGGCCTGCAGTAGCGGGCGGCGGCCTCGCCGCATGCACAACGGGAAGCACCTCGCGCCACGGATCGCCGTGGCGCGAGGTGCTTCTGGTTGTGCCGGAGCAGCCCGCGCCACCGCCCGCCGCCCGCGCCGCCGCCCGCCGCGCCGGGTGCCGCGCGCCGCACGCCCCGCGCCGCGGCGGCTACGCCCCGACGGCGAGCGCGACGCCGAACGACAGCATCACGACGGCGACGAGCCCGTCGAAGACCCGCCACGTGAGCGGCTTCGCGAACAGCGGTCGGAGCAGTCGTCCCCCGAACCCGAGTGCGCCGAACCAGAGGCAGCTCGCGGCGACCGCGCCGACGGTCCACCACCAGCGGTCGTCGACGCCCTGCTGGTTCGCCACCGAGCCGAGGAACACGAGGGTGTCGAGGTACACGTGCGGGTTCGCCCACGTGAACACGAGCATCGTCGCGACCGCCGCGCCGAGGTTCGGGACTGCGCGGGTCGCGGAGACGGCTCGTGTCGCGACCGCGGGTGTCGTGGTCCGGCCGGGAGGCTCCTCCGCACTCCGTTCCGCAGCCCCGCCCCCGCCGTCGGGAACGACGGTGTCGTCGGCCCGCCGCGCGGCTCGGCCCGCGGCCGGTCCGGGGTCACCGGCCGCCTGCGCGGCCGTCTCGGACGGCGCTGTCGCGGGCGCCGCGACCGCCGTGGGCGCGACCGTCATCGGCGCCACCACGCCGTCGTCCGCCGCCTCCTGCTCGACGGCCATGGCCTCCCCGGTGGGACGGAACGCCCGGCGGGCCGCGAGCACCCCGTACACCACGAGGAACGCCGCGCCCACGAACCGCACCACCACGAGCGCGACGGGGAACCGCTCGACGACGACCCCGACGCCGAGCACCCCGGCGACGATGAGCACCGCGTCGGACACCGCACAGACGGCGACCGCGGCGGCGACGACCCGCGCCGGGGCGCTGACCGCGAGCCGGAGCAGGTACGCGTTCTGCACCCCGATCGCGACGATCAGGGCGAGGCCGGTGCCGAGGCCGGCGAACAGGGGGAGGAGGACGGTCACGATCTCGACGGTAGGAGCGACCCTCGGTTCAGTCCAGCTCACGATCCTGAAGGTCCGTAAGCTCTGCTGCATGCTCCGTCTGCAGCGGGACCACCTCGAGACGCTCCTCGCCGCCGTCGACCACGGCACGCTCGACGCTGCGGCCCGCGCCCTCGCGATCACCCCGTCCGCGGTGTCGCAGCGCATCAAGGCGATGGAGCAGCAGCTCGGCCGGGTGCTGCTCCGGCGGACGACGCCGGTCGCGCCCACCGCCGACGGTGCGGTCGTGCTCCGGCACGCACGGCAGGCCCGGCTCCTCGAGGACGAGACCGCCCGGGCGCTCGGCGCGGTCGGGGATGCCGACGCACCCGTCGTGCCGTCGATCCCGCTCGCCGTGAACGCGGACACGCTCGGCACGTGGTTCCTCGACGCCCTCGCGCTCGTCCGAGCCGACACGGAGGTCGTGTTCGACCTGCACCGCGAGGACCAGGACCGCACCGCCGAGCTCCTCCGTGCGGGCACCGTGATGGCCGCGGTCACCGCCGAGGCCGACCCGGTGCAAGGCTGCTCGTCGGTGGCACTCGGGGTCGACCGCTACCGGGCCGTCGCCGCGCCTGCCTTCGTCGACCGGTACCTCTCCGGTGCAGTGTCCGAGCGGCAGATGGCGGCACGGCTCGACGCGGTCCCGCTCGTCGACTACGACCGCGACGACGACCTGCAGCAGGGGTACCTCCGCCGGGTCCTCGGACACGCCCCTCGCGGGCCGCGGCACTTCGTCCCGACGTCGGCAGACTTCGCGCGCGCGGTGTCGCTCGGCTTCGGGTGGGGGATGCTGCCCGAGGCCCAGTGCCTCGACGGCCTGCGCAGCGGAGCACTCGTCGAGCTCACCCCGGGGCGTCGGGCGGACGTGGCGCTGTGGTGGCAGCGGTGGAACCTGGCGTCACCGCTGCTCGAACGGGTGACCGAGGCCGTGCGGGCGACCGCGCACGAGCGACTGCACCAGCCCGGCTGACCGCGGACGCTCTCCGCCCCGCCCAGCGGATCGCGGACCCCGCCGGCGGTGCCGGATCAGACGGTCGCCCGCCAGCGCAGCCCGTCGACGAGCAGTCCGACCAGCTGCTGGCTCTGCTCGGTCGTCGGCGCCCCGTGGCAGAGGTCGGCGACCGCACGGAGCAGCTGCGTGGCATCGATGTCGTTGCGGATGGTCCCCGCTGCCGAGGCCGCGTCGAGCAGTCCGGTCAGCGCCCCGCCGAGTCGACCGATGAACCAGGGGTGCAGTCCCTCGAACGCCGGGTCACCGGACTGGAGCGCCGCAGCGAGCCCGCGCTTCGTCGCGACGAACCCGGTGAACCGCTGGAGCCAGAGCGCGAGGGCGTCGTCCGGCGCGTGGTGGTCGGCGAGGTCCGCGGCGGCGTCGGCGCACTCCTCGACGGCCTGCTGGAACACCGCGACCACCAGGTCGGAGCGCTGCGGGAAGTGGCGGTACAGCGTGCCGACACCGACGCCGGCGAGGTCGGCGATCACCTTGGCGGGAGCGTCGACGCCCTGGTCGGCGAACACCTGACGGGCAGCGTCGACGAGGGCGTCGAGATTGCGGCGGGCATCTGCGCGCACGGTTCCTCCGAACGGGGTCGCGGTGAGGTCTTGCGGAAACGGAACAGCTTTCCGTATCGTTGCGGAAGAGCGTTCCGCTTCGTGCCAGCCTACGACGACCGGCCTCGGGACGCCACCGACAGGAGGCACCACCATGCAGTACCGCACCCTCGGCCGCACCGGCATCCAGGTCAGCCCCTTCGCGCTCGGCGCCATGATGCTCGGCACCGACGGTCGCATCGGCAACGGCGACGAGCAGGACTCCATCCGCATCGTGCACCGCGCGCTCGACGCCGGCATCAACATCATCGACACCGCCGACCGCTACTCGCAGGGCGGGTCCGAGGTGCTCGTCGGCAAGGCGGTCAAGGGCCGGCGCGACGACGTCGTCCTCGCCACGAAGTTCAACGGTCCGATGGGGGACGACCCGAACCGGCGCGGCAACTCCCGCCGCTGGATCACCACGGCGGTCGAGGACTCGCTCCGACGCCTGCAGACAGACCACATCGACCTCTACCAGGCACACCGTCCCGACGACACCGTGGACCTCGAGGAGACCCTGTCCGCACTCACCGACCTCGTCCGGAGCGGCAAGGTGCGTGCGATCGGCTCGTCGGACTTCCCCGCATCGATGCAGGTCGAGGCGCAGTGGACCTCCGAGCGTCGCGGTCTCGAGCGCTTCCGGTCCGAGCAGCCGACCTACTCGATCCTCAGCCGGGGCATCGAGCGCGAGGTCCTGCCGGTCGCCCAGCGCTACGGCATGGGAGCGCTGGTGTGGAGTCCGCTCGCCGGCGGCATGTTGACCGGGCGCTTCCGTCGGGGACAGCAGAACGACCTGTCGCGGGCGGGCATGTTCCGCCACGACCAGGACGACCGGCGGATCGACGCCGTGGAGCAGGTCGTCGCCCTCGCCGAGGAGGCCGGCATCCCCACCACCCACCTCGCCCTCGCGTTCGCGATCGCCCACCCCGGTGTGACGAGCGCGCTGATCGGGCCGCGGTCGGTGGAACAACTCGACGACCTGCTGGCGGCGGCGGACGTCGCGCTCTCCGACGAGGTGCTCGACCGCATCGACGCGATCGTCCCGCCGGGCACCGACGTCACGCGGCTCGACCAGCAGTACCAGCCGCCCGCGCTCCTTCGACCAGAGCTCCGCCGTCGTCCGGCCGCCGAGCGCTCCGCCGCCTGACGCCCCCTCGCCCTCCGGAGGACGCAACCCCGGCGGTTGCTCGCAGCGCTGTACCGCTGTACCGCTGCGAGCAGCCGCCCTCGTTGCGTCTCGCGAGAGCGCGAGAGCGCGGGGGAGCGGGGGAGCGGGGGAGCAGGGGAGTGGTGGCGCCCCCACCCGATCCCGCAACGCGGTGATGCGGGAAACCGCAAGAAGCAGCGGGGTCCTGCGGGATTCACACGACGGACACCCGAGCGCGTCGAGCGGGTCGTAGTGTCGCACTCGACCGACGGCACGGGCCGTCGTCGCACGACCGCTCTCGACACACCGAACACCGCGACCGCACCCTCGGTCGCGACCTCCCCGGCGCAGGATCCCTGGTCCCTCGCCGAGCCGGACCCATCCCGACGGTCCGGGCCCATGTCGCCACAGTCGCCGACGCCCGTCTCGCGACCCGTCGGCGTCCCTGCCTGCGGGCCGCGAGCTTCTCCCGACCCGACAGGAGATCCTCATGTCCGCACCAACGGACGTCCGTCGCGCACGCCCGGACGCCAGCACCCCGCAGTACCGCCGGAGCGCCCAGCCGCAGTCCCCGGACGCGGCCCGGCCCGTCCAGCCGCAGCAGACGGAACTGCTCCAGCAGCAGGCGCTCCCGCCGCAGCCGCTCCCCCAGCCGCTCACCCCGCGTGACCGCGAGCGCGCCCGTCGACGCCGGCAGGCCGAGCAGGTCGGGCACGTGCGACCCCGCTCCGAGAGCCGCGCGCACAGCCCCGTCATGGTGCTCATCGTGCTCGTCGCGACCCTCGGCGTGATGGCCTACGCGGTGTTCCTCCTCGACCCCGCGAACCGCGGCGACTTCCTGCCGTACGGCCTGGTGATCGTGGCGGAGAGCGTGCTGGTCGGCCAGGCGCTGCTGTCGATGTGGACGATCCTGTCCGGCGGTGCCGACCCCCGGGACTTCGCGTTCCACCACACGCAGGACACCCTGTTCGACCGGGACACGATCGAGCGCGACGGGCTCACCGACCAGCCGCACCGCTGGCCGATGCACGTGCGGGGCCGTCAGGTCGAGGTCGACGTCTTCATCACCGTCTACGGCGAGGAACTGTCCAAGATCGCCGCCACCGTGCGGGCAGCGGTCGCGATGCGCGGCGAGCACCGCACGTGGGTGCTCGACGACGGCCGGAGCGACGATGTCCAGGCGCTCGCCGCCCGGCTCGGCGCGCGGTACGTCCGCCGGCTGTCGTCGCACGGTGCCAAGGCCGGCAACATCAACCACGCCCTGACCCTCGCCAAGGGCGACTACTACGCCGTGTTCGACGCCGACTTCGTCCCGGAGCCGGAGTTCCTGTTCGAGACCGTGCCGTTCTTCGCAGACGACACCATCGCGTTCGTGCAGACGCCCCAGACCTACGGCAACCTGCACAACCTGGTGTCCCGCGGCGCCGGGTACATGCAGACCGTCTTCTACAAGTTCATCCAGCCCGGCCGGAACCGCTTCAACGCGGCGTTCTGCGTCGGCACGAACGTCATCTTCCGCCGCAGCGCGGTCGACGACATCGGCGGCATGCACACCGACTCGAAGTCCGAGGACGTCTGGACCAGCCTGATGCTGCACGAGCGCGGGTGGAAGTCGGTCTTCATCCCGATGACCCTCGCCGTCGGCGACGCTCCCGAGACGATCGAGGGCTTCACGAAGCAGCAGCTACGCTGGGCGACCGGCGGGTTCGAGATCCTGCTGACGCACTTCCCGTTCAACCCGAAGCACCGCCTGACGATGGACCAGCGTCTGCAGTACCTGGTGACGGCGAGCTTCTACCTGACGGGCATCGTCCCCGGGCTCCTGCTCCTCGTGCCGCCGCTCGAGATCTTCTTCGACCTCCGCCCGATGAACCTGTCGATCGGTGCGGGCGAGTGGGTGCTGTTCTACCTCGGGTTCTACCTCATGCAGGTGGTGCTGGCCTTCTACGCGCTCGGCTCGTTCCGCTACGAGACGCTCCTGCTCGCGGCGGTGTCCTTCCCGATCTACGCGAGCGCGCTCTGGAACGTGCTGTGCGGCAAGGAGCAGGCCTGGCACGTCACCGGTGCCGACCGCGGGCGGACACCCTCACCGTTCAACTTCATCGTGCCGCAGGTGCTCGTCTTCGTGTTCCTCACCCTGACCAGCGTGGTCGCGGTCTGGCGAGACACCGGCAACGGGCAGTTCACGCTCGCCACCGCGTGGAACATCACGAACACGCTGGTCTTCGCCGCGTTCATCGTCGCGGCGTTCCGCGAGCAGGCCCGCAACCGCGTGGCCGACCGGCAGCGCGCTCGCGGCGAGGCCGTCCGACCGGCCGCACCGCTGGTGCAGGCCCCGGTCAGCCCTGTGCGGACGACCGTCGTCCGCCCCGACACCCTCGAACCCCAGCGCGCCGCGATCGCCGGCGTCGCGATGCAGATGCAGGACGGACCCCGCGCATGACCTGGACCAACCGACTCCGACTGTTCGGCGGCCTCGTCGTCGTCCTGGTGATCGTCGCCGCGTGCACCCTCGTGTTCAACCAGCGTCAGAGCGCCGTGGCGAGCACCTCGGCGGCCATCGCCGCGCAGGAGTACGCCGTCGGCACCGACTACGGCGGGACCGTCACCGAGGAGTACGTCCAGGAGGGCGACTCCGTCACCAAGGGCGAGAAGCTCCTGCAGGTGCAGAGCCTGCAGCTGGCGCAGGACATCCGGAAGGGCGTCGTCGGCGCGGACACGCAGACGAGCGCGTACGACATCGGCGAGGACGGCTTCATCACGTTCAAGGCCGAGGTCTCGGGCACCGTGGCGAAGATCGACGTGAAGACCGGCGGCTACGTGCAGGCCGGTTCCGAGCTCGGCACCATCCACAAGGAGGACAGCCTCTTCGTCACCTCGGAGTTCACCGTCACCGCGCGTGACTACGGGCGCATCCGGAACGGTGCCGAGGTCGAGCTCCGCCTGCCGGACGACCGCACCATCACCGGCACCGTGAAGAGCGTCAGCGTGGAGACGAACGACGACGGCCGGGCGAAGACCACCGTCGACGTCGAGAGCACCGAACTGTCGGCCTCGCCGTCGTCGGGCATCACGAGCCCGGGGACGCCCGTCGACGCGACCCTGCACCTGCGCGACGACGGCACGCTGGCGGGCGTCACCGACGCCGTCCGCGACTTCTCGCGCCAGATCGGGCTGTAGCCGGTGCGGCACCACCTGCACACCGGCCGCCGCCCTGCGGGCGCACGCCGGCCCTCCCGGTCGACGCTCCTGGTCGTCCCCCTGGTGACGTCCGTCGCCCTGCTGCTCGCTGCGTGCACCGGGACGGGAGGCACGGACCACCCGACCCCGTCGGCCACCCCGACCGACGCGGCGGCCCAGGCACGCGCGGTCGCCGCCCTGGGCGACGTCGCGTCGTCGACGGTGGGCACGATGCGCCTGGCCGAGGGACTGACCCCGCCGACGAACCGGTGGTTCTCCGGCCTGGTGTTCGGCGACGCACCCCAGCCGGTGTTCCCGACGCCGATCTCGTGGCAGGTCACCGACCACGGCTTCGCAGCCGGACTGCCCGACGTGACCGCGACCGAGAAGACCATCGCCGGCGGCGCCGTGCCGCAGGTCGGCTTCGACCTCGGCGCGACGAGGACGCTCGTGTCGGCGTACGACGCGGTGTCGGTGACCGTCGAGCACCGCGACGGCGACACCGTGCTCGGGCACTCGGTCGTCGCCGAGGGGTCGCCCCTCGTGACCTACACCGCCGACCGCGACCAGACGCTGACCGGCACCTCGCCGCTCGACCCGACCGGCGACGGTACGGCGACGATGTCCGGCGGCGGTCGCACCTGGCAGGTCGTCGTGCGCGACGGCTCGGTCGCCGCGTCCGGCGTGCGCCTGCGCAGCGGCGGTTCGGTCGTGCTCCTGCCGACACCGGACGGCGCGTCGTCGTCCGAGGTCTCCCGGCTCGTCGCGGCCGCACGGCCGCTCTCCGGCTCGTCGCTGGAGCGCAGCGCGTCCGGTGGGTCCCAGCGCACCACGCTGTCGTACGACTTCGACGGCGGTGCCGGGGTGCTCGTGCCGCAGCCCGGCCAGGGCACCCGCGGGCTGACGTGCACCGACCTGCGGGTCGCGACCCTGACGGGCCCCGCACCGGTCTGCACCGGGACGGCGCTGCGCTTCGACGCCGACACCGTCGAGCCGTCCGACCGGCTCGACCTGTCCGGCCTGTCCGACGGCCAGCGGGACACCCTGGCCGCACAGGTCCGGCAGGACGCCGCCGGGGTCGACGCCTCGTCGTACGCGGCCGACTCGTACGGCGGCGGCAAGGACCTGTACCGCGTCGCCACGCTGTACCGGCTCGCCGTCGCACTCGGGCTCGACGACCAGGCCGCGGCGCTGAAGACGTCCGTCGTCGCGGAGCTCGACCAGTGGTTCGACCCGGCGGGTTGCGGCGGGAGGACCGCGCGGTGCTTCGCCTACGACCCCGAGGTCCACGGGCTCGTCGGCCAGGAGGCGTCGTTCGGCTCGGACGAGTTCAACGACCACCACTTCCACTACGGGTACGTGCTGTCCGCCGCCGCGATGGTGGCCGACGGTGATGCGTCCCTCGTGCGGAAGTGGCGCACCGTCGCGGACCTCGTCGCCGCGGACATCGCTTCGCCGACCGCGACGGAGTCGTTCCCCGCGCTCCGCGTCTACGACCCCTACGCGCAGCACTCCTGGGCGTCCGGCTACTCGCCCTTCGCCGACGGCAACAACCAGGAGTCGTCGTCCGAGGCGGTGTCCGCGTGGAACGGCCTGGCCCGCTGGGGCGCCGTGTCCGGGTCGGCCTCGCTCGAGTCCACCGGCACCTGGCTGCTGTCGAACGAGGCCGCCTCGGCGCAGCGCGACGTGCTCGACCCGGACCTGTCGGCGTTCCCGGGCTTCACGCACCGGGTCGTCTCGCTGACCTGGGGCGGCAAGCGCGACCACGCGACGTGGTTCAGCGCGGCGGCCGCGGCGCCGGCCGGCATCGAGCTCATCCCGATGCCCGCGATGGCGGCGGAGTACGTCGACGCGGGCGGCCGGCAGCAGATCGGTCGCGTGCTCGACGAGGCCGTGCCGGACGGTCGCTACGACGTCCAGTTCGGCGACTACCTGCTCATGTACCGGGCGCTCGGCGGGAAGGCCGACGCGGCGGCAGCCCTGCGCGACGCGGAACGGCTGCCGGACGCGGTGATCGACTCGGCGAACACGCGGTCGTACCTGCTCGCGTGGATCATGACCCAGGGTCGGGCGTAGCGGCCCGTCCCCCGCGCGAGCCCGACGGGCGGCACGACGGTCCACCGACCGCGTACCGCCCGTCGTTCGCTTCCCGGACGCCCTGGGGTCCTGCACGGGGACCGCGGCCTACCGTCCACCACATGACCACGCGAGCCAAGACCGCCACCGCGCTGCTCGGCGCTGCCACCCTCGCCCTGCTCCTGACGGCGTGCGACCCGGGCGGTGCCCAGAACATCGACCCGGTCGGCAAGGTCCCCGGGGACGAGCAGAAGTCGCAGTCGACCGAGTGCGCCGTCGCCGCGAGCAACGCCGTGGACGCGATCGGCACCGCGGTTGGTCCGCACGACACGACGGACTTCGCGAACGTGGCGGAGGGCGACGGCGGCTGGTACCTGGCCGCGTCGATCGTGCCGTCGGACAGCAAGGACGCCAACGACGACGAGCTGACCATCTGGGCGACGGAGACCGACCCGACGGCCGACGACTGGGACGGCACGATCTACGCCGTGAACCAGACCGCGAAGGACGCCACCTCGGACGAGTCACGCTCGGCGTCGCCGGCACCGAGCGCGTTCAGCGCGGACTCCGACGCCGCGAAGCGCGCCGAGAGCTGCGCCGTCGAGGCCGCCGACCGCTGACCCCGCCCCAGGCCTGGTGCCGCGCGGCCCCGTGCTGCTCGCCGGCGGGCCGTCCCGGGCTCCGGTCGGCTCGGCTCAGGTCTGACAGCGCGGGCACCAGTAGGTGTCCCGCAGCGTGAGCTCCGAGTCGCCGAGCTCGCCCCGACGCACCGGGGTCCCGCACCGCAGGCAGGGCTTGCCGGCGCGGCCGTAGACCCAGAAGCGGCGCCCGGGCCGGTCGACGCCCGTCGTGACGCGGTTGCTGCGGTCACGGTTCATCGTGATGAGCCGGTGCGACAGCGCGATCGCCCGCGCCGGGTCCGGCACCTGTCCGACGGGTCGCGTCGGCAGCACCCCCCGCAGGAAGCACAGCTCGTTCCGGTACACGTTGCCGAGTCCGGCCAGCACGCGCTGGTCGAGCAGCGCGAGCCCGATGGGGCGCTCCGGGTCCGCCGCCAGGTTCGCGAGCGCCCGGTCGGCGTCCCAGTCGGGACCGAGCAGGTCGGGGCCGAGGTGCCCGACGACCTCGGACTCCTGGTCGCGCGGGACGACCTCGAGCACCCCGAGGGTGAACCCGACGGTCGAGACGTCCGCGGCGTCGAGCACGACCCGGGCCTGGTGCGCGGGCCGTCGCCACCGCTCCCCGGGCGCGTAGACGTCCCAGCGCCCCTCCATCTTCAGGTGCGAGTGCACGGTCACGTCGCCGATGCGGTGCAGCAGGTGCTTGCCGCGGGGCACGACCTCGTCGACCGTCCGTCCGACCAGGTCGAGGGTCGCGAACGCGGGGACGCGGAAGTCCGAGCGGGTCAGGACCTTGCCCGCGAGCGCGGTGTGCAGGCGCCGGGCAGCGCGGAAGACGGTGTCACCCTCGGGCACGGTGCACCTCCGCTGCGGCTCGTCCGGTCGGCCGTGTCACGTCCCGTGCACGGGCGCACGCACGGGAGGCCCTGGTCGCGTCAGACACGCAGCCGCAGTCCCTGCGGGGTCGCCGTGAACCCCGCCTCGCGCAGTGCCGACCCGAGCGGCGTCTCCAGCACGAAGTCGCCGTCCACCCGCTCCACCGAGAGCTTCCGCAGCCCGCTCCGCACGGTGGCGGCGATCGACCGCGCCGCGACCGCGAGGTCCGCCGGGTCGTCGGTGAAGGTCAGGACGGACTTCCCACCGCGCTCGACGTAGACCGCGAGGCGGCCGTCGACGGTGGTCACGAGGGCTCCGGCCTTCCGCCCGGGTCGGTGACCGCGACCGCTCGTCGACGTCGACCGGCTGGCGGGGACAGCCGCACCGCGGGTGCCCGTCGGAGCGGCGTCGGCCGTGGCGCCGGGAGCAGCGGGGTCGGCGTCCGGGTCGGCGGGGGCGTCGTCCGACGGCCACGGCAGTGCCGCACCGTAGGGGTTCGCCGGGTCCGTCGCCGCGAGCGTGAGTGCCTGGCGTTCGCGGTCCGGGTCGGCGCGCTCGTCGTCGTCGAGGTCGCGTGCGTAGGTCCGGAGCCGGTCCACCGTCGGGCTCGTCGCGAACTGTGCCGCCCCGAGCCCCTCGACGAAGTACCCGCGGCGTGCCCGGCCGGACTCCTCGAACCGGCTGAGCACCCGGTAGACGCCCGCGAACCCGCCGCGGACGCCCTCGACCTGCACCGCACCGCGGGTCACGACGCCGTAGCGCTCGAGCAGCTGCTCGGCGGTCGCTGCCGCACGCAGCGTCGAGTCGGACTCGGCGAGTGGCAGGATCGACCACCGACCACCCACGGACGGCGGACCGGACTGCGACGGCAGCGTCGGCCGACGCCGCCCGCGGTACGCCCGGGCCCGCGGCGCGCTCGTCGACCTCGCCTTGCCGCCGAGCATCGACCGCAGCGGCGCGAACGTGTCGTTCGTGACCTGTCCGGCCCAGACCAGGTCCCACAGCGCGGTCGTCAGGGCCTGGTCGTCCGTGCTGCCGACCGCCTGGCCGAGCTGCCGGAAGAAGTAGGCACCGCCGCCGGCCAGCGCGCCGAGGACGTCGCGCTGCAGCTCGGTGGTCTCGCCCCCGTCCGGCTCCGCCAGGGTCGTCGACGCGGTCTCGGCGAGGTGCAGGCGCACCCAGCCGTCGTTCCCGGGCAGCGTGCCGCCGCCCGACCACAGGACCTCGCCGGTGGCGGTCAGCTCGTCGAGCATGCTCGTGGAGTAGTCGCTCACGCGGGACGGCAGCACCAGGGTCTCCCACGAGCTCGCAGGCAGGGCGACGCCGGCCAGCTGGTCGATGACCTGCAGCACCCCGTCGACGCCGCGCAATCCGCCGCGGGTGCCGGGCGCCTGGACGTGCTGCCACGCCGGCAGGAACCGGGCGAGGGTGTCCGGCGACACCGGCTCGACCTCGTGCCGGAGCGCGGCGAGGGACTTCGTCCGGATGCGGCGGAGCACCTCGGCGTCACACCACTCGGCGCCCTGGCGGTCCGGGCGGAACTCGCCCTCGACCACGCGGCGGTCGGCGACCAGGCGGCGCAGGGTGTCCTGCACGACGGCGATGCCGAGGCCGAGCCGGCTCGCGGCCTCCTGCGCGGCGAACGGTCCGTGCGACCGGGCGTACCGGCCGACCAGGTCACCGAGCGGGTCCACGACGGGTTCGACGAAGGCGGTCGGCACGCCGATCGGCAGCGGGACGCCGAGGGCGTCGCGGAGGCGGGAGGCGTCCTCGATCACCGACCAGCGCGTCGCACCGCCTTGCGTGAACGACAGCACACGGCGGTCGCGCTCGAGGGTCTCCAGCGCCGACCGGACCGTCGCATGCGCGGCATCGGGGTCAGCGGCGTCGGCCACCCAGCTGCGGGCGACGAGCTCGTCCAGCTCGAGGGCGCCGACGAGTCGCAGCACGTCGACGAGCCCCTCGGTGTCGCGCGCTCGACGGTCGGGGGAGAGCCGCTGCAGGTCGCGCTCGACGGAGGCGATGACCGCCGGGTCGAGGAGCTCGCGGAGCTCGGCCCGTCCGAGCAGCTCACCGAGCAGCGTCGAGTCGAGCGACAGCGCAGCCGCCCGGCGCTCGGCCAGCGGCGAGTCGCCCTCGTACATGAAGGCCGCGACGTACCCGAACAGGATCGACCGGGCGAACGGCGACGGCTGCTCGGTCTCGCGCTCGACCAGGCGGATGCGGCGCTCGGCGATCTGGTCCGAGATGCCGAGCAGCGCCGGCACGTCGTAGACGTCCTGCAGGACCTCGCGCACGGTCTCGAGCACGATCGGGAACGTCGGGTACTTCCGCGCGACCTCGAGCAGCTGCGACGCCCGCTGGCGCTGCTGCCAGAGCGGCGACCGCTGCCCGGGGTTCCGCCGCGGCAGGAGCAGGGCCCGGGCCGCGCACTCGCGGAAGCGGGCGGCGAAGAGCGCCGAGCCGCCGACCTCGTCGGTGACGAGCGCCTCGAGGTCGTCGCGCTCGAACACGAACAGGTCGGCGCCGGGCGGTTCCGCGTCGGTCTCCGGGATCCGCACCACGATGCCGTCGTCGGCCGCCATCGCGTCGCCGTCGATGCCGTGCCGTTCGCGCAGCCGGGCGCCGACCGCCAGGGCCCACGGCGCGTGCACCTGCATGCCGTACGGCGAGTGCAGGATGAGCCGCCAGTCGCCGAGCTCGTCGCGGAACCGCTCGACCACGAGCGTGGTGTCGTTCGGTACGCGACCGGTCGCCGCACGCTGGTCGCGCAGGAAGGTCAGGAGGTTCGTCACGGCCCGCTCGTCCAGCCCGCCGGAGGCGACCCGGGCACGCGCGTCGTCGTCGGAGGCCGCGTCGACCTCGCGCACGAACGCACCGGTCGCCCGTCCCAGCTCGGCGGGACGACCGATGCCGTCGCCCTTCCAGAACGGGACCCGCCCGGGCTGTCCGAACGCCGGGCTGACGATGACCCGGTCGTGCGTGATCTCCTCGATGCGCCAGCTCGTCGCGCCGAGGGCGAAGACGTCGCCGACGCGGGACTCGTAGACCATCTCCTCGTCGAGCTCGCCGACACGCGACGCCTTCTCGCCGACCATGAAGACGCCGAACATGCCGCGGTCCGGGATCGTGCCGCCGCTCGTCACCGCGAGTCGCTGGGCGCCCGGACGCCCGGTCAGGGTCCCGTGCACGCGGTCCCACACCAGGCGCGGCCGGAGTTCGGCGAACTCGTCGCTCGGGTACCGCCCGGTCACCAGGTCGAGCGTCGCCTCGAACGCCGACCGCGGCAGCGAGCTGAACGGTGCGCTCCGGCGGACCAGCTCGAACCAGTGCTCCACCTCGACGGTGTCGATCGACCCGGCGGCCACGGTGTGCTGCGCGAGGACGTCGAGCGGGTTCGCGGGCACCGAGATCGACTCGATCTGCCCGGAGACCATGCGCTCGACGGTGACCGCGCTGTTCACGAGGTCGGCGCGGTGCTTGGGGAACAGCACGCCGCGCGAGATCTCGCCGACCTGGTGTCCGGCGCGACCGACGCGCTGCAGGCCACTGGCGACCGACGGCGGGGCCTCGACCTGGACCACGAGGTCGACCTCGCCCATGTCGATGCCGAGCTCGAGCGAGCTGGTCGCGACGACGCAGCGCAGGCGTCCGGACTTCAGGTCGTCCTCGATGATCGCGCGCTGGTCCTTCGACACGGAGCCGTGGTGGGCGCGGGCGAGCACCGGGACCGACGGGTCGGAGCCGCCGCCCTCGGTCTGTCCGGACTGCCCGACGAGCTGCGCCGGCGGTCGCTTCGGCTGTGCGACGGGTGCGTGCGCGGACGCCCGACCGGGGGACTGCGTGACGGGAGCCGACCCGGCCACCGCACCCACGGCCTCCGGGGCGCCGACCGCAGCCGTGCCGACACCCGCCGTGTCGACGGCCGCGAGCACGCGTTCCTCGTGGATCTCGTTGAGCCGTGCCGTCAGGCGTTCCGCGAGTCGGCGCGAGTTGGCGAACACGATCGTCGAGCGATGCTCCTCGATGAGGTCGACGACGCGTTCCTCGACGTGGGGCCAGATCGAGCCGTTCGTCGGTGACTCGGTCGCGTCGGCACCGACCGGCGGGGCCCCGAGCTCGGTCATGTCGTCGACCGGCACGACCACGCGCAGGTCGAAGGTCTTCTGCGCCGGCGGTGCGATGATCGACACGGGCGCGCGGCCGCCGAGGAACCGGGCGACCTCCTCCGCGGGGCGCACGGTCGCGGACAGGCCGATCCGCTGCACGGGCTTCTCGAGCAGGTCGTCGAGGCGCTCGAGCGAGACCGCCAGGTGTGCGCCGCGCTTGGTCGAGGCGACCGCGTGGACCTCGTCCACGATGACGGTGTCGACGTTCACCAGGGTCTCGCGCGCCCGCGACGTGAGCATGAGGTAGAGCGACTCGGGCGTCGTGATGAGGATGTCCGGCGGCTGCCGCAGGAGCCGCTGCCGGTCGGACGACGGGGTGTCACCGCTCCGGACGCCCACCGTGACCTCGGGCGGTTCCGTCCCGAGCCGACGCGCGGTCTGCGTGATGCCGACGAGCGGGCTGCGGAGGTTCCGCTCGACGTCGACACCGAGGGCCTTGAGCGGGGAGACGTACAGCACGCGGGTGCGCTGCTTCGCCGGCGGACGGTCGCTCGCGCTGATGAGCCGGTCGATCGACCAGAGGAACGACGCCAGCGTCTTGCCGGAGCCGGTCGGGGCGACCACGAGCGCGTGCTGCCCGGTGGAGATCGCGTCCCACGCGCCCGCCTGCGCCGCGGTCGGGCCGGGGAACGCGCCACGGAACCACTCCGCGGTCGCGGGGGAGAAGCGCTCGAGGACGTCCGTCATGGTCCGTCCCATCCTGCCCGTCGCCGCCGACAGCGGCCCGAGGGAGGACGGTGCTTGACAGACCGACACGTAGCGATCTATCTTTGACGCATCGTGATAGGAACGCAATGTATCGCGAGCTCACGTCACCACCGACAGGAAGGAGTCATCATGCGCCCCTCGTACGATGACCTCGACAGCACCACGCCCTCCCGCGGCCCCCGCGGCACCGGTCCGCGCGGCCCCCGCTTCGGCGGCGCGCGGCAGCACCACGGCCACGGCTTCCCCGGCCGCGACCGCGGCGACCACGACCACGGCGGACGCGGCGGCTTCGGCCCCGGGTTCGGCGGACGCGGCGGCTTCGGCCCGGGCTTCGGTCCCGGCTTCGGCGGCGGCCCCGGCTTCGGGCGCGAGCGCCGCCGTCGCGGCGACGTCCGCCTCGCGATCCTCGGCCTGCTCGCCGAGGGCCCGCAGAACGGCTACGCCGTGATCAAGACCATCGCCGAGCGCACCGGCGGCGCCTGGAAGCCGAGCCCCGGCTCCGTCTACCCGACGTTCCAGCAGCTCGTCGACGAGGACCTCGTCGTCTCGAACGGCGACGGCCGCAAGACGCTCTTCGAGCTCACCGACGCCGGCCGCGCCGAGGCCGAGGCGAAGGCGGACGAGATCGCCGCCGCGTTCGACGCCGCGCCGGGCATGCCCGACACGCAGCGCGAGTTCGTCGAGGCCCTCCGCAAGGCCATGGGGGTGCTGCACATGTACCGCACCAGCGCCTCCGACGAGCAGACCAGGGCCGCGACGGCGAAGGTCGACCAGCTCCGCAAGGACCTGCTGCAGATCCTCGCCGAGTAGCGCCGTCCGTCAGCCGGTCACCTGCTTCCCGAGACGCGCACAGGCCGACTGGTCTCGCGACCGCGACCGCGAGAACGGTCGTCCAGCGCGAGTCCCGGAACGGGCCGCCCGGGACGAGCCGTCAGGACGCGTCGATGAACGCGGCCACGTCGACGAGCTCCTCGGCGGACACCGCGTGCGGCAGACCGGCGTACGTCCGGTCGGTCACGTCCGCGTGCGCCGCGGCCCATGCCTGCGTCCGGGCGGTGGCCTCGCCCGGGATCACCGGGTCGAGGTCGCCGTGTCCCAGGAAGACCCGCGGACGGACGGCCGCGACCGCCTCGTCGCGGGAGTCGGTCACCCCGGGCACCACGAACCCGGACAGCGACACCGCGAAGGCGAACGCGGCCGGTCGGGCACGCAGGAGCTGCAGCGCCATCGACCCGCCCTGCGAGAACCCGAGCAGACCGATGCGCGGGTGGTCGGCGGACACGGCGTCGATCCAGTCGAGGACACCGGCGACCGCGGCGTCGACCGGCTCGAGCGCCGGGGAGCCCGGCGTGCCGAGCGGGTACCAGGAGAACCCGGGACCCCACCGCATCGGTGCGCGGAGCGATGCGACGGTCCAGACGGACGGCAGCGCGGGCGCGAGGCCGAGCAGGTCGCGCTCGTGGGAGCCCACCCCGTGCATGGCGACGAGCAGGGGCGTGCCCGTGCGTTCCCCGGTCGGACGGGTCCACTGCACGATGTCCGCATCGATCACGGGGACCACGCTAGCCGTCCACGGCGACCGCGCCTCCCGCCGAACTCGCCGGGGCGACTGGTAGACACGGTGCATGGCCTCGCTGCGCACCCCCGACCCCGACTCCGGCTGGCTGTCCGACGAGGAGCTCGCCGAGGTCCGTCGTCGACTGCCCATCTGCTACGTCGAGGCCCTGCCCGTCCGGACCGACGGGCTCGGTGTCGTGACCGAGGTCGGCGTGCTGCTCCGTGTCGCCCCGAGCGGCTCGATCGCGCGCACGCTCGTCTCCGGCCGCGTGATGTTCGGCGAGTCGATCCGCACGGCGCTCTTCCGACACCTCGAGAAGGACCTCGGTCCGATGGCGTTCCCGCAGCTCCCCGCGAGCCCCACGCCCTTCACGGTGGCCGAGTACTTCCCGCTCCCCGGCGCTTCGGTGTTCACCGACGAGCGGCAGCACGCGATCTCCCTCGCGTACGTCGTCCCCGTCACCGGCACCTGCGAGCCCCGGCAGGACGCCCTCGAGCTCACGTGGATGAGCCCGATGGAGGCAGCCTCCGACGCCGTCGCCGAGGAGATGGAGGGCGGCCGCGGTGCACTCCTGCGCGCCGGCCTCGCCTCGGTCGGCGCCCTGCACTAGCGGCACCTGCGCCAGCGGGCCCCTGCACCAGCGGCACCCGCGGTGCCGACCGATCCGACACCCCCGCACACGACGGAGCCCCCGGAACCGTGCGGTTCCGGGGGCTTCGCAGCTCGGTCGTGGACCGGCTTCAGTGCTTCTCGTCGCGGAGGGAGTCCGCAACGCCGTGCGCTGCGCCCTTGACGTCGTCGACACCCTGCTTGGCCGACGCCTTGGCCTGGTCGGTCTGACCCTCGGCCTTCAGCTTGTCGTTGCCGGTCAGGTTGCCAACGCCCTCCTTGACCTTGCCGACGAGCTTCTCGCCGGTGTGGTTCTCTTCGCTGCCAGCCATACGGTCTCCTTCCAACGACGGACGATTCCCCGTCGGCCACTCGCGCGGCCGTCGGTGAAGGAGAACCTACGCGCGGGGACACCCGGTGCTCCCACCGGGCGTCCAGGTTCCGGACGCCGACGCGGAAGCGACGGGACGCCGACGCGGGAGCGACGGGACGCCGCCGGACATCGGCGGCGTCCCGTCACCTCGACGGACCACTCCGGCCCGAGCGGACCGCTCAGTGGCGGTCGGCTGCTCAGTGACGGTCGGCAGCCCCCGCCGGACGCGATGCGCGACGCGAGCCCCCGCGGCGACGACCGCCGCCGGACTCACCCGCACCGGAACGACCCGCTGCGTAGCCGCCCTCGGACGACCACACCGGGGCGGACCCGCCACGGACGACGTCACTCGACGCCCGACGGCTCCCGCCCGAACGACGCTGCCCACCGGCGGCCGCGCCGCCCGACGCTGCAGCACCCGAGCCCGAGCCGTTGCCGCGACCGGCACCACCGGCGCGCCCGGTACCACCAGCGGAGGCCGGAGCCCCCGCGGTGACCGGACGACCACCGCGACCACCGGCGGCGCGACCCGAGCCGCGACCGGCCGAGGCGGTCTCGGGAGCCTGCGTCGAGCCTCCCGACCGACCGCCGCGACCACGGCGACGACCGCCGCCCGCGGACTCGGCGAGACCCGTCTCGGTCGCACGCGGCTGCCGCTGGCGCTGCTGCTGTGCGGGCTGCTCCGGAGCGAGGTGGCGGATCGGCGCGACCTCGCCGACGAGCGACGCGACGGCCGGCGAGGTCGCGGTGACCTGCTGCGGGGTGACCTTGATCGCGGCGGCACGCATCATCTGTGCGACGTCGCGGCGCTCGGCCGGCAGCGTCACGGTGACGACGTCACCCGAGGACCCGGCACGTGCGGTGCGGCCCGAACGGTGCAGGTACGCCTTGTGCTCGGTCGGCGGGTCGACGTGCACGACGAGCTCCACGTGGTCGACGTGCACACCACGGGCGGCGACGTCGGTGGCGACGAGCACGAGGGCCTCGCCGGAGGAGAACTTCGCGAGGTTCCGCTCACGCGCACCCTGCGACAGGTTGCCCTGCAGGTCGACGGCCGGGATGCCCTGGCTCGTGAGCTGCTTCGCCAGGCGCTTCGCGTGGTGCTTGGTGCGCATGAAGAGGATGCGGCGGCCGGTGCCCGAGGCGAGCGCGCGGACGAGGTCCTTCTTCGCGTCGGCGTCGGCGACCTCGAACAGGTGGTGGGTCATCGCCTCGACCGGGCTGGTCTCGTCGTCGACCGAGTGCATCACCGGGCTGTGCAGGAACTTCTTGACGAGCTTGTCCACGCCGTTGTCGAGCGTGGCCGAGAACAGCAGGCGCTGCCCCTGCTCCGGGGTCGCCTGCATGATCTTCGTCACGCCGGGCAGGAAGCCCATGTCGGCCATGTGGTCGGCCTCGTCGAGGACGGTGACCTCGATGTCGCCGAGGCTCACGTGCCCCTGCTGCATGAGGTCGGCGAGGCGGCCCGGGCAGGCGACGACCACGTCGACACCGGCGCGGAGCGCGTCGACCTGACGGCCCTGGCCCACGCCGCCGAAGATCGTCGTCGTGTTGAGGCCCATCGACTTCGCGAGCGGGGCGAGGGTCGCGTCGATCTGCGTCGCGAGCTCACGGGTCGGGGCGAGCACGAGCGCACGGGGGCGGCCGGCGCGGCGCGGGCGACGGCTCGCGGCCAGACGGGCGGCCAGGGGGATCGCGAAGGCGATCGTCTTGCCGGAGCCGGTGCGCCCGCGGCCGAGCACGTCCTTGCCCTGCAGGGAGTCGGGGAGCGTGTCGGCCTGGATCGGGAACGCGGTCTCCTTGCCCTGCTGGGCGAGGGACTGGACCATCGGCGCGGGGACGCCGAGGTCGGAGAAACGGATGTCCTGGTTGGTCATGGTGACCTTTCGGGCCGGCTCGTGCCGGCCGTGGGCGCGCTGGCATGTGGCGCGCGGGCGGGAACCCCGCGTCAGCAGAGGCTGACGCGGTCGCCGCAGCAGAGAGCCTGGCACCGGGATGTCGGTGCGCGATCATCGACCGGATGAGGGTCGGGAGTCGGGGGCGTCCGTACGACGCACGAGGCGATCGGCGCCTCGAGTACCACCAGCATAGCGGGTGCTCGTCGAACGAGCCGGGGCCGTTCGCGTCGGGCGTGCGACGTGGCGTGCGATGATCCCGTGGTGCGCACGCGATCCGTCCTCCTGACCACCGCGATCGCGCTGGTCGCCGTCCTCGGCAGCGCAGGCTGCGCCGAGGCCGCGACACCCGCCGGGTCGACGGCCTCCTCGTACCGGAACCTGCCGACCTCCGGGCGCCCCGACTACCAGCTCGGCGGTGGGTACACGCCGCCGTCCGGGGTGACGATCGTCGAGCGGGACAGCACCGACCGCCCGGCCGCCGGGAAGTACTCCATCTGCTACGTCAACGGCTTCCAGACCCAGCCGGGAACGCTCGCCGGGTGGGAGCGCCGGGCGCCGTCGGCACTGCTGCGCGACGGTTCCGGCGAGCTCGTGGCCGACCCGGGCTGGCCGGACGAGGTGCTCCTCGACACCCGGACCGCCGCGAAGCGCGCCGCGATCACGAAGGAGCTCACGAAGTCGGTGGCGCGGTGCGCCGACCGCGGGTTCGCCGCCGTCGAGTTCGACAACCTCGACTCGTGGACACGGTCGGGGAAGCGACTGACCCGCGCGGGGAACCTCGCGCTGGCGGCGACGCTCGTCCGGCTCGGGCACGACCGCGGTCTGGCCGTCGGGCAGAAGAACACGCCGCAGCTCGGGAAGGCCGGGCGGCAGTCGACGGGCTTCGACTTCGTCGTCGCCGAGGAGTGCGTGCAGTACGACGAGTGCTCGGCCTACACGGCCGCGTACGGGAAGCGCGTGGTCGACGTCGAGTACGCGGACACGCTCGACCGCTCGTGGGCATCGGTGTGCCGCCTGCGCGACCGCCCGGCCATGACGATCCTGCGGGACCGCGACCTGGTCACCCCGGCGTCGGACGAGTACGTCTTCGAGCACTGCTGAGGACCCCGTCCGGTCCCGTCCCGGCCGGCGCGACGCAACGTCGGCGGCAGCGCGCAGGAGTCCAGCGCTGCGAGACCTCGCCGACGTTGCGTGTCGCGGAGGGCGCGCGCACGGCGGTCGGCCGGGAGGCACGGTGTGCCTCCGCCGCGCGCGTCGCGGACGGCGGGCGGTCGCCTCAGGCGGGCCAGGCGTCGCGCAGTGCCGCTGCGGCCTGGTCGGCGGACAACCCGGCCGCTCGCGCGGCGGCGGCCAGGGCGTGCGCTGCCCCGGCGACGGCGTCGGGCACCTCGGCCGGCCGCACCACCCGCGTGCCGGCGCCCCGGGCGGTGTGCACGAGCCCGGCCTCCTCGAGCAGCTGGTAGGCCTTCGCGACCGTGCCCGCGGCGAGCGAGAGCTCCTCGGCCAGGGCCCGCACGCTCGGCAGGCGTTCCCCGTCCACCAGGTACCCGGCGGCGATCTGCGCCGCGATCTGCGAACGGACCTGCTCGAAGGGCGGCACCCGGCCGCCCGCGTCGAGTGCCACGAGTCCCGTCATGCGATCCACCCTTGCGTCCTGTCCGTGTGCTCGTGCGTGCGTCGTGTCAGAAGTCGTACTGCTCGCCGACCGGGATCGGCACGGCGACGGTGTTGCCCGGGGGCGCGAGGGGGCACGCCCACGCCGGGTCGTACGCGCACGAGGGGTTGTACGCGAAGTTGAAGTCGAGGACGAGCTCGCCGTCGTCGCCGCCGAGGTCCGCACCCTTGATCGTGTCGAGCAGGTACCGCCCGCCGCCGTAGGTGCCGCGGGCACGACCGGCGCTGGCGTCCTTCACGGGCACGAAGACCCCGCCCGCGTAGCCGCCGTGCGACCAGACGTCGAGCGTGCCGATGCCCGGCAGTCGCACGACACCGAGCCGGTCGAAGTGCACGACGCCGTCGGTGCCCGTCTCGACGTCCATCGCACGGGGCTCGGCGGACTCGATGCGCGCGCGGAACCGCCACTCGGGGTCGTAGTCGGGCACGGGCAGCGCTTCGAAGTCGCGGGCGTCCTCGTCGAGCAGCGGACTGGCCGGGTGCTCGGCGAACATCGCGTCGCGGGTCTCGCGCCACATCGCGTGCGCGGTCTCGGGGTCGGCCGTCGCCCGCACCCGTCGGTACAGGTCGAACGTCATCCGCCGCCAGTCCACGGTGGCGAGGGTGCTGTGCACGCGGTCCTGGGCCCTCGGCTCCTGCGTCTGGCTCACGAGGACGAGCGTACGCCCGGGTGCTCCGGACCCGCCAGCGACGGGCCGGGGCTGTGGACGGTCCCCTGCGGGTGCTCCCGTGACGGCCCTGGCACACTGGTCGGACAGCGACCGACGAGGGGACGGGCGACGTGACCAGGGGAACGACGACCAGACGGACCGCCGCCGCGCGGACCACGGCGGGACGGGCGGCACCACGCGTGCACCGCTCGATCGCCCCGATCGTGGCGGGTCTGACCCTCGTCGCGGTCCTGAGCGGGTGCACGGTGTCCGCCTCCGCGAACCGGACGGTGTCGCCGTCGGGGTTCGAGGACGTGGTGGCCGACGCACTCGAACGCGAGGTCGGTCAGCGTCCGCTGGTCGACTGCGGTACGGACCCGATCGACCTGGTCGAGGGGAACACCGTGCACTGCGAGATCGGTGCCGAGGGTGACACGACCGTGTACGACTCCGTCGTCGAGCTGCGTGACGTCGACGGCACGGACTACGCCGTCCACGTGCAGGTGGACGAGCAGCCGAAGTCCTGACGGACGTCGCGCGTCAGTGCCCGGGACGGCCCCACGACGGGGCGAGCTGCCGCATCCGGAGCGCACGCCACTGCCAGATGACCCACATGCCCGGCCAGAGTGCGGCCCCGAGGAACGCGGGGCGCATCCGGTAGGTGAGCCGGTCGAGCAGCAGGGTCCGCCCGTCACCGAGGTCGACGGTGGCCATCCGGTGCCGCATGGTCATCCGCCCGAAGAGCCCCGAGGTGCCACCTCCGTTGTCGCGTTGCACCGGCACCCCGTCCACCTCGTACAGGTCGATGTCGACGTGCGTGTCGCCGCTCGGCACGACCCCGAGGGCGTCGGCGGTGATCGGGTGCGGGACGCCGGGGGTCCAGCGCTCCGGGAGTCCCTCCGGTGACCGTGAACGGTAGACGAGGAACGGCTTCGTGACGGCGACCATCACCGAGGGCGACAGCAGGGCGTCGCGGACGGCGTCGACCGGGGCGTCGAGGACGATGCGGAGACCGACGTGCATGCTGCGGACGCTACGCCGTGGCGCTGGGCGGGCGACGTCCCCGCGGGGGACGGTGCACCCGTGCGTCCGACGGGTCAGGCGTGCCGGGCGGCCCGACGCCGTGCGCCCTCGGCACGGTCCCGCGTGCGCAGGCGCTCGGTGAGCGACAGGCGCACGGTCGGCCACTCGGTGGCGGTGATCGAGAAGACCACGGTGTCGCGCAGCGTGCCGTCCCGGCCGATCGAGTGGCTGCGCAGGACGCCGTCCTGCTTCGCGCCGAGCGAGGCGATCGCCGCCCGCGACTGCTGGTTGTGCCAGTGCGTCCGGAACTCGACGGCGATGCAGTCCCAGGTGTCGAACGCGTGCGAGAGCAGGAGCAGCTTCGCCTCGGTGTTGATCCCGCTCCGCTGTGCCGCCCGCGCCAGGAAGGTGTAGCCGATCTCGACGCGACGGTTGGCGGTGTCGATGTTCGCGAAGGTGGTCGCCCCGACGACGCGACCGGTCGGGCGGTCACGGATCGCGAAGGGCACCATCCGCCCCGCCGCGTGCTCGCCGAGCCGCCGGTCGATCTCGGCCTCGACCCGGTCGGGGGCCGGCACCGAGGTGTACCAGGTGCGCCAGAGGTCGCCGTCCGCCACCGCCGCCCGCAGGTCGTCCGCGTGCTCGGCCGCCAGGGGCTCGAGGGTGACGCGGTCGCCGGTCAGCGTGGGGACGGTGGCGATCTCCATGGTCACCGATCCTACGGTCGCGGCACCGACAGCGGGGTCGAGCGGGCACAGGCTGTGGACCGGGCTCCTGTGGGGACGGACAGGGACCGACGGGGACGGACCGGGACGGACTGGGACGGCCCGCGGCTATCGTGGACCGGTGGCAGCACGCACCCAGGAGCAGTACCAGGTCCGGTTCGCGTGGGGGAGCGCCGGTGCCGACCGGATAGCGCACGGCACGCACCTCGTGGTGTGGGTGGACGTCCTGCCGGAACCGTCCGGGGGCGGGGCCGACCCCGCGGCACGGGCGCGGGCCGCGGCAGCCCTGCTGCCCGACGGTCCGGAGGTCGTGCTCGGCCACCTCGGCAACGCGGCGGCGGTCGCGGAACGGGTGACGAGCCTCCAGGCCGAGCGCGGGGACCGGTGCGTCGTCGCGGTCGTCGCCGCGGGCCGCACCACCGACCCCGGCGTCACCGTCGCGGACGCCGCCGGGGAGCCGACGGACGGCGCGGAGACGCCGGAGCCCGCGGTCGAGGACCTGCTCGCCGCCGGGGCCGTCGTCGACGCCCTCGTCACGGTCGGGATCGACCACACCTCGCCCGAGGCGGCCGCCGCCTGCGCCGCGTACACGGGACTCCGTCGCGCGGTGCGGCACCTCGTGAGCGCCGCCGAGGGCGCGGCGGACCTGGACCGGGAGACGGTGCACACGGCGCTCGCCGCGGGGCCCGAGCTCGTCGTCCTGCGGGAATCCGGCACCCGGGCGTAGCGTTCCCGATCGGGACCGGCGTCGCCAGGACGCCGCTGATCGCAAGGAGCACGTCATGAAGGCAGTCGTCGGCGACACCGTGATCGCGGAGGCTCCGCAGGAGGACCTCATCCAGATCGAGGGGAACTGGTACTTCCCGCCGTCGAGCGTGGCGCCGGAGTTCTTCTCGGAGAGCGACACCCAGTACCACTGCCCGTGGAAGGGCGACACGCAGTACTACACCGTCACGGTCGACGGTCAGGCGCTGCCGGACCGCGCCTGGACCTACCCCACGCCGATCCCGTCGTCGTTCGACCGGGTCGGCAAGGACTACTCGGGCTACTACGCCTTCTGGAAGGAAGTCCGCGTCGTCGACTGACGCGGGGACGACCCGGTCGTCGTCGTCCGGCGGGTTCAGCCGGCCAGCGTCAGCACCACGAGCGCCACGTTGAGGGCGACGATCACCAGCGCGATGACGCCCGCGACCACGCGGGTGGTCATCGCGTTGACGTCTTCGCCCATGATGCTCCGCCGTGACGTGTAGACCACGAGCGGCACGATCGCGAAGGCGATGCCGAAGCTCAGCACCACCTGGCTGAGCACGAGGAGCATCGTCGGGTCCGCGCCGACGGCCAGGAGCACCACGGCGGGCAGCAGCGTGACGAGCCGGCGCACCGCGACCGGGATGCGGACGTGCAGCAGCCCGTGCATGATCTCCGCGCCGGCCATGCAGCCCACCGAGGTCGACGCCAGACCGGACGCGAGCAGGCCGACCGCGAACAGCACGCCCACCACGGGGCCGACGTTCGCCGCGATCGCGGCCTGCGCGCCGGGGATGGTGTCGGTGCCCGCGACCCCGGGCAGCGTGGCGGCGGCGAGCACGAGCATGCAGACGTTGACGCCGCCCGCGACGACGAGGGCCAGCCCGACGTCCCACCGCGTCGCGACGAGCACCCGGCGGCGCTCCGGCCCGGCGGGGACGTCGCCGTGCCGGTCCCGTGCCAGGGCCGAGTGCAGGTAGACCGCGTGCGGCATCACCGTCGCACCGAGCATCGAGGCGGCGAGGAGCACCGACTGCGCGCCCTCGAACCGGGGGACCAGGCCGCTGACGAGCTCGCCGGGGGAGACCTGCGCGGACAGCAGGCCCGCGCAGAAGCCGACGGTGAGGACCGCGAGCATCGTCGTCACCACGGCCTCGAACGTGCGGGTGCCCCGGCGGCTGTGCAGGAGCAGGATCGCCATCGAGACCACGCCGGTGAGCACGCCGCCGACGACGAGCGGCAGGCCGAACAGCAGGTGCAGCGCGAGCGCCCCGCCGATGACCTCGGCGACGTCGGTCGCGGCGGCGACGACCTCGGCCTGGGCCCAGAAGAGCAGGCGCGGGGTGCGACGCATCCGCAGGCCCAGGTGTTCCGGCAGCGACCTCCCGGTGACGACCCCGAGCTTCGCCGACAGGTACTGGACCACGACGGCACTGGCGTTCGCGGCCACGAGCACCCAGAGCAGCAGGTACCCGTACTGTGCACCGGCGGTCAGGTTCGCCGCGACGTTGCCCGGATCGACGTAGGCGATCGCGGCGACGAAGGCGGGCCCGAGCAGCGTGAGGCCGGCGGCGCGGCGACGCGGCCGACCGGGACCGGGTCGGGGGCCGGGTCCGTCGGTGCCGTCGTCGAGACGTCCGGAGGGGGCACGGCGGGCGGCGGCGGTGTCGGACATGCCGACAGCCTGCCAGGTTTCGGCGTACCGAATCCTCAGATTCGGCGTGTCACGAGTCGTCCGGGCAGGGCGCCCTAGGCGGCCGCGCGTCGCGCCCGGTGCGCGCGGACCTTCGCGCGGTTGCCGCACCGCTGCATCGAGCACCACCGGCGGGTGCCGCCACGCGACGAGTCGTAGAAGACGAGCCCGCAGTCGTCCGCCGAGCACCGGCTGAGGCGGGTCGCCTGTCCGTCCGCGGCGACGTCGTCGAAGCCCACCTCGGTGAAGAGCGCCACCGCGTCGCGGGCCACGCTCGACAGCGCCTGGGCCAGACGGACCCGGTTCGCACCCGCGCGGCGTCGGCCCCCGGGCAGGCTCGGGGGCACGTCCGGCAGCGCCGCGAACAGGTTCACCGTGTCGATGTCGTCCGGTGCCGGCCGGGTCCGACCGGTACCGGCGCGGAGCCCGGCCGCGACCGCGGTCCGTTCGGCGGGGCCCGACGAGCCGACGGGGGCCGGGGCAGCGGCGACGGCCAGTCGTCCGATCGCGGCGCGGAGGGCTCGGGCGTCCTGCAGCTCCCGTGCCGTCGCGCCGACGTCGATCGGCTCGGTGTGGTCGCCGAGCCACTCGTCCAGGTCGGCCGGCGTCACGAGGAGCTCACCGAGCCGGGCGCGGGGGCGACGGCCGTCGGCATCGTCGGCGAACCCACCGGTGTGGGCGAAGTCCAGGGCGATCCGGCCGGCGTCGAAGAACCACGACGACCCGCTGTCCGTCCGGATGTGCTGCCCCGTGTGCATCCGCCCAGGCTAACGGCTCCCCGGCGCGCCTCCACGTGCCGGATCGATCATGCGGTAGCCGCGCGCCGCTCCCAGGTGATGAGGTTCCGGCCGTCGAAGCGTCGCGCGCACCGGGCGCAGGCCAGGGGGCGCGTCGGTGTCCGGTAGCGGAAGTGCTCGTGGCCCGCCGGACAGGTGCCGACCCACGGCGCGAGCTCCGACGCGACGGGCCCGTCGTACAGGCGGGAGCCGGTGTACCCGATGTCCGCCGCGGTGCGTCGCCAGACGGGACCGTGACCGGCACGGGGACCGGCGAGCGCGTGCGCGACCTCGTGCAGCAGGACCTGGTCCACGTCGTCGTCCGACACCCGGGTGACGATGTGCCGGCTCACCGTGATGCGTCGGCGGCCGAAGTCGCACTGCCCCGCGCGAGTCCTGGCGTGGTCGAACGCGAACGTCCACCCGCCCGGGCCGAGGTGCACCGCCAGCAGGTGCTCGGCTCGTGCACGGACCCGCTCGAGCGTCGCCGCGGGCTGCGTCGCCGCTGCGGGCTGCGTCGTCACCGTGCGCCGGGGTCCCGCAGGTCGTCGGTGGGCTCGTCGCGCGGCGCCTGACCCTTCTGCGCCGCCTTCGCCGCGATCCGGCCCCAGATGTCGTCGGCGTCGGTGCGTGCGGCGTCGGGTGCTCCGAGCACACGGCGACGGACCGGCGGGACCTGCTTGACCGGTTCGGCGACGCGGGTCGTCTGCGGCTCGTCGTCCTCGGCCCGGCGCGCGGCGACCTCGCGGGCGGTGCGGGGCTTGTCCTCGGGGGCCTTCGGCTGCGCCACCGAGGCGCGGAGCGCGGCCTCGACCGCGGTGCGGAGTGCCTCGGTGCGCTCCGAGGGAGCCCCTGCCTGCCGGAAGGCCTGGTAGGCACGCGAGAGCGCCGACCGGGCCTCGTCGAACCGTGACAGTTCGAACAGCGACCAGCCCTCGAGCTCGGCGGCGGCGCCCTCGAGCTCCGGCCACTCCTCGGTCCGGGCGGTGTCGCGCGCCATCGCGGCCTCGGTCGCGGCGCGCTCGTGGCGTCCCAGGTCGTGCAGAACGTGCGCACGACGGATGCGCGCGGCGACCTTGTCCGACCGCTCACCGGTGAACATCGTCAACCGGAAGACCTCCTCCGCGACGACGAGCGACTCGTCGAGCCGGCCGAGCAGGCGGAGGAGCTCGGCCCGCTCCGCCAGGGCCTCGGTGCTCCGGCTCTGCCCGAGGTCGCGCAGCCGCTGCTGCACGGCGTCGGCGTCGACGGCCGGCCGCAGGCTGATCGGCGCGAAGGTGCTCCCCGGGCTCACACCCGCGGTGACCGGGGCGGAGTCGCCCGGCGCGGCGTGACGGGGTTCCCGAGCGCGGTCGGGTTGCTGGCTGTCGTCAGGCGGGAGGGACATCGGTTCGAGGGTAACCGCGGGCTCCCGTGAGCGGGCGGTGCCACGCGCACGCGGGGTCCGAGAACGCGGAACGGCCCGCCCCGCTGCAGCGGGACGGGCCGTCGGTGGCACTCGTGGATCAGTTGCCGCCGGTGACCGCGGCAGCCGCGGCGATGCTGACCGCGATGAACGTCGCGAAGGTGGCGACGACGGCGAGGATGATCGCGAGGACACCCCAGACGCGACCCCGGCCCGCGACCGCCGCGATGATGCCCTGCACCAGGGCCCACAGCCCGAGGACGGCTGCGATGAGGATGATGATCGCCCCGCCGCCGAGCTGGCTCATCGCGGACGGGTCGTTCATGAGCTGCTGCTGCAGCTGTTCCTGCTGCTGCACCGATCCGCCGCCGTCGCGCGCGATCTGCTCGAGTGCGGCGTTGCCCGCGAACGCGGCGCCCAGCACGGCACCGCCGACGACGCCGAGCACGAGCGACAGGACCCCGAGCGCGAACGCCACGAGGCCGACGGTCTTCTTCTTCTTCGCCGGCTTCGTCTCCTCGGAGGACTGCCACGCCGGGCTGCCTGCACTCGCCGGCGCCGAGGACGCCGCGTAGGGCTGGTGCGACCCCTGGTGCTCGCCCCACGTCGGGGACTCGTGACGGCCGTCGCGCTGGTCGTACCGACCGTGCTGGTCGTGCTCGCCGTGCTGCGGCTGGCCGTACTGCTGCTGTCCGTGCTGGTCGCGCTCGCCGTACTGCTGCTGCTGCCCGTACTGGTCGCGCTCGCCGTACTGCTGCTGGCCCTGGTGCTGCTCGCCGTACTGCGGCGCCGATCCCGGTGCCGGGTCCACGCGCTCGCCGTAGCGGGGTGCGTCGTGCTGGTCGCGCTGGTCGCGCTGCGGCGCACTGCCCCAGACCGGCGCGTCGCCGTCGCCCGTCCGGTCCTCGTTGCTCCGGTCGTCGTTCGTCATCAGGGGACTCCCTCGGTCGGTCGCGCGGTCGCGCGGTCGTTGTCCCCCATCCTGGCAGCCGGATGCCCGACGTGTTCAGGGGGACTCGGCGCTCCTGTACCCGTCCCACGGCCGGGAGGCCCGGCACCGGACCGGCACCGGGCCTCCCGTCCGGCGTGTGGTCGGGACGCGACCGCGGGCTCAGCCGCCGAAGACGCTGCGGTTCGGTTCGGGGGACGCGACCGCGGTCGCGTCGGTGACGATGGGCGCGCCCGCCGTGAAGGCACGGAGCTCCTGCCCGTGCACCACCTTCGCCGGCATCGGGTCGGACGAGTAGCGCCGGGGCATGTCCGCCACGGGGAGGTCGGTCCGCGACCCGAGCAGCACGATGTTGCCGAACCGCCGCCCCTTGAGCATGCCGGTGTCGGCGACGGCCGCGACCGACGGCAGGACGGCCTGCAGCGTCGATGCCTGCCCGCGTGCGAAGGCCAGGCCGGCCCCGTCCGCGACGTTCACGGCGACGATCCCGGTGGGCGAGAGGAACTCCGCGACGGAGCGGTAGAACTCGACGCTCGTCACGTGCGCGGGGATCTGCGAGCCGCCGAACACGTCGACGACCGCCAGGTCCACCGTGCCGCGGAGGCCGGCCGGCAGCTTGCCGAGCACCTCGCGGGCGTCGCCGTAGCGGACCCGGATCGAGGCGCCGCGGGGGAACGGGAGCACCTCGCGCACGTGCTCGACGAGGTCCCGCTCCAGCTCCACGACCTGCTGCCGCGAGCCCGGGCGGGTGACGGCGACGTACCGGGGCAGGGTCAGTGCACCCGCACCGAGGTGCAGCGCCGTGATCGGTCCCTCCGGCAGGAGGTCGATCGCGTGTCCGATGCGCCGGATGTACTCGAACGCCAGGTGCGTCGGGTCCTCGAGGTCGACGTGCGACTGCGGCGTGCCGTCCACCACGAGCGTGAAGGACCCGGGGCGGTGCCGGTCCGGCTCCACCGACGCCCAGCCCGCACCGATCCGGAACCCGTCGAACGCATCAGCCATGCCTCCCATGGAACACCACCGTGATCCCCACCCGGACCACCACCCGTGGGTGGTGTGCTGCCGACCGCCGGCTCACGAGGCTGGGAGCACCGGTCGGGGACCCCCGCCGGACACCCCGTCGGAAGGCACACCCTGTCCACCCAGCTCATCGCGAACGCCGTCATCGGTCTCGTCCTCGTCGGCTTCCTGGCGTACCGGCAGGCGACCTGGCGGACGCTCGACCCGGCACGCGTCTGGCGTGCCCCGCTCGTCCTCGGCCTCGTCGGGGTCGTGGTGCTCGCGCAGTCGGCCGCCACCGTGACGACGCTCGACGTGCTCCTCCTCGGCATCGAGGTCCTGCTCGCGGTCGCCGTCGGTCTCGCGATGGGGTCGATGACCCGGTTCCGCGTGACCACGACCCCCGACGACCACGGCCGGACGCTGCAGGCGCGCACCGGCTGGGCGGGCGCCGGGCTGTGGCTGCTCCTGGTCGCGGTCCGCATCGGGCTCGACGTCGTCGGTGGACACCTCGGCGCGCACCTGCTCACCTCGACGGGCGCGATCCTGCTCGTCCTGGCACTGAACCGGGCCGCACGGGCACTGGTCGTCGACCAGCGCGTCCCGCGTGCGGCCAGCGGCATGATGGTCCGGTGACCAGCAGTCCGGACCCGCGGAGCACCACCGCTGCGTGGACCGCGCCCGTGCGCGACCGGTCCGGCTCCGTGCTCACCCGGGCGTTGCACCTGCTCGGCGTCCTGGTGGTCACGTACTGGTTCGTGCGCACCGGGACGGCCACCGGGCACCCCGCGTGGGTGTGGGTGACCGGGTCGGTGGCGCTCGCCGCCTGGGTGCTCCGTGTCGCCGCGCGACGGGAGCGCCTGCTGCTCGCCGCGGCCTGGGTCATGGTCGTCGCCGGGGCCGCCGTCGTCGTCCCCACGGGGGCGGTGGCGGTCGCCGTTCCGCTCGTGGGCGTCGTCGTCCTCGGTGCGAGCGCGCGGCAGCCGGCGTGGGTGGGGCCGGTCGCCGCGGCCGTGGCGCTGCTCGAGGTCGCGGGCGCCGCCGTGCCGGCCGGGACACCGGTCGGCCTGGTGCTCGGTTCCGGAGGCGGCCTGCTCCTGGCGGCCGTCGTCGGGTTCAGCCGCCGCCAGGCTCGTCTCGTCGAGGAACGCACCCGGCAGGCCGCGGTCGAGCAGCAGCGTGCCGGACTGCTGGCGGACCGGTCGCGGGCCGCCCGCGAGGTCCACGACGTCCTCGCGCACTCGCTCGGCGGGCTCGTCCTGCAGCTCGACGCGGTCGAGGCGCTGCTCGAGGCCGGCCGCGTCGAGGAGGCCACCCGGCGTGCCGGCGCGGCGCGGACCCTCGCGGCGTCCGGGCTCGCCGAGGCCCGACGTGCGGTGCACGCGCTGCGGGACGACACGACGGGGCCCGTGACGCAGCCCGTGGACCTCGCGGGGCTGGCCGACGCCCACCGAGCCTTCGGCGGGGTGCTCACCACGCGCGGCGACCTGGGCCTGGTGTCGGTCGACGCGGCGCACCGTGCGGTCGTGGTCGCGGCCACCCGGGAGGCGCTGAGCAACGCCCGCCGTCACGCCGCCGGTCGACCCGTGGAGCTGTCCGTGCGCGCGGCCGGCCCGGCGGTCGAGGTGACGGTGGTGAACGCGCTCGACCCCGCGGGCTCGGGCTCCGGGGCTGGTGGCGGGCTCGGTCTCGTCGGGATGCGGGAGCGGTTCGCGGAGCTCGGCGACGACTCGACCGTCACGGCCGGCGTGGACGGCCGGTCCTTCGTGGTGGCGATGCGCGTGCCGGCGACGACCGGCGGTGCAGGGGAGCGGGCGTGACGATCCGGGTGCTCGTGGTGGACGACCAGGCGATCGTGCGGGACGGCCTGGTCACGGTGCTGTCGCTCGAGCCCGACGTCGAGGTCGTCGGCGAGGCCGCTGACGGCGCAGCGGCCGTCGCGATGGTGGACGCCGACCCGCCGGACGTCGTGCTGATGGACCTGCGGATGCCGGGCACCGACGGCCCGACCGCCACCGCGGCGATCACGGCCGCACACCCGGGGGTCGCCGTGCTCGTGCTCACGACCTACGCCGACGACGCGTCGATCGTCGGCGCGCTGCGGGCCGGGGCGCGCGGGTACCTGACGAAGGACGCGGGCCGACGGGAACTCGCGACCGCGGTGCGCGCCGTGGCCTCGGGGCAGGCCACCTTCGACGCCGGGGTCGGTGCGCGGCTCGTCGCACAGCTCGGCGCGGGCCCCGGTGCCGACATCATCGGCGCCGGTGACGACCCCGAGGGCGGGATCCGTCACCGCTTCCCCGCGCTCACGCCGCGGGAGGCCGACGTGCTCGAGCGGATCGCCGCCGGTCGGACGAACCCGGAGATCGCAGCCGAGCTCTTCCTGACGGTGCCGACCGTGAAGTCGTACGTGAACCAGGTGTTCGCGAAGCTCGGGGTCCGCACCCGTGCCGAGGCCGTGGCCCGCGTCCTGCGCTGACGCAGCGTCCCTCCCCGCACGACCAGCCGACGTCAAGGGACACGACGTACCGTTCTCGTCGTCGTCACCCGACCGGTGTCGAGCACCGTGCGGCCGAGGCCGTGGTGTTCCGCCGGTCCGGGTGACCGCGACGTGGACCGGCACGACCCCGCGCGACCCCCACCGCGCCCGGGTGCCCCGCACGTCGTCGGCGCGCCCCGCACCCCCACCCGAGGCTCGCCGCCCTCCCGCGTGCGACGGCGCACGGCACCACGCGTGCGCCGTCCGACGACCCGGGCGCCCGCGGCAGGAACACGACTCCCGCAGGAGACCCGCGATGACCGACACCCTGAGCATCCCCACCCTCCGTCCCGCCCGGCGCGCGGCCGGCGTGCCACGCAGCCGGACCGGCTCCGCCGCGGCGGACAGTCGCCGGTCCGCCCGGCCGCACCGCGCCTCCCGGCCGGTGGCCGTCGACGGTGAGCGCGCTCCTCGGTGGATGCGCGTGGTCGGCGCCGTGCTGCTGCTCGGCGGGGGCGCGCTGACCGCGGCCGTCCTCGGTTGGCCGGGGGACGCACCGGAGGTCGCGCTGCTGCTGCCGGGCGTGGTCGCACTCGTGGCCGGTGCCCTGCTGCTGCTCGCCCGGACCGGCATCGCGGTGACCGACGCCGCCGTCGTCCTGCACTTCCGGCCGCTGCCGACGCGGCGGATCGCGCGGGGACGCATCGCCGACGTGACGGTGGCCGACGCGGACGCGCGCACCTTCGGCGGGGTGGGCCTGCGGCTCGGCCGCGGGGTGCGGGCGCTCATCCTCACGCCGGGCCGCGGCGTGCGGATCACGGACGACCGGGGGCGGGTGACCTTCGTCCGGACCGAGCACCCGGAGGAGCTGCTGCACGCGCTCGAGGACTGATCCGGGCCGCGCTGCGGGAATCCCGGGGCGGTCGGTGTGCTTATACACGCCATCGCCGAATCCGGTCAAGCCAGGACTGGACAGCGCGCGCCAGGGCGACCTATGATGACAGTTCGCGCTCCCTGGCATTCGTGTGTCGTCATATTGCGGTCGAACACGCGCCCTGGTGCAGCCGGTCCCGTATATGGCGGCGGGACCCGCTCACCGATCATCCCACAGGTCCTCGACGGTCGTTGCCGTCGTGCGTTCCGTGTCGGTGGTCCCGGGGTCGCGCCGAGCGATCAATCCACTCACCTACGTGCTGCTCGTCAGTACCGGCCCGACGGGGCCTACCGGAGGTCACACCCTTGGCTGCTGCGCCCAACGCATCCACCAACCCCAAGAACGGTCGCAACCACTCGCGACTCTCGTTCGCCAAGATCACGGACACCCTCACGGTGCCGGATCTGCTCGCCCTCCAGACGGAGAGCTTCGACTGGCTCGTCGGCAACGACGTCTGGAAGGCCCGCCTCGCCGAAGGACAGGAGCAGGGTCGCACCGACCTCGCGCTGCACTCCGGCCTCGAGGAGATCTTCGAGGAGATCTCCCCGATCGAGGACCTCGGCGAGACCATGCAGCTCTCGTTCACGTCCCCGGAGCTCGAGGACCCGAAGTACTCCATCGACGAGTGCAAGGAGCGTGGCAAGACCTACGCCGCGCCGCTGTACGTCAACGCCGAGTTCATGAACCACATGACCGGTGAGATCAAGACGCAGACCGTCTTCATGGGCGACTTCCCGCTCATGACCGAGCGCGGCACGTTCATCATCAACGGCACCGAGCGCGTCGTCGTCTCGCAGCTCGTCCGCTCGCCGGGCGTCTACTTCGAGCGCCAGCAGGAGAAGACCTCCGACAAGGACATCTACTCCGCCCGCGTGATCCCGTCGCGTGGTGCGTGGCTCGAGTTCGAGATCGACAAGCGCGACCAGGTGGGCGTGCGCATCGACCGCAAGCGCAAGCAGTCCGTGACCGTCTTCCTCAAGGCCCTCGGCCTGACGAGCGAGGAGATCATGGAGGAGTTCCAGGGCTTCGCCTCGATCGAGTCGACCCTCGAGAAGGACGCCGTCCTCACCAAGGAAGAGGCGCTCAAGGACATCTACCGCAAGCTGCGTCCGGGCGAGCAAGTCGCCGCCGAGGCCGCGCGTGCGCTCCTCGACAACTTCTACTTCAACTCGAAGCGCTACGACCTCGCCAAGGTGGGTCGCTACAAGCTGAACCGCAAGCTCGGCATCGACGCGCAGCTCTCGGACTCGGTGCTGACCGTGCAGGACATCGTCCGCACCATCAAGTACCTCGTCTCGCTGCACGCCGAGAAGACGACGCTCGACGGTGTCCGTGACGGCGAGCCCGTCCAGCTCCGTCTCGACGTGGACGACATCGACCACTTCGGCAACCGTCGCATCCGCGCCGTCGGCGAGCTCATCCAGAACCAGGTCCGCACCGGTCTGTCCCGCATGGAGCGCGTCGTCCGCGAGCGCATGACCACGCAGGACATCGAGGCGATCACGCCGCAGACCCTGATCAACGTGCGCCCCGTCGTCGCCGCGATCAAGGAGTTCTTCGGCACCTCGCAGCTGTCGCAGTTCATGGACCAGAACAACCCGCTCGCGGGCCTGACGCACAAGCGGCGTCTCTCGGCCCTCGGCCCGGGTGGTCTGTCCCGTGAGCGTGCCGGCGTCGAGGTCCGCGACGTCCACCCGTCGCACTACGGCCGCATGTGCCCGATCGAGACCCCGGAAGGCCCGAACATCGGTCTGATCGGCTCGCTCGCGTCGTTCGGTCGGATCAACTCCTTCGGCTTCATCGAGACGCCGTACCGCCGCGTCGTGAACGGTCAGGTCACCACGACCATCGACTACCTCACGGCATCGGAGGAGGACGACTTCGTCGTCGCCCAGGCCAACGCGCCGCTGACCGACGACTTCCACTTCCAGGACGACAAGGTGCTCGTCCGGAAGAAGGGCGGCGAGGTCGAGCTCGTCGGCAAGGACGAGGTCGACTACATGGACGTCTCGCCGCGCCAGATGGTGTCGGTCGCGACCTCGCTCATCCCGTTCCTCGAGCACGACGACGCGAACCGCGCCCTCATGGGTGCGAACATGCAGCGTCAGGCCGTCCCGCTGCTCCGTTCCGAGTCGCCGCTCGTCGGCACCGGCATGGAGGGCTACACCGCCATCGACGCCGGTGACGTCGTCACCGCCGACAAGGCGGGTGTCGTCTCCGAGGTCTCGGCCGACGCCGTGACCCTGCAGCTCGACGAGGGCGGCACGCAGACCTACTACCTGCGCAAGTTCGACCGCTCGAACCAGGGCACGAGCTACAACCACCGCGTCATCGTCTCCGCAGGCGAGCGCGTGGAGCAGGGCGAGGTCATCGCCGACGGTCCCGCGACGGAGAACGGCGAGCTCGCGCTCGGCAAGAACCTCCTCGTCGCGTTCATGCCGTGGGAGGGCTACAACTACGAGGACGCGATGATCCTGTCGCAGAACCTCGTGAAGGACGACACGCTCTCCTCGATCCACATCGAGGAGTACGAGGTCGACGCTCGCGACACGAAGCTCGGCAAGGAGGAGATCACCCGCGACCTCCCGAACGTCAGCCCGGACCTCCTGGCCGACCTCGACGAGCGCGGCATCATCCGCATCGGCGCCGAGGTCCGCCCCGGCGACATCCTGGTCGGCAAGGTCACGCCGAAGGGCGAGACCGAGCTCTCCGCCGAGGAGCGCCTGCTCCGCGCGATCTTCAACGAGAAGTCGCGCGAGGTGCGCGACACCTCGCTGAAGGTGCCCCACGGTGAAGAGGGCACGATCATCGGCGTCAAGGTCTTCGACGCGCAGGACGGCGACGACGAGCTCGGCTCGGGTGTCAACCAGCGCGTGGTCGTCTACATCGCCCAGAAGCGCAAGATCACCGCGGGCGACAAGCTCGCCGGTCGTCACGGCAACAAGGGCGTCATCTCGACGATCCTGCCGGTCGAGGACATGCCGTTCCTCGCGGACGGCACCCCGGTCGACATCGTGCTCAACCCGCTCGGCGTCCCCGGCCGCATGAACTTCGGCCAGGTCCTCGAGATCCACCTCGGGTGGCTCGCGAAGCAGGGCTGGAACGTCGAGGGCATCCAGGAGTGGGCATCCGCCCTGCCGGAGGCAGCGCACAGCGCGGCGCCCGGCACGAAGGTGGCCACCCCGGTGTTCGACGGTGCGTACGAGCGCGAGATCGAGGGGCTCCTCGACAGCACGCTCCCGAACCGCGACGGCGAGCGCCTGATCGGTTCCTCCGGCAAGGCGCAGCTCTTCGACGGCCGCTCCGGCGAGCCGTTCCCGGAGCCCGTCTCGGTCGGCTACATGTACATCCTCAAGCTGCACCACCTGGTCGACGACAAGATCCACGCCCGTTCGACCGGTCCGTACTCGATGATCACGCAGCAGCCGCTGGGTGGTAAGGCGCAGTTCGGTGGACAGCGGTTCGGTGAGATGGAGGTGTGGGCGCTCGAAGCGTACGGCGCCGCCTACGCCCTCCAGGAGCTCCTGACGATCAAGTCCGACGACATCCTCGGCCGCGTGAAGGTCTACGAGGCGATCGTCAAGGGCGAGAACATCCAGGAACCCGGCATCCCCGAGTCGTTCAAGGTCCTCATGAAGGAGATGCAGTCGCTCTGCCTGAACGTCGAGGTCCTCTCGGCGGACGGCCAGGCGGTCAGCCTCCGCGACACGGACGACGAGGTCTTCCGTGCCGCTGAAGAGCTCGGCATCAACATCTCCTCGCGGTTCGAGTCGTCGTCCGTCGACGACATCTGAGCCGGCCCGTACCGAACACGTTTCGAACTCAGCAAGAGAGAAGAACATTGCTCGAAGCAACGTCATTTGACGCCATCCGGATCGGCCTCGCGACCGCCGAGGACATCCGTCAGTGGTCGTACGGCGAGGTCAAGAAGCCGGAGACCATCAACTACCGCACCCTGAAGCCCGAGAAGGACGGTCTGTTCGGCGAGCAGATCTTCGGTCCGTCCCGCGACTGGGAGTGCGCCTGCGGCAAGTACAAGCGTGTCCGCTTCAAGGGCATCGTCTGCGAGCGCTGCGGCGTCGAGGTCACCAAGTCCTCGGTCCGCCGTGAGCGCATGGGCCACATCGAGCTCGCCGCGCCCGTCACGCACATCTGGTACTTCAAGGGCGTCCCGTCGCGCCTCGGCTACCTGCTCGACATGGCGCCGAAGGACCTCGAGAAGGTCATCTACTTCGCGGCGTACATGATCATCGACATCGATGAAGAGGGCCGTCACGCCGACATGCCCGGTCTCGAGAACGAGATGCGCCTCGAGATCAAGAACCTCGAGGGTCAGCGCGACTCGATCATCGCCGACCGCCTCAAGAAGCTCGAGGACGACCTCGCAGCGCTCGAGGAAGAGGGCGCCAAGGCCGACGTGAAGCGCCGGACCAAGGACACCGCCGAGAAGGAGATGTCCCAGGTCCGCAAGTCCTTCGACGAGGACATCACCCGCCTCGAGCGCGTGTGGGAGGACTTCCGCAACCTCAAGGTCGGCGACCTCAAGCCCGAGGACGCCGTGTTCCACGAGCTGCAGGACCGCTTCGGGATCTACTTCGACGCCTACATGGGCGCCGAGGCGATCAAGCTGCGGCTCGAGGCCTTCGACCTGGCCGCCGAGGCCGAGTCGCTGCGCCTGCAGATCGCCGAGGGCAAGGGTCAGAAGAAGATCCGCGCGATCAAGCGCCTGCGCGTCGTCAGCTCCTTCCTCGCCACCGGCAACTCGCCGGCCGCGATGGTGCTCGACGTCGTGCCGGTCATCCCGCCGGAGCTGCGCCCGATGGTGCAGCTCGACGGTGGCCGCTTCGCCACGTCGGACCTCAACGACCTCTACCGTCGTGTGATCAACCGCAACAACCGCCTCCGCCGCCTGCTCGACCTCGGTGCCCCCGAGATCATCGTGAACAACGAGAAGCGCATGCTGCAGGAAGCGGTCGACGCACTGTTCGACAACGGTCGTCGTGGTCGTCCCGTCACGGGTACCGGCAACCGCGCCCTGAAGTCCCTGAGCGACATGCTCAAGGGAAAGCAGGGTCGCTTCCGCCAGAACCTGCTCGGCAAGCGCGTCGACTACTCGGGCCGTTCGGTCATCATCGTCGGCCCGCAGCTCAAGCTGCACCAGTGCGGTCTGCCGAAGCAGATGGCGCTCGAGCTGTTCAAGCCGTTCGTCATCAAGCGCCTCATCGACCTGTCGCACGCGCAGAACATCAAGTCGGCCAAGCGCATGGTCGAGCGTTCGCGTCCGCAGGTGTGGGACGTGCTCGAGGAGATCATCCGCGAGCGCCCCGTGCTGCTGAACCGTGCGCCGACGCTGCACCGTCTGGGCATCCAGGCGTTCGAGCCGCAGCTCGTCGAGGGCAAGGCCATCCAGCTCCACCCGCTCGTGTGTGCTGCGTTCAACGCGGACTTCGACGGTGACCAGATGGCCGTGCACCTGCCGCTGTCGGTCGAGGCCCAGGCCGAGGCCCGCATCCTGATGCTCGCCTCGAACAACATCCTCAAGCCGTCGGACGGCCGTCCGGTGACCCTGCCCGCACAGGACATGATCATCGGTCTGCACCACCTGACGACCGTCCGCGAGGGCGCGCTCGGCGAGGGCCGTGCGTTCTCGTCGGTCGCCGAGGCGATCCTGGCCAAGGACCAGAACACGCTGCACCTCAACGCGATGGTGAAGATCCGCATGTCGGGTGTCCACTTCGCCGAGGGCGAGGCGCCGGAGGGCTACGAGGTCGGTCAGCCGATCCTCCTCGAGACCACCCTGGGCCGTGCGCTCTTCAACGAGACGCTGCCGGCGGACTACCCGTTCGTCCAGCGCGTCACCGACAAGGGCACCCTCTCCGCGATCGTCAACGACCTCGCCGAGCGCTACTCCAAGACCGAGACGGCCGCTGCGCTGGACCGGATCAAGGACGCGGGCTTCTACTGGGGCACGCGCTCCGGTGTGACCGTGGCGCTGTCGGACGTCGTGACGCCTCCTCGCAAGAAGGAGATCATCGCGGGCTACGAGGTCCAGGCCGCCAAGGTCCAGGGCGAGTTCGACAAGGGTCTGATCACCGACGCGGAGCGCCGCGCCGACCTGATCAAGATCTGGACCGAGGCCACGAACGAGATCGCGCAGGAGATGCGCGACAACTTCCCGGTCGACAACACCATCAACCGCATGGTCTCGTCGGGTGCTCGTGGTAACTGGCTGCAGGTGCGCAACATCGCCGGTATGCGTGGTCTGGTGAACAACCCGAAGGGTGAGATCATCGCCCGCCCGATCATCAACTCGTACCGCGAGGGCCTGACCGTGGCGGAGTACTTCATCGCCACGCACGGTGCCCGCAAGGGTCTGGCGGACACGGCTCTCCGTACCGCCGACTCGGGCTACCTGACCCGTCGTCTCGTCGACGTGTCGCAGGACGTCATCATCCGTGAGGACGACTGCGGGACGACCCGTGGCCTCGAGCTGCCGATCGCGACCGTGGGTGCCGACGGCGCCCTCGTCCGCGACCCGCGCGTCGAGAACACCGTCTACTCGCGCACGCTGGCCACCGAGGCAGCGGACGCGAAGGGCACGGTCGTCGCCGAGGCCGGTTCGGACGTCGGTGACGTCCTGCTGGACACGCTGCTCGAGGCGGGTGTCGAGAGCATCAAGGTGCGCTCGGTCCTGACCTGCGAGTCGGCCGTCGGTGTCTGCGCGAAGTGCTACGGCCGTTCGCTCGCCACGGGCAACCTCGTCGACATCGGCGAGGCGGTCGGCATCATCGCCGCCCAGTCCATCGGTGAGCCCGGTACCCAGCTGACGATGCGTACCTTCCACACGGGTGGTTCGGCCTCGGCCGACGACATCACGCAGGGTCTGCCCCGCGTGACCGAGCTCTTCGAGGCCCGCACCCCGAAGGGCGCGTCCCCGATCGCCGAGGCCCCCGGCCGCGTCACGATCGAGGACACGGACAAGGGTCGTCGGATCATCCTCACGCCGGACAACGGCGACGAGCCGTTCATCTACCCGGTGCTCAAGCGTGCGACCCTCCTCATCGAGGACGGCCAGCACGTCGAGCTCGGCGAGCAGTTCATCGCCGGCACGGTGGACCCGAAGGAGGTCCTCCGGGTCAAGGGTGTGCGCGAGGTCCAGAAGCACCTCGTCAACGGTGTGCAGGACGTGTACGGCTCGCAGGGCGTGCCGATCCACGACAAGCACATCGAGGTCATCGTCCGCCAGATGCTCCGCAAGGTCACCGTCGTCGACCACGGCGACACCGACCTGCTGCCGGGCGAGCTCGTCGACCGGTCGCGCTACAACGCGCTGAACCGTGCGGCGCTGCAGGAGGGTCGCAAGACCGCCTCGGCTCGCCAGGAGGTCATGGGCATCACGAAGGCGTCCCTCGCGACCGAGTCGTGGCTGTCCGCCGCGTCCTTCCAGGAGACCACCCGCGTCCTCACGCAGGCGGCCATGGAGGGCAAGCAGGACCACCTCGTCGGCCTCAAGGAGAACGTCATCATCGGTAAGCTCATCCCCGCCGGGACGGGCCTCAGCCGGTACCGTGACGTGGACGTCGCCGCGACCGAGGAAGCCAAGGCGGAGCGGTACCCCAACCGCATCTTCGCCGACGACTCCTCGTTCTCGGACGCCGACCTGAGCTTCGTCGACTTCGACAGCTTCTCGTCGGACGACTTCACGCCCGGGACCTACAACTGAGCCTGAGCTGAACCCGGAAGGCCCCCGCATCCTCGGATGCGGGGGCCTTCCTCGTTGCCGGCGCGTGGCCGGTCAGCGGCGTGCTGCCGGCCTGGAGGCTCGTGACGGGCCCGCCACGCGCCTCCAGGCCGGCGCGCGGTCGCGTCTCAGGCCGTGCGGCCCTTCTCGTCGACCAACGAGTACAGGCTGAGGACGTTGCCGTCGGGGTCGCGGACGTCGAACCAGTCGACGGCACCGTCGACGCACTCGACCGGGCCGACGTCGATGCCGAGCGACCCGATGCGGGCGTGCTGGGACCGGACGTCGTCGACACCGAACCGGACGGTCGCCGGACGCCGTTCGGCGTCCGCGTCGAGGTACAGCTGCAGCCAGATGCCGCCGATCTCGTACTCGACGACGCCGTCCTCGGGCTCCAGGTCGGGGTCCGCACGCTGGAACACGGCGCCGTACCAGAGGCAGGACGCCTCGATGTCGGAGACGGGGAGGCCCACGGTCACGCTCGTGATGTCCATGGCTCATCATGGCCCGGGGCGGCGCCGCACGTCGAGGACTTCGTCGTGGGGCGGTGCGGGCGGCGGCCGCGCGTGGACCCCGTCGCGTCCGTTCCTGCACAGCCCGGGGTCTCGACCGAGTGCTCCACCGATCGCCGGACCGCCCACCCCGCGAGCACGCTCGCGACGGAGCATCGACCCGTGTCGATCATCGTCCGGACCACCCAGTACCGGCGGGTACCCCTGCACTGGGGACACCCGCCACCCCGTCGCCCCCTCGTTGTGGGACTGCGGTCGCCGCACACCGCGGCAATAGCGTGGACGGGCGCCGCACCGCTGCGGGACGCATCCCCACGACCCGGTCTCGACCCGAAGGAGGCTCCGGGACACATGGCCACGCTCTCCGAGATCCTCATCCTCAACGGCGCACTGCCGATCGAACACCTCGACTCGATGACGGGGGACGAAGCGATCGACGAGCGCTCGATCCGCACCCTGGTCGACCAGGGCGTGGTGAGCGAGGCGCAGTACATCACCGCGCGTGCGGCCTCGAACAACGCGCACACCGTCCCGCTGACCGACTACCCGGTCGACGGCACGGCGGTGTCGATGCTGCCCGCGGCGCTCTGCCGTCGGCACGGTGTGCTCGGTGTCGGGTTCGAGGGCGAGACGCTCGTGCTGGCGATGGTGAACCCCTCGAACGTGCTCGCGATCGACGACGCCCGCACCGCCTCCGGTCGCTCGATCAAGCCGCTGCAGGTCGACGAGCGCGACCTGGTGAGCGCCCTCGACCGGTACCTGCGCGCCGACGACGAGCTCAACGACCTGACCTCGTCGTTCGAGGACCAGTCGGCCGCCCCGACCCAGCAGCAGGTGGACCTGACCGACGGCGCGCTCGACGACGTGCCGATCGTCCGCTTCGTGAACCTGCTCGTGTCGCAGGCCATCCAGGACCACGCGTCCGACATCCACATCGAGCCGGGCGAGCACGAGGTCCGGGTGCGCTACCGCATCGACGGCGTGCTGCACGAGATGGCCCCGGCGCCGAAGAACATCCAGAACGGTGTCATCAGCCGGCTCAAGATCATGAGCGACATCGACATCGCCGAGCGTCGGAAGCCGCAGGACGGCCGCATGTCGGTGCGCCACGGCGGTCGGCAGATCGACCTGCGTGTGGCGACGCTGCCGACCGTGTGGGGCGAGAAGGTCGTCATGCGGATCCTCGACAACACGAACACGTCGCTGACGCTCAAGGACCTCAACCTGCTCGAGCAGAACTTCCAGGCGTACCAGCGGTCCTACTCGAAGCCGTACGGCATGATCCTGGTCACCGGACCCACCGGGTCGGGCAAGTCGACCACGCTGTACACGACGCTGAACGCCGTCGCGAAGCCCGAGATCAACGTCATCACGGTCGAGGACCCGGTCGAGTACCGGATGGCCGGCATCAACCAGGTGCAGGTGAACCCGAAGGCCGGGCTGACGTTCGCGTCCGCGCTGCGCTCGATCCTGCGCTCCGACCCCGACGTGGTGCTCCTCGGTGAGATCCGCGACCACGAGACGGCGCAGATCGCGATCGAGGCGTCGCTCACCGGTCACCTGGTGCTCTCCACGCTGCACACCAACGACGCACCGTCTGCCGTCACCCGTCTGACCGAGATGGACATCGAGCCCTTCCTGGTCGGCTCCGCACTCGACTCGGTGGTCGCCCAGCGTCTGGCCCGCCGGCTCTGCGACCGGTGCAAGGCTCCGGCGGTCTACGAGGCCGAGCAGCTGCACGCGCTCGGGTTCCTCGACCGTGCGGACGCGGCCGTGCCGGAGTTCTTCGCGCCGATCGGCTGCGCCGTCTGCTCGAACACCGGCTACCGCGGCCGGATCGCCCTGCACGAGGTCATGACCGTCACCGAGGAGATCGAGCGGCTCGCCGTCGCGCGGGCCTCGAGCGCCGAGATCAGCCGCGTCGCCCAGCAGCAGGGCATGCTCACCCTCCGACAGGACGGGTGGGAGAAGGTCAAGCTCGGCATGACCAGCGTCGACGAGATCCTGCGCGTGGTCGCGTAGTCCCGGGAGCACGAGGACGATGAACGAATCGGTGTACGACATCGAGGCCGGCGACGACCCCGTCGCCGGATGGCACCCCGGACAGCCGGGCAACGAGGTCGGCGGTCGTCGGGCTGCGCGGCTCGCTGCCGCTGCTGCGGCCGCTGCGGCGTCGGCACCCTCGGCGTCATCGAGCGACCGCTCTCCCGTGCCGACGTCGAGCAGTGCCGTGTACGACCTGTCGACCGAGCCCGCGTGGGGCGCACCGGCGGCGTGGGGCGGCTCGTCCGCGGCTGCGACCTCCAGCGGATCCTCGTGGCCGCCGCCCGCCGGCGACCCCGTCGCCGTCCCGGTCGCGCAGCCGCAGGCCGCGCCGGCCACGCCCCCGGCGGCCGTCCCCGCGTCGACGGCCGCGTACGGCTACGCCGAGACGGTGACCGAGCACCTGCCGGTGGCGCCCGCGGTACCGACCACGAGCCTCCAGGCCGTCACCACCACGACGCAGGGCCGCGCCGTCGACGCCGGCTCGCACCCCGAGATCGGCTTCACGCGCCACGCGCGCGAGGTCGCCGACGCCGACCTCATCACGGCGCTCTCGCAGGTCGTGTACCAGGGCGCCTCGGACCTCCACGTCACCGCCGACGCCCCGCCCACCGTGCGGGTCGACGGCTCCCTGCGGCCCGCGGTCCCCGGGGGACCCTGGGCACGCAACAAGGTGATCGCCGCACTGAAGACCCTGTTGAGCCCCGAGCAGGCCGGGCAGTTCGACCACGAGCAGGAACTCGACTTCGCGTACTCCCTGTCGCCGGAGTTCCGCTTCCGCGTGAACTACTACCAGCAGCGCGGCAACTGGGGCGCGGCCTTCCGCATCATCCCGACGAAGATCAAGACGCTCAAGCAGCTCGGCATCCCGGAGCACGTGGGTGAGTTCGCGAAGCTGCCCCGCGGCCTCGTGCTCGTCACCGGGCCGACCGGTTCCGGCAAGTCGACGACCCTCGCCGCGCTCATCGACCTGGTCAACGAGACCCGGGCCGACCACATCGTGACGGTCGAGGACCCGATCGAGTTCATGCACGACCACAAGAAGGCGATCATCAACCAGCGCGAGGTCGGGGCGGACACGCACTCGTTCGCCGCCGCGCTGAAGCACGTGCTGCGGCAGGACCCCGACGTCATCCTGATCGGTGAGCTCCGCGACCTCGAGACCATCTCCGTCGCGCTCACCGCGGCCGAGACCGGCCACCTCGTCTTCGCGACGCTGCACACGCAGAGCGCTCCGGGCACCATCGACCGCGTCATCGACGTGTTCCCGCCGCACCAGCAGGGGCAGATCCGAACGCAGCTCGCGGCGACACTCGAGGGTGTCGTCTGCCAGACGCTCGTGCCGAAGGCGAACGGCACCGGCCGGGTCGTCGCCACCGAGATCATGCGGACGACGCCGGCGATCGCGAACCTGGTGCGCGAGGGCAAGACGTACCAGATCACCTCGGCGATGCAGGCCGGCCGAGACGCCGGGATGCACACGATGGACCAGGACCTGGCCGAGCTGGTCAACGTCGGCACCGTCACCCGGGCTGCGGCGATGGAGAAGGTGCACGACGAGGACGGCTTCGACCGGCTCGTCCAGCGCGTCGAGTCGCCCTCCGACTCGTCCGCCGCCGCGATCGCCGCATCCGAGATCGACTTCGGCGACAAGTACTCCGGAGGCCACTGATGTCGCTCGCGTTCGACTACCGGGGCCGCGACGGCGCCGGCAAGCTCGTCAAGGGTCGGCTCGACGCCGCGTCGGAGGGCGCGGTCGTCCAGCGCCTGCGCGGCATGGGCGTCTCGCCGATCGCCATCACCGAGGCGAAGCCCGGCACCGGGCTGCAGACCGAGATCAAGATCCCGGGGCTCGAGAAGGGCGTCGGGCTCAAGGACCTCGCGATCATGTCGCGCCAGGCCTCGACGATGCTCTCGTCCGGGCTCTCGCTCCTGCGTGCGCTGACGATCCTGGCGGGCCAGACCGAGAACAAGAAGCTCAAGGAGATCCTCGGCAAGGTGCGTGACGACGTCGAGCGCGGCGTCTCGTTCTCGGACGCCGTCGCGAAGTACCCGGTCGACTTCCCGCCGATCATGATCAACATGATCCGCGCGGGGGAGACCGGCGGATTCCTCGACCAGGCGATGGACTCGATCGCGACGAACTTCGAGAAGGAGCACAAGCTCCGGTCGACGATCAAGTCGGCCATGACCTACCCGGTCGTGGTGCTCGTGATGTCGCTGCTGGCAGTCGTCGTCATGCTCGTCTTCATCGTGCCGATCTTCCAGGACATGTTCGCGTCGCTCGGTGGGCAGCTGCCGTTGCCGACCCGGATCCTCGTGCAGCTCTCGCACGCGATGCGCTGGGCCGGACCGATCCTGGCGGTACTCGTCGTCGTTGGGTGGCTCTGGTACCGGGGGAACAAGAACACGGACCGCTTCCGGGCGTTCCGGGACCCGATCCTGCTGCGGATGCCGGTCTTCGGGCAGCTGACGAAGAAGATCGTCATCGCCCGGTTCGCCCGGAACTTCTCGAACATGATCGGGGCCGGCGTCCCCATCCTGCAGGCATTGAAGATCGTCGGAGAAGTATCCAACAACTTCGTCGTGCAGAAAGCGCTCGACCGGGTCGCGGAAAGCGTCCGGAAAGGCGAATCGATCGCCGAGCCACTGGCAAAGGAGAACGTCTTCCCGCCGATGGTCGCGCAGATGATCGCGGTCGGCGAGGACGCCGGTTCGCTCGAGGTCATGCTGGAGAAGATCGCAATCTTCTACGATTCCGAGGTGGAATCGACCACGGAATCCCTGACGTCGCTCATCGAGCCGTTGCTCATCGCATTCCTCGGCGTCGTGGTCGGCGGCATGATCGTCGCGCTCTACCTGCCGATCTTCCAGATCTCCTCGCTCGTCAAGTAACTCGACGGCACGCGCCCTCCGTTCGGGGGCCGGTCAGGAATTCCGCACCCCCGGTACTGGGGGCATTTCGCAGCACGGATCACCCCCGTTCTCGGGATTATGCCCGGAAAGTGCCGTCAATACGCTTGCCAGCGGCGGCGGAGCAGTCTGCGGCACAACCCCCATCGCATTCCCGAGAAGAACGGAACCACCATGTACTTCGCTCTCATGGGCAAGCTCGACGCTCGCCGCAAGGGCCTCCTCGAGGACAAGGAGAAGGGCTTCACGCTCATCGAACTCCTGGTCGTCGTGATCATCATCGGCATCCTCGCCGCGATCGCCATCCCGGTGTACCTGAACGTGCAGAACAACGCGAAGGACGCGACGGTGAAGTCCGACCTGGCGAACGCGAAGACGGCGGTCATCGCGTTCCAGACGGACAAGAACGGGAAGCTCCCGACGGACGCCGAGTTCAAGGACGTCCCGACCATGTCGCCGTACGGATACACGAAGAGCGATGGGACCAAGTTCGTTTACACGCCCGCCGCTACCGGCACGTCGTTCTCGATCTGCGCGAGTGGCGACACGAAGACCTCCTTCACCATCACCGACACCACGGCGGCCACCAAGGCCGGCAACTGCGTGTAGTACGACCCCGATGGGGTGACCGGTCTGTAGACGGGTCACCCCATCATCGTTCCGACCACCGCCGAGGAGGTGACCGTGATCCGCACCCTGCAGCGCGCCCTGCGCCCGGTCGACCCGACGACCCGTGAGGCGGGCCTCTCGGTCATCGAGGTCATGGTCGCCATGATGGTCTTCGCCGTGATGAGCGTCGGGATCGCCTACGGCATCGCGAACACCCTCCAGCTCACCCAGACGAGCCGTGGCCGCGAGACCGCGGTGGCGCTCGCCTCGCAGGACATCGACTCGATGCGGCAGACGGCCGCCGCGACGACCGCCGGCATCTTCAAGGTCATCAGCAAGGACGGGGCGGTCAACACGAAGACCCTCGGCGGCGTGACCTACCAGATCGACCGGTCGGTGCGGTGGGTGCAGAGCGACGGTGCGAGCGGTGCGTGCGGCACCTCGAACGGCAAGCTCGCGTACAAGAGCGTCGTCGCGACGGTGTCCTGGCCGAACGCCCGCGGCGGTACGTCCTCCACGTCGATGACCTCGGCGATCGCCCCGAGCGACGCCGTCACGGACCCGGGCTACGGCACCGTGATCGTCTCGGTCGCGAACGCGTCCGGTGCGCCGTTCGCCGGCGTGACCGTCTCGTTGACGCCGATCTCGGGCAGCGGCGCCGTCGCACCGAGCACCTCCCCGCTGCCGACCGACTCCCAGGGCTGCTCGTACGCGGTGAACGTGGCGCCGGGTGACTACACCGTCACCGCCAGCGTCGCGGGCGGCATCGACACCGACCAGAAGCAGCCCTCCCAGCAGACCCCGATCACCGTTGCCGCCGGCGCGAGCGCCCCCGTCCCGTTCGTCTACGACCGCGCGAGCCGACTGACGCTCGGGTACGCGCAGTCCTACGGGGCGACGCTCCCCACGAACATGCCCACCGTGCTCTCGAGCACCGGCGGCGGTCTCGACACGGTGACGCCCTGGGACACGACGAGCACGACGCTCGCGATCACCTCGACCTCGACGCCCTCGCTCCTGGTCTTCCCCTTCACCTCCGGGTACACGGCCTACGCCGGCCCCTACTCGAACAGCCCGAACGCCAGGGTCAACTGCCTCAGCCCGAGCCCCGCCGCGTGGACCACACCCAACGCGGACGGAGCGGTCGGAGCCACCCCCGACGTGATCACGACGAGCGCGGGTGAGCCCTCGAGCGGTTCCGTGCGCATGGGTGTCGCGACGGTCAAGGGCGTCAAGGGGCGCTACGTCACCGCGGTCTCCTCCGCGAACCCCGGTCCGGGCGATCCGGGCTGCGCAGCGGGCATGACGATGAAGTTCCCGGTGTCGTCCGCGGACACCGCCACCATCGCCCTGCCCTTCGGCACGTGGACCATCTCGTCCGGCACGACGTTCGGGTCGACGTCGCGCAACGAGATCGCCACGAACGCCTCCAACGTCGCGCCGGTCACGCCCGGGACGGTCAACAGGAAGACCGCGCTCATCGTCATCAGCTACGACAACACGCTCACCCTCGACCCGCGCGGGCAGACCTCGTGATGCGGGTGCTCCGTCGCTTCCGGCACGAGGACGACGGCGTCGGGCTCATGGAACTCATCGTCGCGATGAGCATCTCGATGGTGATCCTCGTCGCGGTCGGGGGCTTCTTCACCGCGACGCTGCGTGCCGGGTCGACGAACACCCGGTCCGACCAGAACGCGCGATCGGCGTCGGTCGTGATGAACTCGCTCACCCGCTACGTGCACGCAGCGAGCCTGCTGCCGAAGGCGGACGGCACCTACGCGTCCGCGGTGACCCAGGCCGACGGTTCGAGGATGACGTTCACCGCCTTCGTGAACCTCGACGGCAACGCCACCGACGTCCCGGTGCAGGTGCGGTACTCGCTCAACGGGGCGAAGGGCATCGTGCTCGACCGGTGGACGGGCACCACGACGAAGGGCTTCACGACGTTCCCCGCGCCGACGCAGCCGCCCACCAGCTCGACCGTCCTCGGCGGAGCGGTGTCGTCCCCGACCGGGGACGGCGATCCGCTCTTCACCTACCTCGGTGCGAACGGGGCTCCGCTGCCGACCCTCGCCGACGGTTCCCTGGCCGCGACGCAGCTCGGAGCGGTCCGCGCCGTCCGCGTGAACCTCGAGCTCGGAGCCCCCACCGCGGACACCCCGGGCAACACCCACATCCAGAACACGCTGTACCTCTTCAACGTGGCCTACGGCACGAACTCCGGAGCGACGCCGTGATCGGCCGGATCAGTGCTGCCCTCCGCCGCGCGCACGGCGACGACGGGGGCATGGCCCTGGCGAACGTCGTGATCTTCGGCACGGTCATGCTCATGCTCGTCGCGACGATGGTCGCGGTGTCCACCTCGGGGGCGGTGAAGTCGGCGACGGACCGGAACTTCCAGAACGCCATGGCCGCGGCGTACGCCGGCCTGGCCGACTACCAGTCGAAGCTGTCCAACGACAACGGCTACGCGCTCTACGGCAACGCGGCAGCACAGTTCAGCAAGACGAGCGGGTCGACGTTCACCGGCGACGACAAGAACACCGCCTTCACCAGCAGCGGCTCGCAGTGGGCGTCCGTCGTGGGCTCCACGGACCAGTTCTTCCGGTACGAGGTCGACAACGCCGACTACTCGTCGAAGGGCGTGCTCCGGGTCCGCGTCACGGGGAAGTCCGGCGGGAGCGTCCGGTCGCTCGTGGCGAACCTCAAGGGCGACGGCTTCATCAACTACCTGTACTTCACGAACTACGAGTCGTCGAGTCCGTCGATCTCCGGCAGTGACTGCACGACCGCCTACCAGTGGCAGGGAGGCGTGTCGAACAGGTGCCAGGCCGTGCAGTTCGCCGGGACCGACGTCCTCAACGGCCCGATCCGGACGAACGACGTCTTCACGGCGGCGTGCGCGACGACCTTCAACGGCAGCGTCGAGCAGCACGACACGCGGGTGCGTCCGTCCAGCGGGACCTGCAGCGGCCAGTTCCTCGGTGGTGATCCGTCACCGGTGCCGTACCTGGGGCTTCCGGCGCTGAACTCGAACATGTCCCAGGAGACCCGGACCGACATCCCGGCGACGGTTCCCCGTCCCGGCTGCCTGTACACGGGCCCGACCCGGGTGACCTTCCTCGGAGGCGGCAAGATGACGGTCTGGTCGCCGTGGTCGAAGGCGACGCAGATCCGGGTGGACAGCCAGTCCGGCGAGGTGTCCGCGAGCGCGGACACCGCGAAGGCAGCGTCGCTCTGCGGGTCGATCGACGCCCTGCAGAGCCAGGGCGGCGCGACGATCCCCACGCTGCCCGCGAACCTCGTGTACGTGCAGGACGTCCCGTCGGCGACGAACAACGTGAACACCTGGTCGGGGACCTTCCCGTCGAAGTACACCAACACCTACTGCACGACGACGGTCACGGTCGGGGCGAACGGCCGGGCGACGACGAAGGCGAACCAGCCGTTCAGCAACGGCATGGGCTACCCGGCCGCAGGGGAGTGGGTGAACGGCCGCAGCGCCGGCCGCAACAACACGACGCAGGCCGGTTCCGCGCCGGACACCTACTCGTGCACCGCCGGCGACGTCTTCGTCAGCGGGCCGTTCGCCGGCGCGATGACGATCGCCTCGTCGGGCACGATCTGGGCGACCGGCAGCGTGACGTACGCCGACCCCACCACCGACATCCTCGGCCTCGTCGGCCAGAACGCGGTCGAGGTGTACAACCCGACCAAGTGCACCTCGTACGCGTCCGACGGCACCGCCTGCAACAACTCGGGGATCGCCCTGCTGAACCGCTCGACCGGGGACGGCATCACCATCAGCGGTGCCATCGCCAGCAACGCCGGGACGTTCTGGAACCAGAACTACGACGTCGGACCGAAGCTCGGCACGCTCAAGGTCGTCGGCTCCATCGCGCAGAACTGGCGCGGACCGGTCGCGACCACCGGGAACACCGGCTTCTCGAAGAACTACGTGTACGACCAGCGGCTGCTCACCACCGCCCCGCCGAAGTTCCTGCAGCCCGTCTCGACCTCGTACGGCGTGACGACGCAGGTCGAGGTGCAGTCCGCGTACCAGGTCGACGGTGCGTGCGCGAGGACGAGCACGGGAGCCTGCCGGTGAGCGCCGCCTGGGTCCTCGCCGCCCTGGCCGGTGTGCTCGGTCTGGCGATCGGCTCCTTCCTCAACGTCGTCGTGCACCGTGTCCCCGCCGCGATCTCCGTCGTCGCGCCGGCGAGCGCGTGCCCGCGATGCGACCACCCGATCCGCAGGCGGGACAACGTCCCGGTTCTCTCGTGGCTGCTGCTGCGCGCGCGGTGCCGCGACTGCGCCGCTCCCATCTCGGCCCGCTACCCCGCGGTCGAGGGCGCGACCGCGGTCCTGTTCGTGCTCGTCGCCCTCGTCGTCCCCCAGCCGCTCGGCGCCACCACCGTCGGCGAGGCCCTCGGTCGGACCGTGATGCTCGCCGCCCTGCTGTTCCTGATGGCGGTGAGCGTCGCGCTCTCGCTGATCGACCTCGACACGCACCGGCTGCCGAACGCCGTCGTCTACCCGGCTGCTGTCGTGCTGCTGGTGCTCCTCGGCGCGGTGTCCGCGGTGTCCGGAGACTGGGGCGCCTTGCTGCGCGGTCTCCTCGGCGCCGTCGTGCTCGGTGGTGCGTACCTGGTCCTGGCGCTCGCGGTCCCCGGGGGGATGGGGCTCGGCGACGTCAAGCTCGCCGTGGTCCTCGGCCTCGTGCTCGCGTACCTCGGATGGGGACCCCTCGCAGTGGGAGCTTTCGGCGGCTTCCTCGTCGGCGGTACGGTCGCGATCGCACTCGTCGCCGTCGGTCGCGCACGGATGGGCAGCGGAGTCCCCTTCGGGCCGTCGATGCTCGTCGGCGCCTGGATCGGCATCGTCCTCGGCGTACCCCTCTGGTCGGCCTACCTCGGGCTCCTCGGCCTCTCCTGACCCTCAACGAAAGCAGCACCATGGGAAAGAGCATCGTCGGCGTCGACATCGCCGCGTCGTCGATCCGCGCGGTCGAGGTCGGGGACGCCGACCGTGACCGCCCCGTCGTCCTCCGGGTCGCCGAGGTGCCGACACCCGAGGGTGCGGTCAGCCGCGGCGAGGTGCTCGAGCCGAACACGGTGGGGGCCGCGCTGCGGCAGCTCTGGTCGGTCGGCAGGTTCCGGTCGCGCGACGTCGTCCTCGGCATGGGCAACCAGCGGGTCCTCTCGCGTGACCTCACCGTGCCGCACGCTCCGCTCGCGCAGATCCGCGAGAGCCTCCCCTTCCACGTGCAGGACATGCTGCCGGTGCCGGTGGGGGACGCGATCCTCGACTTCTACCCGGTCAGCGAGGGTGTCGACGAGACCGGTCCGGTGATCAAGGGACTCCTGGTCGCGGCGATCAAGGACGCCGTGCTCGCCAACGTGCGCGCCGTGCGGCTCGCGGGTCTCAACCCGGTCGGTGTCGATCTCATCCCGTTCGCGCTCACCCGGGTCCTGAGCCCGACGCAGGCGCAGCACGGCACCATCGCGATCATCCAGGTCGGTGCGGACACCACGAGCGTCGTGCTCGCCACGGACGGCGTGCCGCAGTTCGTGCGGATCATCCCGTCCGGCGGGGACGACATCACCCGGTCGCTCGCCGGTCGACTCGACATCCCCTTCGCCCAGGCCGAGGCGGTGAAGCGGCACTTCGGCATCGGACCGGGGGCCCGCACACCGGACGACGTCCGCGCCGTCGCGGCGGTCTTCGACACGGTGAACGAACTCGTGACGAGCCTCCGCAACACCATCAACTACTACGTCAACACCCGTCCGGACGAGGTCGTCGCCGGGATCGCCCTCGTGGGCGGCGGCGCGCAGCTCATCGGGCTGCGCGAGGCACTCGCCGACACGACACACCTGCCGGTCTCGACCCCCTCCGCATTCCGCGGTGCGGGCTTCGGGCGGGCGGTGCGCGAGGAGGACGTCCTCGCGCACGGCGACTCGGTGGCGGTCGCGTACGGACTCGCGGTGGGGAGCAAGGCAGCATGACCAGCACAGAGGAACGCACGGACGCGACGCAGGGTCGTCGGGGTCGGGCAGGCCGTCGAGCGGCTGCGGACTCGACCGCGGGGCGCACGCCCCGCGTCGACCTCCTGCCCGCGGAGGTCTACGTCGAGCGTCGGCAGCGCGCGGTCACGCGTCGCGCCTGGCTCGGTGTCGTGGTGGCGGCAGCCGCCGTCGTGCTCGCGAGCGGCGGGGCGATGGCGCACCAGATGGCCACGGCGGCGGCGCTGACCGCGGCGCAGGGTGAGACCACGACGCTCCTCGCCCAGCAGCAGCGGTACGCGGAACTGCGTGCGGCAGAACGCGACACCGACCTCCTCGACTCCGCCCGCGCCGTCGGCGGGTCGACGGAGGTCGACTGGGACGGCACGCTCGGCGGCATCCGGGACGTCCTGCCGGCAGACCTCGCGATCAGCGGGATGACCATCGCGTCCGCGACCGTGACGGAGCCGTTCGGGCAGCCGGCGGACGCAGGACCCACGCCGAGGGTCGCCACCCTCACGTTGACCGCCCGGTCGACGACGATCCCGTCCGTCCCGGACTGGACCTCGCGCCTGTCCGGGACCACCGGCTACCTGGACTCGTCGATCTCGTCGATCTCGTACGACGAGGACCGCGGCGAGTACACCTCCGTGATCGAGCTCGAGCTCGATGCGCGGGCCTACGACGGCAAGTACGAGAAGGACGCCGACCGATGACGAAGCACCACCTGTCCCTCGTGATCGCGCTCGTGGTCTGCGCGGTCGTCCTGGCCGGGGGCTGGTTCCTCGGTGTGCAGCCGCAACTCGCGGCGGCGTCGTCGAACCAGGCGCAGCAGAGCACCATCGACGCGACGAACGACAAGAACCGTGCGGAGCTCACGCGGCTCGCCGCGGCGTTCGCCGGACTCGACGCCACGAAGGCCGAACTGGCGCAGCTCCGGGCATCGGTGCCGTCGACGACGGACAGCGAGTCCTTCGTCCGGCAGATCGACGCGAACGCCGCCGCGGCCGGCGTCCAGGTCACGAACGTCACCATCGGGGACGCCACCGCCTACGCCCCCGCCACCGAGCCCACGGCGGAGACGACGGCATCCGCGGCGCCGTCCGCGGCCGCGACCTCGAGCACCGACGAGGACGTGCCCTCGGCGCAGCCGGCGACCGACCCTGCGGTCACCGACGCGAACTTCTCGCTCGTCCCCGTGACGGTGGCGGTGCAGGGGTCGTACGACCAGGCGCTCGCGTTCACGAAGGCGATGCAGTCCGGGTCGCGGCTCTTCCTGGTCTCCGGCATCGCGGCCGCGAGTGAGGAGGAGGACGACGCGCCCCCGATGGAGTCGCAGTCCTGGTCGCTCTCCGGATCGGTCTACGTCTTCACGGACACCTCGTCGACCGCCTCGGCGAACGGCTGACACCCCGTCCGCAGAGCCCCCCGCGAAGTGGGTGCGACACGCCACGCCGCACCCACTTCCGCGACACCCGTCGGTGTGCCTACGATGCTCCCGACGCCGCACTCGCGGCTGCTCACACCCCTCTCGGACGGTCGCCTCAGGACGGCCGTTCCTCGTCGTGCCCGGAGTCGCGCGTGTTGGTCGGAATCGTGGAGTTCCTCGGCTGGTTCGGAGCCGTAACCGTCCTCGCAGGTTACCTGCTGTTCTCACTGGGCAAGATCCCGAACGGGCCGCTCTACCAGTCCCTCAACCTGGTCGGCGGCCTCTCCGTCGCCGTCAACGTCGCTGCGCACCACGCGATCCCGTCGACGATCGTGAACGGCATCTGGGCGGTCATCGCGGTGGTCGTCCTGGTCAGGATGGGCCGCGCACGTCGGGCCGCCCGGAACCAGGCGTCGGCCCTGCCGAGCGCGTCGGCCCTGCCGAGCGCGTCGGCCCTGCCGACGGCGCCGGTCCTGCACAGCGAGCCGCCGACGACGACGGCGGTCCTGCCGGTCGTCGGGCCGGCCCTGCGCGACCACGAGGCGGAGCCGGGGGAGCACGACCGCGGCGAGTCGCGCCTCCAGGACGGCACCGTGACGGCCCCCGTCGCTCCCATGACGGAGTCCGTCCCCGTCATCACGGCGACGATCGCACTCGCGCTCGTCGCGGCCGCGCAGCACCAGGCGACCCAGGGCGGCCCCGCGCAGCACCACGTGGCTCAGGACGACTCGGCGCAGCACCGGGCGACCCAGGCCGGCTCCGCGCAGCACCAGGCGACCCAGGGCAGCCCCGCAGCGCAGGGACCCCAGCACGCGCAGGAGCACGCCGCACGGTGACGTGACGGCGCCGCAACCCGCCACCCAGGGTGCCCGGCAGTAGCATCGAGCCATGTCCCGGTGGCTGATCGCGACGATGACGTCGGTCCTCTTCATCGCGCTCGTCATCGCGGTGACGGGCTTCGAAGCCCTGCTCGCCGACGTCGAGGCGATCCCACAGCCGGACGCGAGTCCCTACCTCGGCCCCACGATGGTGGTCGCGGCGGCCGCGGTCGTGTTCCTCGCCACCGCCGCGGGCATCCGCGAGGGCAACCCGGGCGTCACCGGGCTCGTCGCCGCTGCCGGTACGTACCTCGTCATGCTCGGCACGGGTGCGGTCGGGTACTCGATGACGCGGGGCGACGGTACCGAGCTCCTCGTGTTCCCGGCGGGGTCCGCGTTGAGCCCGTTCGTCGTGGGGTCCGTCGTCGTGGCGCTGCTCTGCGTCGTCGGCGGCGTCTCCGCCGCCCGCTACCAGGCCCGGCAGCGTCCGGCGGGCGCGACCCGCGGCGTGGAAGGCGACCGCCGCTAGGGGTCACCCGCGCGCTCGGCGCCCCCCGGCCGTCGCGCGCCGTGCATGCGTGCGCCCCCCCCCGACCCCGCCCCGACTCCGACTCCGACCCGCGCTCCACAGCGCCGGCCACAGCCCCGGTCCCGCGGCGCCGGTCGGCGGTAGGATCCGGGAGCACGCAACAGGCACGACGGGGGACGCATGACCGACCATGAGCCGGACGGGTGGGCACGTGTCCCGCACGTCGACACGATCCGCGGTACGCATGAAGCACCGGTCCCGGCGGCCGTCCCCGTTGCACGACGGCCTCGTCGCCGGATGCGCCGCGGCGCACTGGTCGGGATCATCGCCGGCGGTGCCGCCGTGGTGCTGCTGCTCGCGACGGGGGTCGTCGGGTACGCGCTCCAGTCCTCCTCGCACTCGGCCGACCGGCCGGTGCGGGCCTTCCTCGACGACCTGTCCGCCGGTCACGTCGACGACGCGCTGCGCCTGGCAGGTGTGGACCACGACGACGAGGACGTCCTGCTCACCGATGCCGCCTACGCGAAGGCGACCGACCGGGTCACCGGGTACCGCATCGCTGCCACGCGCACCGACGGCGACACCGCGACCGTGCGTGCCTACCTCCGTCAGGGCGGCCGGGACGTCGCCTCCACCTTCACGCTCGACCGCACGGGGACCGACTGGGGGGTCTTCCCGGTGTGGGAGCTCGAGGCCCCCGACCTCGGCCGGGTGCAGGTCTCGGTGCGCGGCCCCGGCGGGACCCCGGTCGAGGTCGCCGGTCAGCGCGTCCGGACGTCCGACGACGGCATCGCGAACCTGACCGCGCTGCCCGGGACGTACGACGTGACCGTCGACGGCGGGAAGTGGTTCACGGCAGAGCGCGCCTCCGCTCGCGTCCCCGGGTTCAGCGGGACCGGTTCGGTGCCGGTGTCCTTGACGACGGAGCTCACCGACGACGGCAAGCAGGCCGCGCAGCAGGCGGTGGACCGCTGGGTGGACGGCTGCATCGCCTCCACCGACCCCGCCCCCGCGGGCTGCAGCTTCTACGCCTACGGCGAGGACCCGGCGTACACCTACACCAACCAGAAGTGGACGCTCGAGCAGCGCCCGGAGGTCGCGGTCGGCGGTTGGCTGTCGCGCGGGTGGACGATCTCGACGACGACGCTCGGCCGCGCCACCTTCACCGCGGACATCTCCGGACCCGACGGCGTCGGCACGGCCACGGCGGGGCCGATGAACGTGAACGCGAGCGGGTACGTGTCGGGCTTCTCCGACGACGGCGCCACCTTCGAGTCCGCCGTCGGGAACGGGTCGTCGGACTCGGGTTCCTGACGCGGACCGGCCCGGACCCGCGGTCGACGGCCGGGAGGCCCGCCCCGCCTCCGCCGCGACTGGTGCGGTCCGGTACGGGGCCGGCCTGGCGCGTCGGCGGGTCGCTCGGAGCGCGACGCGCCCGGATTGATTTCGCCGTGTGACGCGGGTAGTCTCTACCGGGTGTGCGCTCTCGGGCGCGCCCGAAATCCCGGGTCACCCTCGTCGTCCTCGACGAGACCGTACCGGGTCATCCATCCCACGACCTCCCCTCCGCCGTCAGGCGGTGATCAGCATGGGATGAGGAAGCCGACGGAAGGCGTCGGCCAGAACACGAGCGAAGAACCAGGAGAACAGTTGCCTACCATCCAGCAGCTCGTTCGCAAGGGTCGTACGCCCAAGGTCGTCAAGACCAAGGCGCCGGCACTGAAGGCGAACCCCCAGCAGCGTGGTGTCTGCACCCGCGTCTACACCACCACCCCCAAGAAGCCGAACTCGGCCCTGCGCAAGGTCGCTCGTGTCAAGCTCTCGAACGGCACCGAGGTCACGGCCTACATCCCCGGTGAGGGCCACAACCTGCAGGAGCACTCGATGGTGCTCGTCCGCGGCGGTCGTGTGAAGGACCTCCCCGGTGTGCGCTACAAGATCATCCGCGGTGCCCTGGACACCCAGGCCGTCAAGAACCGTAAGCAGGCCCGCAGCCGCTACGGCGCGAAGAAGGGTTGAGTTAGATGCCTCGTAAGGGTCCCGCCCCGAAGCGTCCCGTCGTCGCCGACCCGGTGTACGGCGCGCCGATCGTCTCGCAGCTCGTCAACAAGATCCTCCTGGACGGCAAGAAGGGCCTCGCCGAGCGCATCGTCTACGATGCACTCGAGGGCGTCACCGCCAAGAACCAGCAGGACGCCGTCGCGACGCTGAAGAAGGCGCTCGACAACGTCCGTCCGACCCTCGAGGTCCGCAGCCGCCGCGTCGGTGGCTCGACCTACCAGGTCCCGGTCGAGGTCAAGCCGCACCGCGCGAACACCCTCGCGCTCCGCTGGCTCACCTCGTACGCCAAGGCCCGTCGCGAGAAGACGATGACCGAGCGTCTCATGAACGAGATCCTCGACGCGTCGAACGGTCTCGGTGCCGCGGTCAAGCGCCGTGAGGACACGCACAAGATGGCCGAGTCGAACAAGGCCTTCGCCCACTACCGCTGGTAAGTCCGGCGCTGGTAGTCCCGGCTCCGGGTGGGTGCCGGCGGTCATGAACCGTCGGCGCCCGCCCGGACGCCAACCTCTCCTACAACTCTTCCGGAGGAACCTGTGGCACAGGACGTGCTCACCGACCTGAACAAGGTCCGCAACATCGGCATCATGGCGCACATCGATGCCGGCAAGACCACGACGACCGAGCGCATCCTGTTCTACACGGGCATCACGCACAAGATCGGTGAGGTCCACGACGGCGCCGCGACGATGGACTGGATGGCGCAGGAGCAGGAGCGCGGCATCACGATCACGTCGGCCGCGACGACCTGCTTCTGGGACAACAACCAGATCAACATCATCGACACCCCCGGTCACGTGGACTTCACGGTCGAGGTGGAGCGCTCGCTCCGCGTCCTCGACGGTGCCGTCGCCGTCTTCGACGGCAAGGAGGGCGTCGAGCCCCAGTCCGAGACCGTGTGGCGTCAGGCGGACAAGTACGACGTCCCGCGCATCTGCTTCGTCAACAAGATGGACAAGCTCGGCGCTGACTTCTACTTCACCGTCGACACGATCATCAACCGCCTCGGTGCGGAGCCGCTCGTGCTCCAGCTCCCGATCGGTGCCGAGAACGACTTCGTCGGCGTCATCGACCTCATCGAGATGCACGCCAAGGTCTGGCCCGGCGACGCCAAGGGTGACGTGACCATGGGCGCCCAGTACGAGGTCCAGGAGATCCCGGCTGACCTCCAGGACCGCGCCGAGGAGTACCGCGCGAAGCTGATCGAGCGTGTCGCCGAGACCGACGACGCCCTGCTCGAGAAGTTCTTCGGTGGCGAGGAGCTCACCAAGGACGAGATCAAGGGCGCGATCCGCAAGCTCACGATCGCCTCCGAGGTCTACCCCGTCCTCTGCGGCTCGGCCTTCAAGAACCGCGGCGTCCAGCCGATGCTCGACGCGGTCATCGACTACCTCCCGTCCCCGCTCGACGTGCCGCCGATGATCGGCCACGACGTCAAGGACGAGGAGAAGGAGATCATCCGCAAGCCCGACGCCACCGAGCCGTTCTCGGCCCTGGCGTTCAAGGTCGCGGTGCACCCCTTCTTCGGTCGTCTGACCTACGTCCGCGTGTACTCCGGCTCGATCGAGTCCGGTGCCCAGGTCATCAACTCGACCAAGGGCAAGAAGGAGCGCATCGGCAAGATCTTCCAGATGCACTCCAACAAGGAGAACCCGGTCGACAACGTCACCGCCGGTCACATCTACGCGGTCATCGGCCTCAAGGACACCACCACCGGTGACACCCTGTGCGACCCGTCGGACCAGGTCGTCCTCGAGTCGATGACGTTCCCGGAGCCGGTGATCGAGGTCGCCATCGAGCCGAACACGAAGGCTGACCAGGAGAAGCTCTCCACGGCCATCCAGAAGCTCGCGGAAGAGGACCCGACGTTCCGCGTCGAGCTCAACGCCGAGACCGGTCAGACGACGATCAAGGGCATGGGCGAGCTCCACCTCGACATCCTCGTCGACCGCATGAAGCGCGAGTTCAAGGTCGAGGCGTCCGTCGGCAAGCCGCAGGTGGCCTACCGCGAGACCCTGACCAAGGTCGTCGAGCGCTACGACTACACGCACAAGAAGCAGACCGGTGGTTCCGGCCAGTTCGCGAAGGTGCAGATCGCCCTCGAGCCGATGGAAGTCACGGCCGAGAAGGTCTACGAGTTCGAGAACGCCGTCACCGGTGGTCGCGTCCCGCGTGAGTACATCCCGTCGGTCGACGCCGGTATCCAGGACGCCATGCAGGTCGGCATCCTCGCCGGGTACCCGACCGTCGGCGTGAAGGCCATCCTCAAGGACGGCGCGGCGCACGACGTCGACTCGTCCGAGATGGCGTTCAAGATCGCCGGTTCCATCGCCTACAAGGAGGCCGCCCGCAAGGCCGGCCCCGCCATCCTCGAGCCGATCATGGCCGTCGAGGTGCGTACTCCCGAGGAGTACATGGGCGACGTCATCGGTGACCTGAACTCCCGTCGTGGCCAGATCGCCTCGATGGAGGACGCCTCGGGCGTCAAGGTGGTCCGCGCGAGCGTGCCGCTGTCCGAGATGTTCGGCTACGTCGGGGACCTCCGGTCCAAGACCTCTGGTCGTGCGGTCTACTCGATGACCTTCGAGACCTACAGCCAGGTCCCGGCCAAGGTCGCCGAGGAGATCATCGCGAAGAACAGCGGAGAGTAACGCTCCGGCGTTCTCTCCACAGGCGAGGGTGCCCGGCGACGGGCCCCTCGTCACCAAGTACAGTTAGACACACACCCTGCTCGCCAACGGTCGTCAGACCGGGGGCGTGCTCTCCGAGTCCTGAGGAGGACCCACAGTGGCCAAGGCCAAGTTCGAGCGGACCAAGCCGCACGTCAACATCGGAACCATCGGTCACGTCGACCACGGCAAGACCACGCTCACGGCGGCGATCACCAAGGTTCTGCACGACCAGTACCCGGACCTCAACGAGGCCCGTGACTTCGCTCAGATCGACAGCGCTCCCGAGGAGCGCGACCGCGGCATCACGATCAACATCTCCCACGTCGAGTACCAGACCGACAAGCGCCACTACGCGCACGTCGACGCTCCGGGTCACGCCGACTACGTGAAGAACATGATCACCGGTGCGGCGCAGATGGACGGCGCGATCCTCGTGGTCGCCGCCACCGACGGCCCGATGCCCCAGACGCGTGAGCACGTGCTGCTCGCCCGCCAGGTCGGCGTCCCCTACATCGTCGTCGCGCTGAACAAGTCCGACATGGTGGACGACGAGGAGATCCTGGAGCTCGTCGAGCTCGAGGTCCGTGAGCTCCTCGGCTCGCAGGAGTTCGACGAGGACGCCCCCGTCGTGCAGGTCTCGGCGCTCAAGGCGCTCGAGGGCGACGAGAAGTGGGTCAAGTCCGTCCAGGACCTGATGTCCGCCGTCGACGAGAACGTCCCGGACCCGGTGCGCGCCACCGACCAGCCGTTCCTCATGCCGATCGAGGACGTCTTCACGATCACCGGTCGTGGCACCGTCGTCACCGGTCGTGTCGAGCGTGGCACGCTGGACCTCAACTCCGAGGTCGAGATCGTCGGCATCCGCGCGACGCAGAAGACCACGGTCACGGGCATCGAGATGTTCCGCAAGCTGCTGGACAAGGCTGAGGCGGGCGACAACACCGGTCTCCTCATCCGTGGCCTCAAGCGCGAGGACGTCGAGCGCGGCCAGGTCGTCGTGAAGCCGGGTTCGGTCACGCCGCACACCGAGTTCAAGGCGAACGCGTACATCCTGACCAAGGAAGAGGGCGGTCGTCACAACCCGTTCTACGCGAACTACCGTCCGCAGTTCTACTTCCGCACCACGGACGTCACCGGCGTCATCACGCTGCCCGAGGGCACCGAGATGGTCATGCCCGGCGACACCGTCGCCATGTCGGTCGAGCTGATCCAGCCGATCGCGATGGAGGCCGGCCTGCGCTTCGCCATCCGTGAGGGTGGCCGCACGGTCGGCGCCGGTACGGTCGAGGAGATCGTCAAGTAACTCCCGGTTCTCCGGAAGACACTGCGCCAGCGGGGTCGGGCCTTCGGGTCCGGCCCCGCTTCGTCGTTCCCGGCGGACCTCTGGGCTCCTCCGGGAGCGTTCCCGGTGACGGGTCCCAGGCGCTGACGGGCAACATCGTCGGAGTGACCCGTCTCCGCCGCTCCGCGACCAACGGTCGTGGCTACCACCGTGTCCGCAGCGGTAAGGGCTTCTCGTACCGCGACCCGGACGGGAAGACCGTCACGGACGAGGTCGTCCGGCAGCGCCTCGAGGACCTCGTGATCCCGCCGGCCTGGGACGACGTGTGGATCTCGCCGTACGAGAACGGGCACATCCTCGCGACCGGCAAGGACGGCGTCGGCCGCCGCCAGTACATGTACCACCCCGGCTGGCGCGAGCGGATGGACCGCATCAAGTACGACCGCGCGCTGGCCCTGGCGGAGTCGCTGCCGTCCGCACGACGGATGGTCACGCAGGACCTGCGACGGCCCGAGCCCGACCGCCGACGTGCCCTCGCCGCGGCCTTCCGGATGCTCGACCAGGGCTCGCTCCGGGTCGGGTCCGAGCGGTACGCCACCGAGCACGGCAGCCGCGGGCTGTCGACGCTGCTCTGTGCGCACGCGCACGTGTCGGGCGACGACATCGAGCTCGACTTCCCGGGCAAGAGCGGCCAGGAGTGGTCCTCGACCATCCACGACCACGACCTCGCGCGGGTCATCGCCGGGATGAAGCGGCGTGGCCCGAACGCCCGCCTGCTGTCGTTCCGCGACGGACGGGGTGCGGAGTGGGAGCCCCTCGCCGCCGAGGACATCAACGAGTACGTGAAGGAGCGCGCCGGCGACGAGTTCACGGCGAAGGACTTCCGCACCCTGCACGGCACGGTGGCCGCCGCCGTGGACCTCGCGCGCACCGGCCCCCAACCCAGCGAGGCGAAGCGCAAGAAGGCCGTCTCGCACGCCGTGAAGGCCGCGAGCGAGGAGCTGGGCAACACGCCGACCGTGTGCCGGCAGAGCTACATCGACCCGCGGCTGCTCGACGCGTACCAGCACGGCGAGACCATCGACCCCGAGCGCCTGCACGCAGCCGAGTCCGAGGTGCGTGCCCTGCTCTACCGACAGTGACGGAAGGGGGCGGATCATGACGTACGGTTGGACACCGTGCCCGACCTCCCCCACCCGGGCACGGAAGGACCCCTCCCAGTCGTGACCGACGAGTGCATCCACGGTTTCCCCACCGAGCTCTGCGACATCTGCTCCCCCCGACAGGCCGAGGTGCCTGCCGTCCCCACCACGCCGACGCCCCGTCGGACCCGCATCACCACCGACCTCCGCTCCACTCCGGCGCCCGCGCGCGGCTCGTCGTCGCTCCGGTCTCCCGCGGCTCCCGAGCTGCCGGAGCCCCGCGTCTTCGCGTCGCTCCGCGCGCACCACGCCACCCACGTCGACAACCTGTCGTCGATCGTCGCCGAGGGTGCGATCCTCGCTGCCGACGCGGCCGCCCCGGTCGTCGACGTCAGCTCGGCCGAGACGCGGGCCGCCCGCGCCGAGGCGAGTGCTCCCGACGGCGGACCCGTCTCCGGGCACGTGCCCTTCACCCTCTCGCCCGACGCCACCCGCTGGGACGAGCTCCGTCACGGTGCCGAGGGCACCCGGTGGTCGGACGCCGCCCGCCGCACCCGCGCGACCGAGTACGTCGTGCTCGTCGTGCCGGTGTCCGCGTTCGGCGCGTCGGTGATCGTGGCCGACCAGGACGCCGACGCCGACGACGTGCGGTTCGCCGTCGGTCCCGAGGCCGCGACGAACCTGATCCGCCGGACCGACTTCACCGACCCGGACATGCACGGGCTCGAGCTGCTCGCCGGTCCCCGGGTGCCGTTCTCGTCCGTCGCCGTGATCGGTGTGCCGAACGACCGCGTCCGACAGCAGGTCAAGTCGCTGCTCGCGCAGCACCGGGTCACCGGGCCCCGCGTCGCGGTCTTCCCGCCCTGGTTCGTCCCGCCCGTGCCCGAGGAGTTCTGACCGGGTCGGACGACCCCCCCCCACCATCGTGCCCGCTCGGCCTCGCCGAGCGGGCACGATCGGTTCCACAGGACTGGAGGGGCTGCCCGGTCCTCCACCGCGCCGTGCCGAGCGGGCCGCTTCCGTCGCGCTCGGCACCTCGACCCGACCGATCCCGCCCACTCGGCGCGCACCGCGCGGCGTGTCCTGCCCGCTCGCGGAGCGACGGGGCCGCACCGGCGCCCGCCGGAGCAGCGCCGGCGTGACCGATCCGGCCGCCGGAAGCGCTGCCGCGAGCACACCGGGCACCTCGGGAACGCGCCCGACGCGCCCGGGGTGCGCCGTGCCTCCAGGCCGACCGGAACCCCGCCGTTCCGGGGGAGCGAGCCGCTCCGCGCCCCACGAAATCCGACGACACGCCCGGGTTGCACGCACGGACGTGCTGTGCGAGACTTGTCCGGTTCCGAATTCCGCGGGCGTTCGCGCGCGCAGGATCACTGCTCTGGCAGTGCACAACCCCTCCGTCCAGCGGAGCTGGGTTGGGCCGCAGGCAGCAGAACACGATCGAGTCCCTCGTGAGCGCCTGGCCACTGCTGTGTCCAGGTGTGGGGGAAGCGACATGCCCACGCTGGACGGCCACGGTCGCCCTGCGCGGTTGACAGGAGAACAGCGGTCATCCCCCGAGGATGCGGCCGGTTGGTTCAGGAAAACAGCCAAGCCCTGCAGGAATGCACGGTGACGGCGGCGTCAGGCGGCCCGAGGGTGCGCGGCGCAGAGAGGACAGAGAGACACATGGCGGGACAGAAGATCCGCATCCGGCTCAAGTCGTACGACCACGAGGTCATCGACACGTCGGCCCGGAAGATCGTCGACACGGTGACCCGTGCCGGTGCGACCGTGGTCGGCCCGGTGCCGCTCCCCACCGAGAAGAACGTGGTCACCGTGATCCGTTCGCCCCACAAGTACAAGGACTCGCGCGAGCACTTCGAGAAGCGCACGCACAAGCGGGTCATCGACATCGTCGACCCGACGCCGAAGGCCGTCGACTCGCTCATGCGACTCGACCTCCCGGCTGACGTCAACATCGAGATCAAGCTGTAAGGGGGACCGACCAATGGCGAACTCAACCAAGACCGTCAAGGGCCTCCTCGGCAAGAAGCTCGGGATGACCCAGGTGTGGGACGAGAACAACAAGTTCATCCCCGTCACCGTGATCGAGGTCGGCCCGAACGTGGTCACCCAGATCCGCAACGTCGAGCGCGACGGCTACGAGGCGATCCAGATCGCCGCCGGTGCCATCGACCCGCGCAAGGTGAACAAGCCGGCCGCCGGCCACTTCGAGGCTGCCGGTGTGACCCCGCGTCGCACCCTCACCGAGATCCGCACCAACGACTCCGCCGAGTACACGCTCGGCCAGGAGCTCACCGTCGACACCTTCGAGGCCGGCCAGAAGGTCGACGTCGTCGGGACGTCGAAGGGCAAGGGCTTCGCCGGTGTCATGAAGCGCCACGGCTTCGCCGGTGTGTCCGCTTCGCACGGTGCCCACCGCAACCACCGCAAGCCCGGTTCGATCGGTGCTTCGTCGACCCCGTCACGTGTCTTCAAGGGCATGCGCATGGCCGGCCGCATGGGTGGCGAGCGCGTGACCGTCCTCAACCTCACGGTGCACGCCGTCGACGCCGAGAAGGGTCTGCTGCTCGTCAAGGGCGCCGTCCCCGGTGCGCGCGGTCGCTCCGTCTTCGTCCGCACCGCCGTGAAGGGTAAGTGATCATGGCCACCGAGACCGCAACCACGATCGACGTCCTCGACGCGACCGGAGCCGTCGCCGGCAGCATCGAGCTGCCCGCCGCGCTCTTCGACGTCGAGACCAACGTCCCGCTGATCCACCAGGTCGTCACTGCGCAGCTCGCCGCCGCGCGTCAGGGCACCCACAAGACCAAGAACCGCGGCGAGGTCCGCGGTGCTGGTCGCAAGCCGTTCAAGCAGAAGGGCACCGGCCGCTCCCGTCAGGGTTCGGTCCGCGCTCCGGAGCACACCGGCGGTGGCGTCGTCCACGGACCGACCCCGCGCGACTACTCGCAGCGCACCCCGAAGAAGATGATCGCCGCAGCCCTGCTCGGCTCGCTCTCGGACCGCGCCCGCGGTGGCCGCATCTCCGCTGTCGAGTCCTTCGTCGCGGCCGAGGTGCCGTCGACCAAGACCGCTCGCACGCTCATCGAGAAGGTCGCGCCCGTCAAGAACGTGCTCGTCGTGCTCGAGTCGGACGACGAGCTCACGCTCAAGTCGATCCGCAACCTGCCGGGTGTCCACGCACTCTCGTACGGCCAGCTCAACGCCTACGACGTGCTCAAGTCGGATGCCCTCGTCTTCAGCAAGAGCGCACTCGACGCCTTCATCGCGTCGAAGACCGCGAAGGAGATCTCCGCATGAGCGGCTTCAACAAGGACCCGCGCGACATCATCATCTCGCCGGTCGTCTCGGAGAAGAGCTACGGCCTGATCGACCAGGGCAAGTACACGTTCATCGTGGACCCCCGTTCGAACAAGACCGAGATCAAGCTCGCCATCGAGAAGATCTTCGACGTCAAGGTCGCGAGCATCAACACGCTGAACCGTCCGGGCAAGACCCGTCGCACGAAGTTCGGCCTGGGCAAGCGCAAGGACACCAAGCGCGCCATCGTGACGCTCAAGTCCGGTTCGATCGACATCTTCACGGCTGTCGGCTGAGGACCAGAGGGATAAATCATGGCTATTCGTAACTACAAGCCGACGACCCCCGGTCGTCGCGGCTCGTCGGTCGCCGACTTCGCTGAGATCACCCGTTCGACGCCGGAGAAGTCGCTGCTTCGTCCGCTGCCGAAGACCGGTGGCCGCAACAGCTCGGGCCGCATCACCACCCGCCACATCGGTGGTGGCCACAAGCGCCAGTACCGCGTGATCGACTTCCGTCGTCACGACAAGGACGGCGTGGACGCCAAGGTCGCACACATCGAGTACGACCCGAACCGCACCGCGCGCATCGCGCTCCTGCACTACGTCGACGGCACGAAGCGTTACATCATCGCGCCGAACAAGCTCAAGCAGGGCGACGTCATCGAGCAGGGCCCCGGCGCCGACATCAAGCCCGGCAACAACCTGCCGCTGCGCAACATCCCCGTGGGTACGGTCATCCACGCGATCGAGCTCCGCCCCGGTGGCGGCGCGAAGATGGCGCGTTCGGCCGGTGCCTCGGTCCGTCTCGTCGCCAAGGACGGCCCCTACGCGCAGCTCCGCCTGCCGTCGGGCGAGGTCCGCAACGTCGACGCCCGCTGCCGCGCCACGATCGGCGAGGTCGGCAACGCCGAGCAGTCCAACATCAACTGGGGCAAGGCCGGCCGCATGCGCTGGAAGGGCGTCCGCCCGACCGTGCGTGGTGTCGCGATGAACCCGGTCGACCACCCGCACGGTGGTGGTGAGGGCAAGACGTCCGGTGGTCGTCACCCGGTCAGCCCCTGGGGCCAGGCCGAGGGTCGTACGCGCAAGCCGAACAAGCCGAGCGACAAGCTCATCGTCCGTCGCCGTAACGCCGGCAAGAAGCGCAAGTAGGAGTTCAGAAGATGCCACGCAGTCTGAAGAAGGGCCCCTTCGTCGACGAGCACCTGCTCCGCAAGGTCGTCACGCAGAACGAGGCCAACACCAAGAACGTGATCCGTACCTGGTCGCGTCGCTCGATGATCGTCCCGAACATGCTCGGACACACGATCGCCGTGCACGACGGCCGCAAGCACATCCCGGTGTTCGTCACCGAGTCGATGGTCGGTCACAAGCTCGGCGAGTTCGCGCCGACCCGCACCTTCCGTGGTCACGTGAAGGACGACAAGAAGGGCCGTCGCCGCTAACGCGGCGACGCAGAGGAGGAACGAAATGGTGGAGTCGATCGCACGCGTGCGACACATCCGCGTCACGCCTCAGAAGGCCCGTCGCGTCATCGAGCTGATCCGCGGCAAGCAGGCCCACGAGGCCCTCGCCATCCTGAAGTTCGCCCCCCAGGGCGCTTCGGAGCCCGTGTACAAGCTGGTCGCCTCGGCGATCGCGAACGCACGTGTCAAGGCGGACTCGACGAACAGCTTCCTCGACGAGCGCGACCTCTACGTGAGCCGCGTCTTCGTCGACGAGGGCACGACCCTGAAGCGGTTCCAGCCGCGTGCCCAGGGCCGCGCCTTCCGCATCAACAAGCGCACCAGCCACATCACGGTCGTCCTCGCGACGCCGGACGAGGCCGAGGCTGCCGCGACGAGCAAGAAGGCGAGCAAGTAATGGGCCAGAAGGTCAACCCGTACGGCTTCCGTCTCGGGATCACGACGGACCACGTCTCGCACTGGTTCACCGACAGCACGAAGGCCGGTCAGCGCTACGCCGACTACGTGGCCGAGGACATCAAGGTGCGCGAGTACCTGAAGAAGACCCTCGACCGCGCCGGTGTCGCCCGCATCGAGCTCGAGCGCACCCGTGACCGCGTCCGCGTGGACATCCACACCGCGCGTCCGGGCATCGTCATCGGTCGCCGTGGCGCCGAGGCGGAGCGCGTCCGTGGCGAGCTCGAGAAGCTCACCAAGAAGCAGATCCAGCTCAACATCCTCGAGGTCAAGAACCCCGAGACCGAGGCCCAGCTCGTCGCGCAGGGCATCGCCGAGCAGCTCTCCGCTCGTGTCGCGTTCCGTCGCGCCATGCGCAAGGGCCTGCAGGGTGCACAGCGCGCCGGCGCCAAGGGTGTCCGCATCCAGGTGTCGGGCCGTCTCGGCGGCGCCGAGATGTCCCGCTCGGAGTTCTACCGCGAGGGCCGCGTGCCCCTGCACACGCTCCGCGCGAACATCGACTACGGCTTCTACGAGGCCCGGACCACGTTCGGCCGCATCGGCGTGAAGGTCTGGATCTACAAGGGCGACATCACGAACAAGGAGCTCGCTCGCGAGCAGGCGAACCAGCGTTCGTCGCGCCCCGAGCGTCGTGGCGGCCCGCGTGGCGAGCGCGGCGACCGTGGGGACCGCCGTGGCGGCGACCGCGGCGGCCGTCAGCAGCAGGCTCCGCAGGACGCGCCGGCCGGCGCAGGAGTTGAGGCGTAACCATGCTTATCCCCCGTCGAGTCAAGCACCGCAAGCAGCACCACCCGAAGCGTTCGGGCCAGGCGACGGGCGGCACCAAGGTGTCGTTCGGCGACTTCGGCATCCAGGCGCTCACGCCCGCCTACGTGACCAACCGTCAGATCGAGTCCGCTCGTATCGCCATGACGCGTCACATCAAGCGTGGCGGCAAGGTCTGGATCAACATCTACCCGGACCGCCCGCTCACCAAGAAGCCGGCTGAGACCCGCATGGGTTCCGGTAAGGGCTCGCCCGAGTGGTGGGTCGCCAACGTCAAGCCGGGTCGTGTGCTCTTCGAGCTCTCCGGCGTCAGCGAGGACATCGCCCGTGAGGCGCTGACCCGTGCAATCCACAAGCTGCCCCTCAAGGCACGCATCATCAAGCGCGAGGAGGGCGACGCATAATGGCGATCGGTTCCAAGGAGCTCCGTCCGACGGAGCTCGACACCTTCGAGAACGAGCGTCTCGCTGACGAGCTGAAGAAGGCCAAGGAGGAACTCTTCAACCTCCGCTTCCAGTCGGCCACCGGCCAGCTGGAGAGCCACGGTCGTCTCCGCGCCGTCAAGCGCGACATCGCACGCATCTACACGGTCCTCCGTGAGCGCGAGCTCGGCATCCGTGCCACCCCCGCGCCCGTCGAGACCGCCACCAAGGCCAAGAAGACGAAGAAGGCTGACAAGCCCGCCGAGTCGACCGAGGCCGCTACCGCCGAGGAGAACTGATGGCGAACGAAGAGAACAACTCCGCCGCCTCGACCCGCGGCTACCGCAAGACGCGTCGCGGCTACGTGACGAGCGACAAGATGGACAAGACCATCGTGGTCGAGGTCGAGGACCGCGTGAAGCACGCGCTCTACGGCAAGATCATCCGTCGCACGTCCAAGGTGAAGGCGCACGACGAGCTCGGCACCGCCGGTGTCGGCGACCTCGTCGTGATCAGCGAGACCCGTCCCCTCAGCGCCTCCAAGCGCTGGCGCCTGGTCGAGATCCTCGAGAAGGCCAAGTAGGCCCCGGCCTGCTTCGGAATAGGAGACAGCAGTGATTCAGCAGGAATCCCGCCTGAAGGTCGCCGACAACACGGGTGCCAAGGAGATCTTGACCATCCGCGTGCTCGGTGGCTCGGGTCGTCGCTACGCCGGCCTCGGTGACGTCATCGTCGCCACGGTGAAGGACGCCATCCCCGGCGGCAACGTGAAGAAGGGTGACGTCGTCAAGGCGGTCATCGTTCGCACCAAGAAGGAGACCCGTCGTCAGGACGGCTCCTACATCAAGTTCGACGAGAACGCGGCAGTGATCCTCAAGGCCGACGGCGACCCGCGCGGTACGCGCATCTTCGGGCCGGTCGGTCGTGAGCTCCGTGACAAGAAGTTCATGAAGATCATCTCGCTCGCGCCGGAGGTGCTGTAAGCCATGGCGAACATCAAGAAGGGTGACCTCGTCCAGGTCATCACGGGAGCCAAGCAGGAGCGTGGCGGCGACCGTGGCAAGCAGGGCAAGGTCATCGAGGTCCTCAAGGACAAGAACCGTGTCGTCGTCGAGGGCGTGAACTTCGTCACGAAGCACGTCCGCGTCGGCCAGACGCAGCGCGGGTCGAAGACCGGTGGCGTCGAGCAGCACGAGGCTCCGATCCACGTGTCGAACGTCGCCATCGTCGACCCGAAGACCAAGAAGCCGACCCGCGTCGGTTTCCGCATCGAAGAGGTGGAGAAGGACGGCGTCAAGAAGACCGTCCGCGTCCGCTACGCCAAGAAGTCGGGTGAGAAGCTCTGATGACCGACACGACTGCCGCGCCGGAGACCAAGGTCGAGCCGCGCCTCAAGCAGAAGTACAAGAACGAGATCAAGGCTGCCCTCACCGAGCAGTTCGGGTACGCGAACGTCAACCAGGTCCCCGGCCTGGTCAAGGTCGTCGTGAACACCGGTGTCGGTGAAGCAGCTCGTGACTCGAAGGTCATCGAGGGGGCCGTCAAGGACCTCACGGCGATCACGGGTCAGAAGCCGGTCGTGACGAAGGCCCGCAAGTCCATCGCGCAGTTCAAGCTGCGTGAGGGCCAGGCCATCGGCGCGCACGTCACCCTCCGTGGTGACCGCGCGTGGGAGTTCATCGACCGCCTCGTCACCCTCGCACTGCCCCGCATCCGCGACTTCCGCGGTCTCAGCGACAAGCAGTTCGACGGCAACGGCAACTACACGTTCGGTCTCACGGAGCAGTCGATGTTCCACGAGATCGACCAGGACCGCATCGACCGCGTGCGTGGCTTCGACATCACCGTCGTGACCACCGCGAAGACGGACGACGAGGGCCGCGCGCTGCTCCGCCAGCTCGGCTTCCCGTTCCGTTCGGCCGACCAGACGGTCTAAGCTAGTCCGGGCGCTGCGGGCCGGAGGATTGACGTCCTCCGGCCCGCACGCACGAACACCGGCCGACGGCGACAGCCGCCGGCCCCCAGGTCTCCGGGATCCGCTCGGAGACCACCCGATCGCTCAGGTCGGCATTCGTGGAACGGGTGTCGAAACCAGGCGAAGAATGGACGACCATCATGACGATGACCGATCCGGTCGCAGACATGCTGACCAGATTGCGGAACGCGAACTCGGCGCACCACGACGCCGTCTCGCTCCCCAGCTCCAAGCTGAAGAAGAACATCGCCGAGATCCTCAAGCGCGAGGGTTACATCAGCGAGTGGAAGATCGAGGACGCCCGCGTCGGGCAGACCCTCACGATCGACCTGAAGTACGGCCCCGAGCGCGAGCGTTCGATCGCCGGCATCAAGCGCGTCTCGAAGCCCGGTCTCCGGGTCTACGCGAAGTCGACGGAGCTCCCCCAGGTCCTCGGTGGCCTCGGCGTGGCGATCCTCTCGACCTCGTCGGGACTGCTCACCGACCGTGAAGCCGAGCAGAAGGGCGTGGGTGGGGAAGTCCTCGCCTACGTGTGGTGATCGACAATGTCTCGAATCGGACGTCTTCCCATTGACATCCCCGCGGGTGTGACCGTCGCCATCGACGGCCAGACCGTCGCGGTCAAGGGCCCGAAGGGCGAGCTCGCGCTCACCGTCGCCGAGCCCATCCAGGCCAAGGTCGAGGAGAACCAGGTCCTCGTCACCCGTCCGGACGACGAGCGCAGCTCGCGTGCGCTGCACGGCCTGACCCGCACCCTCATCGCGAACAACATCGTCGGCGTGACCCAGGGCTACTCCAAGGGCCTCGAGGTCGTCGGTACCGGTTACCGCGTCGCGGCGAAGGGCAGCAACGTCGAGTTCGCGCTCGGCTACTCCCACCCCATCACGGTCGAGCCGCCGGCGGGCATCAGCTTCGCCGTCGAGGGCAACAACAAGCTCACCGTGTCGGGCATCGACAAGCAGGCCGTCGGCGAGGTGGCTGCCAACATCCGCAAGCTGCGCAAGCCCGAGCCCTACAAGGGCAAGGGTGTCCGCTACGCGGGCGAGATCGTGCGCCGCAAGGCCGGAAAGTCAGGTAAGTGATCATGGCTCTCGGTATCCGAGGAAAGAGCAAGTCGGCCGCCAAGGCGCGCCGGCACAACCGTCTCCGCAAGAAGATCACCGGCACCGAGGCGCGTCCGCGTCTCGCCGTCACCCGTTCGTCGCGTCACGTGTTCGTCCAGGTCATCGACGACGCGAAGGGCCACACCCTGGCCAGCGCATCGACGATGGAGGCCGACCTCCGTTCGTTCGACGGCGACAAGACGGCCAAGGCCCGTCGCATCGGCGAGCTCGTCGCCGAGCGTGCGAAGGCCGCTGGCGTCGAGGCCGTGGTCTTCGACCGCGGTGGGAGCAAGTACGCCGGTCGCGTCGCCGCGATCGCCGATGGTGCCCGTGAAGGAGGGCTGAACCTGTGAGCGACATCGCGAACAACAACGAAGCGGCCGAGACCGAGACCGCTGCTGCGACGGAGACCGTCGCCAAGGCCGCGGCCGGCAAGGAAGCGGAAGCCCCTGCCGTCGCCGAGCGTCCGGTCGAGACCGCCGCGGGCTCCGCGTCGAACAACCGCGACAACGCCGACCAGCGCGGCCGTCGTGGTGGCGGGCGTGACCGTCAGCAGGGTCGTGACCGCAACAACCGCGGTGGCGACAGCCAGTTCCTCGAGCGCGTGGTGACCATCAACCGCGTGTCGAAGGTCGTCAAGGGTGGTCGTCGCTTCAGCTTCACGGCGCTCGTCGTCGTCGGTGACGGCAACGGCCTCGTCGGTGTCGGCTACGGCAAGGCGAAGGAAGTCCCCACCGCGATCTCGAAGGGCGTCGAGGAGGCGAAGAAGAACTTCTTCCGCGTCCCGCGCGTCGGCAACACCATCCCGCACCCGGTGCAGGGTGAGGCCGCTGCCGGTGTCGTGCTCCTGCGTCCGGCCGCTGCCGGTACCGGTGTCATCGCCGGTGGTCCGGTCCGCGCCGTGCTCGAGTGCGCCGGCATCCACGACGTCCTGAGCAAGTCGCTCGGCTCGTCGAACACCATCAACATCGTGCACGCGACCGTCGAGGCGCTGCAGCAGCTCGAGGAGCCCCGCGCGGTCGCGAGCCGTCGTGGCCTCGACGTCGACCGGGTCGTCCCGGCCCGTCTGCTCCACGCCGAGGCTGCGGCGCTGCGTGCCGCGACCGAGAAGGCAGGTGCGTGATGGCGATGCTGAAGATCACGCAGACGAAGTCCGTTATCAGCGAGAAGCAGTACCAGCGCGACACCCTGCGCAGCCTGGGCCTCAAGCGCATCGGCCGTACGGTCCTGCGTGAGGACAACGCCCAGAACCGCGGGTACATCGCGACGGTGGCGCACCTCGTGAAGGTCGAGGAGGTCGACGCATGAGCGACGAGAAGAACGAGCGGGTCCAGGTGCTGAAGCTGCACCACCTCCGTCCGGCTGCCGGTTCCAAGAAGGACCGCACCCGTGTCGGCCGTGGTGAGGGCTCGAAGGGCAAGACCGCCGGCCGTGGTACCAAGGGCCAGAAGGCTCGTTACCAGGTCAAGGTCGGCTTCGAGGGTGGGCAGATGCCGCTGCACATGCGCACCCCGAAGCTCCGCGGGTTCAAGAACCCGTTCCGCGTCGAGTACCAGGTCGTGAACCTGGACAAGATCGCGGAGCTCTACCCCAACGGTGGCGACGTCACCGTCGCGGACCTGGTCGCCAAGGGCGCCGTCCGCAAGAACGAGAAGGTCAAGGTTCTCGGTCAGGGTGACATCAGCGTGAAGCTCACGGTCTCGGTCGACAAGGTCTCGGCGTCCGCCGCCGAGAAGATCGTGGCTGCTGGCGGAACCGTCTCCCAGTAACCCCCGTCGGCGGCCCGTGCGTTTGCGCACGGGCCGCCGTTACGGTTTCCTTGACAGTGGCTGACGTCCGTCGGCCAGGTCGGCGCTGCCGATCGACACCGTGAAGACCCCGATCGGGTCGCCGGTCCCAGAAGTTCGGAGTCCTCGTGTTCAGAGCGGTCGCGCGCATCATGCGCACCCCAGATCTTCGCAAGAAGATCGGCTTCACCCTCGCGATCATCGCGCTGTTCCGTCTCGGGTCGTACATCCCCGCGCCGTTCGTCGACTACGCCGCCGTGCAGAGCTGCCTGGCGAGCGCCGGCTCCTCGGGTGGGCTCTACGACCTCATCAACCTCTTCTCCGGCGGCGCGCTGCTGAAGCTGTCGGTCTTCGCGCTCGGCATCATGCCGTACATCACGTCGTCGATCATCGTGCAGCTCCTGCGCGTGGTGATCCCGCACTTCGACGCCCTCTACAAGGAGGGCCAGTCCGGCCAGGCGAAGCTGACGCAGTACACGCGCTACCTCACCATCGCGCTCGGTGTCCTGCAGTCGACCACCCTCATCACGGTCGCGCGCTCGGGTGCCCTCTTCGGCACGAACGCGTCGGCGTCCTGCTCGTCGATCATCTCGAACGACAGCTGGTACGCGATCATGCTCATGGTCGTCACGCTGACCGCCGGTACCGGCCTGATCATGTGGATGGGCGAGCTCGTCACCGAGCGCGGCATCGGCAACGGCATGTCGCTGCTCATCTTCACGTCCATCGCCGCGCAGTTCCCGTCGGCCCTGTGGGCGATCGAGCAGTCGCAGTCCTTCGAGCTCTTCCTGTTCGTCATCCTCGTCGGTCTGGTCATCATGATGGCCGTCGTCTTCGTCGAGCAGTCGCAGCGACGCATCCCGGTGCAGTACGCCAAGCGCATGGTCGGGCGCCGCACCTACGGCGGCAACAACACCTACATCCCGATCAAGGTGAACATGGCCGGCGTCGTGCCCGTCATCTTCGCCTCGTCGCTGCTGTACCTGCCGGCCCTGGTCGCGCAGTTCAACCAGCCCTCGGACGGCTCGGAGCCGGCCGCCTGGGTGACCTGGATCCAGAACAACCTGACCTCGGGTGACAACTGGTTCTACATGGTCCTGTACTTCCTGCTCATCGTCGGGTTCACGTACTTCTACGTCGCGATCACCTTCAACCCCGAAGAGGTCGCCGACAACATGAAGAAGTACGGCGGCTTCATCCCGGGCATCCGGGCCGGCCGTCCGACGGCCGAGTACCTCGACTTCGTCCTGACCCGGGTGACGTTGCCCGGCTCGCTCTACCTCGGTCTCATCGCGCTCATCCCGCTGGCAGCACTGGCGCTGTTCGGCGCGAACCAGAACTTCCCGTTCGGCGGCGCGAGCATCCTCATCATCGTGGGTGTCGGTCTCGAGACCGTGAAGCAGATCGACTCGCAGCTGCAGCAACGTCACTACGAAGGGCTTCTCCGTTGAGCGCACGCCTCATCATCGTCGGACCTCCCGGAGCCGGGAAGGGCACCCAGGCCGGTCGCATCGCGGAGGGCTTCGGCGTCCCCGCGATCTCCACGGGTGACATCTTCCGCAAGAACGTCTCCGAGGGCACGCCGTTGGGCGTGCAGGCCAAGGCGATCATGGACGCGGGGAACTACGTCCCCGACGAACTGACGAACGAGCTCGTCAAGTCGCGCCTCGCCGAGCCGGACGCCGAGCAGGGCTTCCTGCTCGACGGCTACCCCCGCACGGTGGGCCAGGTCGAGTACCTCGACGCGCTGCTCGCGGAGCAGGGCGCCGGGATCGACGCCGTGGTGCAGCTCGTCGCCGACCAAGACGCGCTCGTCGCGCGGCTCCTGAAGCGCGCCGAGGACCAGGGGCGCAGCGACGACAACGAGGAGACCATCCGGCGTCGCCAGGAGGTCTACACGGAGCAGACCGCGCCGATCGTCGCGGCGTACGCCGAGCGCGGTCTCGTGGTCGACGTGGACGGCCTCGGCGGCATCGACGAGGTCGGGGACCGCATCCAGGCGGCGCTCAGCTCGCGCGGCCTCACCGCGGGCGTCTGACACCCCTCGTGCGTCGTCGCAAGCCCTCGATCTACAAGTCGCCGGAGGAGCTCCGCGCGATGCTCCGTCCCGGATTGCTCACCGAGGCCGCGCTCGTCGCGGTCCGTGCTGCGATCCGCCCGGGCGTCACCACGGGCGAGCTCGACGCGATCGCCGAGCGGACGATCCGCGAGGGCGGTGGCGTCCCGAACTTCCAGCTCGTCCCGGGCTACCGGCACACCCTGTGCGTGTCCGTGAACGACGAGATCGTCCACGGGATCCCCGGCGACCGCGTACTCGAGCCGGGCGACATCGTCTCGGTCGACGCCGGTGCGGAGGTCGACGGGTGGAACGGTGACAGCGCCTTCACGACGGTGCTCCCCGGCGGCGACGCTCCCGTGACGGCGGCGCGCCAGACGCTCTGCGACACCACGGAGCGCTCGCTCTGGCACGGCATCGCGGCGCTCGCACACGCGCGGAACCTCAACGAGGTGGGCGCGGTGATCGAGGACGCCATCGACGAGACGGGCGCCTGGGGCATCGTCGAGGACTTCACGGGGCACGGGATCGGACGGTCGATGCACGAGGACCCGCCCGTCTTCAACTACCGGGTCCGCGGTGCCGGTCCGGCGGTCCGGCCCGGTCTGGTCGTGGCGATCGAACCGATGGTGACGGCCGGGACGATCGACAGCTCCACGGACGACGACGACTGGACGATCAGGACCCTCGACGGATCCGACGCGGCGCACTGGGAGCACTCGGTGGCCGTGCACGCCGAGGGCATCTGGGTGCTCACCGCATCGGACGGCGGCGCCTCCGGCCTCGTGCCGCTCGGCGTCACGCCCGTCCCCGTCCCGTAGGGCGACCGGACGCGTCCGGTCCGTGACCGGTGACCGCGCGGTCGGCCGGGAGGCGCGGTGCGACTCCGCGCACCGGCCCGGTCACCGACGACGGCCGGGCCGACGCCGGCACCGCTCCGCGCGCGACCGCGCCGGTCCCCGACGGGCTGAGTTCCCGACGGGTTCAGTCCCCGACGCGCTCAGTTCCCGACGGTGCAGGTCTGCTCGGACGCCGACTGGCCGGAGATGCTCGAGGGCAGTGGGGTCGCCGTCGGCGTCCCGGCATCGGTCGCCGCACCCGTGGGCGTCCCGGTCGCAGCTCCGCTCGCCGCATCGTCCCCCGCGGCCGGCGCGTCGGACGACGGTGCGTCGCTCCCCGGGGTGCCCGCCGCGGTCGGGGACTCCTCCGACGCCCGGCCGGTGGACGAGTCGCTCAGCGAGGTCTTGCGGTCCTGCTGCAGCACGACGTTGAGGTCGTGCGCCGCCGCCTCGTCGACGAGCACGTGCGCGGTGTCGGAGGGGTCGTCGACGACCGGGTACTGCACGAACAGCATGTCCGAGGTGCTCATGCCCCGCAGGGTCGAGGCGAGTCCGACGAGGGTGCGGGTCTGCGCCAGGCCGTCGGAGAGCGTCATGTTCGACAGCGCCGCACCGGCCAGCTTGTAGAGGGTCACCGGGTTCGACAGGGTGCCGTCCGAGGTGACCTTCCGGAGCAGGGCGGACAGGAAGACCTGCTGGGAGCTGATGCGCGCGAGGTCGCTGCCGTCACCGACGCCGTGCCGGCTGCGCAGGAACGCGAGCGCGTCCTGGCCGGCGAGGGTGTGCTGACCGGCCGAGAGCTGCAGGCCGGTGTACGAGTCGTCGATGGGCTTCGCGACGCAGACGTCGACGCCGCCCACGGCGTTCGACATCTCGATCACCCCGTCGAAGGTGATGAGTCCGGCGTAGGGGATCGTCAGCCCGGTCAGGTTCTCGACCGTGTCCACGGCGCAGGAGATCCCACCGTGCCCGAGGGACTCGTTGATGAGCTCGCTGTCCACGGCCGGGTACGAGGTGCCCGTCTCGGGGTTCGTGCACGCCGGGATCGGGACCTTGAGGTCGCGGGGGAAGCTGACGGCCGTGAGCTGCTGGTGGTCCTGCGAGATGTGGACGAGGATCGTGACGTCGTTCCGGGCGCCCTCGACGTTCTCGTCCGAGTCGAACTGCCCGACGCGGGTGTCGCTGCCGAGGAGCAGGATGTTCGCGCCGCCCTGCATCGCCGTGATGTCGGCGGTCTCCGCGGTGTTCTGGTCGTCGGTGCTGAGCTCGACCGTGTGCGGTGCCGCGGCGAGCTGTGCGCCGGCGATCGCCGCGACGCTCGTGCCGCTGACCAGGACGACGGCGACCGTGGCCGCGACGGACCCCAGCAGCGTGCCCCAGCCGCGACGGCGCGGCAGTCGACCGTGACGGGCGAGGGGGCGGCGGGGCGCGTCAGGCACGTGGTCTCCGATCGGTTCTCCGGCGCGGGCGTCGGGGGGTCAGCGACGGCCAGGCTACGGCGACGGGCCCGTTCCGGACCTCGGAAGCGGCCGCTGATCCACTGTGGACCGTTCAGCTCCGGACGGCGAGCCCCAGACGGAGGGTCGCGGCCCGACCGGCACTTGGCAATCTGCGCCTGATCGCATAGGGTTGATCTTTGGTGTGTCATGCCCTTCGGCGTGGCGCCCGACCCGCAGACCGGCTCGGGGATCACACCGGTAATCCAACCAAGCGACAGTGAGGCTATGGCCAAGAAAGACGGCGTCATCGAGATCGAAGGCTCGGTGCTCGAAGCTCTGCCCAACGCGATGTTCCGCGTTGAGCTGACCAACGGACACAAGGTCCTCGCGCACATCTCCGGGAAGATGCGCCAGCACTACATCCGCATCCTCCCCGAGGACCGCGTGATCGTGGAGCTGAGCCCGTACGACCTGACCCGCGGCCGGATCGTCTACCGCTACAAGTGATCCGCGAGCTGGAAAGGAACGGCTCGGCGAACCCGCCGGGCACGAAGCCAGCGAGCAACAGGAAGCAATCATGAAGGTCAACCCCAGCGTCAAGCCCATCTGCGAGCACTGCCGTGTCATCCGCCGCAAGGGCCGCGTCATGGTGATCTGCAAGAGCAACCCGCGCCACAAGCAGCGCCAGGGCTGAGCTCCCAGCAGGACCCACAACTCAACACTGAACACGCAGTACCAGAACTCCGCCACTGACCTCGGTCGTCGGCGGGGGGACACCTCGGGGCGGAGGCCCGGGCACCGGTACTGCGCCACACCTCCACCGAAAACAGGAGCAGCCAGAACATGGCACGTCTAGCAGGCGTCGACATCCCGCGCGAGAAGCGCGTGGAGATCGCACTCACGTACATCTACGGCGTCGGCCGTACCCGCGCGGTCCAGGCACTCGCCGAGACCGGTATCTCCGGTGACATCCGCGTCAAGGACCTGACGGACGACCAGCTCGTCGCCCTCCGTGACTTCATCGAGGGCAACTTCAAGGTGGAGGGTGACCTCCGCCGCGAGGTCGCCGCCGACATCCGCCGCAAGGTCGAGATCGGTAGCTACGAGGGTCTCCGCCACCGTCGTGGTCTCCCGGTGCGTGGTCAGCGCACCAAGACCAACGCGCGTACCCGCAAGGGACCGAAGCGCACCGTGGCAGGCAAGAAGAAGGCCCGATAGGAGATCATCATGGCTACCCCCAAGACTGCCGCGCGCAAGCCGCGTCGCAAGGAGAAGAAGAACGTCGCCGTGGGCCAGGCCCACATCAAGAGCACGTTCAACAACACCATCGTCAGCATCACCGACCCGTCGGGTGCCGTCCTCAGCTGGGCGTCCTCGGGTGCCGTGGGCTTCAAGGGTTCGCGCAAGTCGACGCCGTTCGCGGCGCAGCTCGCCGCCGAGTCCGCTGCGCGTCAGGCGCAGGAGCACGGCGTCAAGAAGGTCGACGTCTTCGTCAAGGGCCCGGGCTCGGGTCGCGAGACCGCGATCCGCTCGCTCCAGGCCGCTGGCCTCGAGGTCGGCTCGATCAACGACGTCACCCCGCAGGCGCACAACGGCTGCCGCCCGCCGAAGCGTCGCCGCGTCTGACGCGAGGAGCAACCGGCCGTTCCCCGCTCGTCCCCTGACCGGGGCGAGCGGGGCCGGCCATTCCTGGTCGTTCGATCGCGTACGTCGGGCCCTCCCGGCCCCGCGCTGCGCGTGATCACAACTCAACAGACCCGTCGGGGCCCGGTCGGCCCCGTCGTACCGCCGAGTGTCATATAGCGGACACTCCGCCGAAAGGAATCCCACAGTGCTCATTGCACAGCGCCCCACCCTGACCGAGGAGTCGATCTCCGAGCACCGCTCGCGCTTCGTCATCGAGCCGCTCGAGCCGGGCTTCGGTTACACCCTCGGCAACTCGCTGCGCCGCACGCTCCTCTCCTCGATCCCCGGCGCGGCTGTCACCAGCATCCGCATCGACGGCGTCCTCCACGAGTTCAGCACCGTCCCCGGTGTCAAGGAAGACGTCACCGAGATCATCCTCAACATCAAGAGCCTCGTCGTCTCCAGCGAGCACGACGAGCCGATCACCGCGTACCTGCGCAAGCAGGGTGCCGGTCAGGTCACCGCGGCGGACATCTCCGCCCCGGCCGGCGTCGAGATCCACAACCCGGACCTCGTCATCGCGACCCTGAACGACACCGCGCGCTTCGAGCTGGAGCTGACGATCGAGCGTGGCCGCGGCTACGTCTCGGCGACCCAGAACCGTTCGGAGTTCAGCGAGGCCGGGCAGATCCCGATCGACTCGATCTACTCGCCGGTCCTCAAGGTCACCTACCGCGTCGAGGCGACGCGTGCCGGTGAGCGCACGGACTTCGACCGCCTGGTCGTCGACGTCGAGTCGAAGCCGGCGATCACGCCGCGCGACGCCATCGCGTCGGCCGGTCGCACGCTGGTCGAGCTGTTCGGTCTCGCCCGCGAGCTGAACACGGCGGCCGAGGGCATCGAGATCGGCCCCGCGCCGGTCGACGCGGTGCTCTCGAACGAGCTGCAGACCCCGATCGAGGACCTCGACCTGTCGGTGCGCAGCTACAACTGCCTCAAGCGGGAGGGCATCAACACGGTGTCCGAGCTCGTCGCCCTGTCGGAGACGCAGCTCATGAACATCCGCAACTTCGGTCAGAAGTCGGTGGACGAGGTCAAGGACAAGCTCACCGAGCTCGGCCTGTCCCTCAAGGACACCGTCCCCGGATTCGACGGCGCCCACTTCTACAGCGGGTACGACGAGGACGAGTCCAACAACTGACCTCGCGCTCACGCGCACGCGCACCGATGAGTCGGTGCGCACCACCATCACCACTGGAGAACTGACATGCCGAAGCCCACCAAGGGCCCCCGCCTCGGTGGCGGCCCCGCCCACGAGCGCCTGCTCCTGAGCAACCTCGCCAACGCCCTCTTCACGCACGGTCGCATCACGACCACCGAGACGAAGGCCAAGCGCCTGCGTCCCGTCGCCGAGCGTCTCATCACGTTCGCGAAGCGTGGCGACCTGCACGCGCGTCGTCGTGTGATCGCCCAGCTGCGCGACAAGTCCGTCGTGCACACGCTGTTCACGGAGATCGCCCCGCAGGTCGAGGACCGTCAGGGCGGCTACACCCGCATCACGAAGCTCGGCTTCCGCAAGGGTGACAACGCGCCGCTCGCCTCGATCGAGCTCGTCCTCGAGCCGGTGTCGAGCACGCCGGCTCCGGTCAAGCGCGACGCGGCCCCGGCTGCTGCCGCTCCGGCCGAGGAGACCCCGGCCGAGGAGACCCCGGTCGAGTCCACGGAGACGACCGAGGAGTCCGCTCCCGTCGAGGCCGAGACCGAGACCCCGGCTGCCGCCGAGGTCGAGGCCGACGCCGAGGCGAAGTCGGACGACGCCAAGTAGGTCCAGCACCACCACACGGAACCCCCCGCGACCCACGTCGCGGGGGGTTCTGTCGTCCCTGCAGCTGGTGTGGCGACGGACGGGAGGCGCGGGGCGGGGCCGCCACGGGCCTCCCGTCCGGAGCGCACCCGCGTCCGCTCCCAGCGTCGCCGCCGTACGGTGATCGCGACATGGCGAGAGCGGAACGGATCACCGGCGCAGGGCGCCGTCTGTGGCGGTGGAGTCGGGACTCCGGCACCCAGCCGCGGTTGTTGCTGGCCGGCAAGGCCGCGCTGGCCGCCACGATCGCGTGGACCCTGGCGAAGTACGCGCCGGGCGTCGCCGCGGAGTACCCGTACTACGCACCGCTCGGTGCGATCGTCGCGATGCGCACGACGGTCTTCGCGGGGATCCGGGCCGGCGTGCAGACGCTGGTCGGCATCACGCTCGGCATCCTGATCGCCGGGTTCACGATGCTCATCGGCGATCCCGGCGTCATCGCGGTCGCGCTCGTCGTCGGCCTCGGCGTGCTCGTCTCGGGCTTCCGGATCCTGGGCGAGGGGTACTCGTGGGTGCCGATGGCGGCGCTCTTCGTGCTCCTCATCGGCGGCGGCAACGCGGAGGGCTACTCGTTCGCGTACGTCGTGCAGATGGCGATCGGCATCGGCATCGGGCTCGCGGTGAACTTCGCCGTGGTCCCCCCGCTGCACTTCTGGGACGCCGAGCGCCGCATCGACCAGGTGAACGCCGTGCTCGCGCAGCAGCTCGACGACCTGGCGGACGTGCTCGACGAGGGCGAGCCGGACACCGGTGCCTGGGACCGTCAGCAGGAGCGGCTGGACAAGGCGATCGCCGAGGTCCGGGACCGCGTCTCGACGGCGCAGGAGGCGCGTCGGATGAACCCCCGGAGCGTGCTGCGGGGACCGCGTGCGCGCCTGCAGACCGACGGCGCGCGCTTCCGGGCGCTCGAGCGCGTCGCCTGGTACACGACCGACCTCACCGAGTTGGTCGCCCGTTCGGGTCCGGTCGCGGACAACATCGGGCGGCCGGACCCGGCGTTCGCAGGACCCTTCGCGGCCGCGCTCCGGAAGGTCGCCTGCGTGGTTCGCGGTGACTGCGAGGAGGACGGGGCGGACGAGTCGATCGCCGACCTCGAGCGCGCCATCGACGCCAGTGACGCGGACCCGTCGCAGGTGACGGTGACCTCGAGTGCGATCGTCGCGCTGCGCGGGGTGCTCGAGTCCGAGAAGCGGGCGACCGCCGACGTCGACACCGAGACCGGGCCCTCGGGACGACGCGGCTGAGGTCCCGCCCCGCAGTGGCGTCGCGCTCCGGTACCGGTCGTCCGTAGACTCCGAGGGTGCCCGTCGCGTCCCGTGTCGCCGTCCTCGGACCGGTGACGGTGGCGGGCCCCGACGGCGCCGCGGTGGCCGTTCCCGGTGCACTCGCGCGGTCGTTCCTGACCGCGCTGGTGCTCGCACCCGGCCGTGCACTCGGCTCCGAGGCACTGATCGACGAACTCTGGGGTGCGGACCGGCCGAGGGGTGCCCGGGCGGCCCTGCAGACCCTGGTCTCCCGACTGCGCCGGACGACGGCGGACGGTCTCGTCGTGTCGACCAGCACGGGGTACGCGCTCGGTGGCGACCCGGCGGACGTCGACCTCGTCGCCGCGGAGCGGGCCGTGCACGCACCCGACACCGCAGCGGTGCAGGCAGCGCTCGGCCGGTGGCGGGGTGCACCGGGCGCGGACGTCGACGGGGACCTGGGCTCGGCGCTCGCCGACCGCGCGGCCGCGGTCGAGCACGCCCTGCGTCGGCGGCTCGCCGTCCTGCTGCTCGAGGACGGCGACGCCGCCGCCGCTGCGACCACCTGGCTCGCCGAGGTCGACGCGGCGCCCTTCGACGACACGGCGGTCGGGGGAGCGATGCGCGCCCTCGACGCCGACGGGCGGACCCCCGAGGCACTCGCGGTGTTCGCCGCGCACCGCGGACGGCTGGTGGACGGACTCGGGGCCGATCCGTCCGCGGAGCTCGTGCGGCTGAACGCCGAGCTCCTGCGCCGGTCGGCGTCCGCGACCGACCACCCGGTCCGGCGGACCGGGCTCCGGGTCGCGCCGAACGAGCTCGTCGGGCGGCAGGACGACGTCGCGACGGTGTCCCGGTCGCTCGACGAGCACCGCCTGGTCACGGTGCTCGGCCCGGGCGGACTCGGCAAGACGCGTCTGGCGCAGGCCGTCGCCGCCGCGCTGCCCACGACCACGGGCGTCGTCGTCTGCGAGCTCGCACCGATCGACGACGGCGAGGACCTGCTCCCTGCCCTCGGCGCACTGCTCGGGATCGCCGAGGTCCGGACGGCGCGCATGCTGCAGGACGCGGTCGTCACCGACCTGTGGGGCCGGGTGGTGCATGCCCTCGACGACGGACCGACGGTGCTCGTGCTCGACAACTGCGAGCACCTGCTGCAGGCCGTGGCCCGCTGCACGGCCGACCTGCTCGCCGCCGTGCCCGGGCTGCGGGTGCTCACGACGTCCCGGGCACCGCTCGCCATCGCGGGCGAGGTCGTCGCACCCCTCGGACCGCTGCCGGTCGAGGCCGACGGGGCGGCGGTCCGGCTGTTCACCGAACGCGCCCGTGCCGCTCGGCCCGGTGCCGTGCTGCCCGTGGACGCGGTGCGCAGGATCTGCACCCGACTCGACGGGTCGCCGCTCGCCATCGAGCTCGCCGCCGCCCGCATCCGGGGGATGTCGGTCGACGAGGTCGAACGTCGGCTCGACGACCGCTTCGCCCTGCTGCGCGGTGGTGACCGGAGCGCTCCCGAACGGCACCGCACCCTGCTCGCCGTCATCGAGTGGAGCTGGCGGCTCCTCGACGAGGGCGCCCAGGACCTGCTGACCCGCCTCGCACTGTTCCCCGACGGTGTCGCGGTCGAGGCCGTCGAGTCGGTGGCGGAGCCCGGACGGCGGTGGGACGCGCTCGACGACCTCGCCGACCTGGTGGAACAGTCCCTCGTGCAGCTCGTCGAGGTCGAGGGGGAGCCGGTCCGCTACCGACTGCTCGAGACCGTGCGCGAGTTCGGCGCCGCACGCCTGGCGGCGCGGGGCACCACCGAGGCCGTGCGGGCGGCCATGACCGCCTGGGGCCGGGAACTGTCGGCAGCGCGCAACCTGTTCGCACTGCGGGGTCCGGCGCAGCTCGTCGCGTTCACCGAGGTCCGCCGCGAGGCCGACACGCTCGTCACCCTGCTGCGCTGGGCGATCCGCGCCGACGACGTGCCGACGGTGGCGCACGTCTTCGCGGCGCTCGGCGGGTACTGGACGCTCCGCGGGCTGCACCGCGAGGTCGCCGCGACCGCACCCGACGTCGTCGCGGCGCTGCGGACGCGCGTGCCGGCGCCGGCCGACCGCACCGCGACGGTGATCGGCCTCGTGATGTGCGGTGCGACCGCGGTGTTCACCGACCTCCGCACCACCGCCCGGGCGATCAGCGGACTCCGGGAGCTGCACCGCTCCGGGCGTGCCGAGGACCCGGTCGTCGACGCGCTCGCCGGGCTCCTGCTCACCCTGCCGCGGCCCGAGCAGGGCTCCGCCGAGCTGGCACGGCTGCGTGCCCACCGGGAGCCCACGGTCGCCCTGCTCGGCCACCTGCTCAGCGCGCCGCTGGCCGAGAACGACGGCGACCCGGCCGGGGCGCTGCGGTACATCCGGCGTGCGGAGGAGCTGGCACGGACGACCGGAGAGGCCTGGACCACGGGCACCGTCGCGGTCACGCTGACCCAGCTGCTCGCGCAGTCCGGGCGGTACCGGGAGTCCCTCGCCGCCGCCGTCACCGCCCGGGAGGACCTCGAGCTGTTCGGGGCGGAGGACGACCTGTACGAGATCGGGTGGACCGTCGGTCTCGCCTCGGCCGCGACCGGCGACGTCGACCGTGCACGTGCCGTCGCAGCAGACCTGCGGCACCGGCCCGACGGCGGCCGCGGCGGGTTCGACGACCGCGGGCTGATCGCCGTGCTCGCGGTCGCGATCACCGCCGAGTGCGCGCGGTACGAGGGCGACCTCGCCGGGGCCGCGGCGGCGTACGCCGCGGCCTGGGACGTCGTGCAGCCCGGTCGCGGACCCGCCGCGCACTGGGCGCTGACGGCGGGGGCGGCACGCATCGCGGCGGTGGACGAGGCGGGCGCGGGCCGGACCGACGGCGCGGCCCCGGGCCTCCCGGCAGCCGAACTGGCGGTCGCCCGCCGGATCCGTGTCGGCACCCTCGTGCAGCTGCGGCTCCGCCAGGCCCGCCGGGACGTGCCCGTCATCGGGACGGCACTCGCCGGGCTCGCGATCGCCTACGCGCGCACCGGACGTCCGGACACGGCTGCCGCGTGCTGGGGCACGCTCACGCGGATCGGCTCGCGGCAGGACTTCGCGGTGCTCGCGCACGCCCGGCTGCGACCGCTGCTCGCCGAGGCCGTGGGGGAGCCGGCGCTCGCCGACGCCGAGACGGCCGCGGCTGGCAGGGACCGGACCGAGGCCGTCTCGTGGGTGCGGCGCGTGCTCGAGGACGCTCGCCTGCCCGGCTGACCGGCGTCCGGTCCGTCCGCTCCCGGACGGTCGCCCGGACCGTCAGGCCTTCCGCATGTACGCGCGGACCGTCAGCGGGGCGAACACCGCGACGACCACGGCCGCGCCGAGCAGGCTCAGCCAGAGGTCGCCGCCGACCACGCCGTGGTTCACCAGGTCGCGCACCGCGGTGATGAGGTGCGAGACCGGGTTGACCTCGGTGAACCAGCGCAGCCAGGCGGGCAGCGTGTCGGTCGGGACGAAGGCGTTCGACAGGAACGTCAGCGGGAACAGCACGAGGTTCGCGATGCCGGAGACGCTCGACGCGGTCCGGGCGATGACCCCGAAGTACGCGAAGACCCAGCTGATCGCCCACGCCACCACGATGACGAGCAGCGCCGCGAGGAGCACGGCGCCGAGTCCGCCGGCGGGACGCAGCCCCATGACGATGCCCACCACGAACGTGATCGTCGTCGCGATGGCGTAGCGGACGGTGTCGGCGAGCAGGGCCCCGGCGAGCGGGGCGATCCGGGCGATCGGGAGCGACCGGAACCGGTCGAACACGCCCTTGTCCATGTCCTCGCGGAGCTGCACGCCGGTGACGACCGACGACGTGATCGCCGTCTGCACGAGGATGCCGGGGATGATCACGGGCAGGTAGCTGCCGACGTCGCCGGAGATCGCGCCGCCGAAGATGTACGTGAACATCACCGTGAAGACGATCGGCATGAGCGTGACGTCGAACAGCTGCTCGGGGGTCCGGCGGATCTTCACGAGTCCGCGGTACGCCATCGTGAACGACTGGCGGACGGTGGCGGCCAGGCCGGTGCCGCCGATCCCGGGTCGGGGGGTCACACGGGGCGACGACGTGGTGGTGGGTGTCGGGGCGAGGGTGGTCATGCGGGGCTCCCTTCGAGCGCGCGCTCGGACTCGGTGTCGGCGTCGGCGTCCGCGGACGTCGGCGAGCCGGTGATGGTGAGGAAGACCTCGTCGAGCGTCGGCTTCTGCACGCTCATCTCGGCGAGGGAGACGCCCGCGTCGCGGAACGACACGAGCAGGTCGGTGACCCGGTCGGGCGCCGTCATCGGAGCGGTGAGCCGCGCGCCCTCCGGGCTGACGACCGCCGGGGTGCCGAGCACGCGCTCGACGAGCGACGCCGCGGTCGCGAGGGCGTCCGCATCCGCGTCCGCCAGGCGGAGCTGCAGCGAGGCCGTGCCGACCGAGGACTTCAGCTCGTCCGCGGTGCCCTCGGCCACGACACGTCCGTGGTCGATGACGGCGATGCGGTCGGCGAGCTGGTCGGCCTCGTCGAGGTACTGCGTCGTGAGCAGGACGGTCGACCCGGTCGCGACGAGCTCGCGGATCGTGTCCCACATCTGCGCCCGGGTGCGGGGGTCGAGGCCGGTCGTCGGCTCGTCGAGGAAGATGAGCGGCGGCTGCGCGATGAGGCTCGCGGCCAGGTCGAGCCGGCGGCGCATGCCCCCGGAGAACTTCTTGAGCGGACGCGACGCCGCCTCGGACAGCCCGAAGCGCTCGAGCAGCTCGACCGCCTTGCGCTTCGCGTCGCCGCGGGAGAGGCCGAGCAGCCGCGCGAAGATGACGAGGTTCTCGGTGGCGCTGAGGGTCTCGTCGACGCTCGCGTACTGCCCCGTCACCCCGATCAGGGAGCGGACCGTCTGCGGCTCGCGGCGGACGTCGTGCCCGAAGACGCGGGCCTCGCCGCCGTCCGGCCGCAGCAGGGTCGCGAGCATCGAGATGGTGGTCGTCTTGCCGGCGCCGTTCGGGCCGAGCACGCCGTAGACCGTGCCGGCCTCGACGCGGAGGTCGACCCCGTCCACGGCACGGTTGCTGCCGAACGTCTTGACGAGGCCGGTCGCCTCGACGGCGAGTGGTGTGGTGGTCATCGCACAGGTCCTTTCGTCGATGTCGGGACGATCGTGCCGCCGGCCGCTCACGCGGCACTGACGTGGCGCTGACACGGTCGGACGCTCTCCGTCAGCGGGCACGGGCGGTCGTCGTCGGCGGGGCCGGACGGCAGGCCCGCCCCGGCCCCGGTACGCTCGCTCCCGTGGCAGGGACGGACGACTCGGGTGCCGGTGTCGGCGGTGCCGTGCGGCTGCGGCTGGACGTCGCCTACGACGGGGCCGCGTTCTCCGGCTGGGCCCGGCAGCCCGGCCTGCGGACCGTGCAGGGCGCGCTCGAGTCCGCGCTCGCCACGGTCTTCACCCGGTGGGGCGAGCCGCCGCAGCTGACGGTCGCCGGTCGGACGGACGCCGGGGTGCACGCCACCGGGCAGGTCGCCCACGTCGACCTGACCGCGGAGCAGTGGGGTGCGCTCACCCGTCCGCGGCGGTCGTCGCCGGACGGCCCTCCTCGCACCTCGCTCGACGGACTCGTCAAGCGCGTGAACGGTCTCGCCGGGGCGACGGGCGACGTCGTCGTCACGCGCGCGTCGGTTGCACCGGACGGGTTCGACGCCCGGTTCTCCCCGCTCTGGCGGCGGTACGAGTACCGGGTGGCGGACGCCGACGCCCCGCGCGATCCACGTCGCCGCGGGCACACGCTCTGGCACCCGACGCGCCTGGACCCGGCGGCGATGGAGCGCGGTGCGCTGACGTTGCTCGGGCTGCACGACTTCGCGACCTTCTGCAAGCCGCGCGAGGGCGCGACCACGATCCGGACGCTGCAGGAGTTCCGCTGGGACCGCGAGCCGGACGGCGTGCTGGTGGCGCGCCTCCAGGCCGACGCGTTCTGCCACTCCATGGTGCGGGCGATGGTCGGGGCGACCATCGCCGTCGGGGAGGGCCGCTTCGGCCCGGACCGCCTCGAGGAGCTGCGGGTCGCGCAGCAGCGCACGAGCGTGTTCAAGGTCGCACCCGCGGCCGGTCTGACCCTCACCGAGGTGGGCTACCCGGGGGACGACGAGCTCGCGGCCCGGGCGGCGCAGACCCGTGCGCGCCGGACGGACGACGAGCCGGACGCCGGTACCGTCGGGGGATGAGCTCCCGCAGGCCCCGGTCCGTCGTCTCCGTGGCACCCGGTGTGGTGTTCGTCGAGGGGCCGGTCTCGAACTGGGTCGTGCTCGCCGAGGAGGACGGCGTCGCGCTGATCGACGCCGGCTACCCCGCGGACACCGCGCTCGTCCTCGACACCGTGCGCTGGGCGGGGCACGACCTCGGCGACCTCCGACGCATCTACGTCACGCACGGGCACGTCGACCACATCGGGGGCATCCCGGGGATCCTCGAGCGGTACCCGCACGTGCAGGTCCTGGCGCACGCGGACGAACTCGACAACGTGCGCGGGCCGCAGCGGCAGCAGGTCCGGCCGGCGGAGATCGGCGGGCGTCTCGCCGCACCGCGGACGTTCCGCTGGCTGGCGCGGGCCGTCGGTTCCGACGCCCTGCGTCCCGTGACCGTCCCCACTGCCCGGGCCTTCACCGCGCACGACTTCGCGGGGCGTGCGATGACGCCGTTCCCCGCCGTCGGGCACACGGCCGGCTCGACCGCGTACCTGTTGCCGGCCGCGAACGCGATCGTCACCGGGGACGCGGTCGTCTCGCACCACGACACGCTCCCGGGGTCGTGGCAGGCGCGGCCACGCATGATCACGCCGTTCTTCACCGCGGACCAGGCGACGGCGCTCGAGTCCGCACGGGCGCTGCCGATCCCGGAGATCGTGCTGCCCGGGCACGGACCGGCCGTGCACCGGGTCGGCAGCGGGTGGGTGCCGGTCGCCGGCTGAGCGCGCCGCCGGGCACCGTCCCGTCGCCACGCTGCGCACCCCGGACGGGGGTGGACCGGATCGTTCACCTGCCGGAAACCTGAGTGGCCCCGCAGGTCGCTAGCGTGCTGGAGTCCCCCTCCTCCTGCCGAAGGTCAGCATGCCCAACCTCCTGCGGCGCACCGTGCTGTGCGCCACGGTGGCAGCGACGCTCGTCGCCGCCCCGCTCGTCTCCGTCTCCACCGCCGTCGCGGACCCCGCGGGCGCCGGCCTCGTCATCGCCGAGGCGTACCTGAAGGGCGGCAGCGCGAACCAGCCGTTCACGAACAAGTTCGTCGAGATCGCGAACCCGACCGACACCGCCGTCGCCGTGGACGGGTGGTCGATCCAGTACCGGGCCGCCGCGAACACCGGCACGCCGTCGGTCGGCAAGCTCGCCGGTACCGTCCCCGCACACGGGTCGTACCTCGTGCAGATGGGCTCGAACGGGACGAACGGCCAGGCGCTGCCCACCCCCGACGCCGTGACCGGCCTCAACCCGTCCGGGTCGACCGGCACGCTCGTCCTGTCCGACCAGGCCGCGGCCCTCGCGCTGCCGGTCGGCTCGGTCACCACCGGGACGCCCGGCGTCGTCGACCTGCTGGGCTACGGCACGTCGAACACCTTCGAGACCGCCGTCGCGCCGACCGGGACGGCGAACTCCGTGCCGGACGCGCTGCACCGCGACGGCACCGTCGACACCGACTCCAACGCGGCGGACTTCGCCCTGGGCTCGACGGTGACGCCGGAGAACTCCGGCGGGTCCGGCACGACGCCGACCGACCCGGGCACCCCCACCGACCCGGGCACCCCCACCGACCCCGGCACGCCGACCACGCCTGCCGAAGCGGTCACGATCGCCCAGCTGCAGGGCACGGGTCCCGCGTCGCCGTACGTGGGGAAGCGCGTCGTCACCGAGGGCGTCGTGACCGCGGTCTACGCCGCGGGTGGGCTGAACGGCTACACGATCCAGACCGCCGGTACGGGCGGGGCGGTCGACCTCGCCACCCACACCGCGTCGGACGCCGTGTTCGTGTTCTCCGCCGCGACCGCGGGCAGCGTCGCCATCGGGGACGCCGTGCGCCTCACGGGCACGGTCGCCGAGTACAACGGCCTCACCGAACTCGAGGTCGGCTCGACCGCCGACGTCGAGGAGCTCCCCGCCGCGGGCGTCGTGCAGCCGGTCCCGGCCACGCTGACCCTGCCGCGCACGGACGCGCAGCGCGAGTCGCTCGAGAGCATGCTGATCGCGCCGCAGGGCGACTACACGGTCGCCGACAACTACACGACGAACCAGTACGGCGAGATCGCGCTCGCCGCGGGGACGAAGCGCCTGATCCAGCCGACCGAGGTCGCCCGCCCGGGCAGCGCCGAGGCCGCCGCGGTCGCCGCCGACAACGCCGCGCGCACGGTGGTCCTCGACGACGGTGCGAGCACGAACTTCCTCAGCGCCGCGAACCAGTCGGTCCCGGTGTCCTGGCTCACGCAGGGCCCGGTCACGGTCGGTGCCGCAGCGACCTTCTCGGAGCCGGTCGTCCTCGACTACCGCAACGACACCTGGAAGTTCCAGCCGACGTCGCCGATCACCGGTGCGACGCCCGCGGCAGACCTGCCCGCGTCGTTCTCGCAGGTCCGCACCGCGGCACCCGAGAACGTCGGTGGGGACCTCAAGCTCGCCGGGTTCAACGTGCTCAACTACTTCCCGACCACGGGCGACCAGCTCACCGGCTGCACGTACTACACCGACCGCGACGGCGACCCCGTGACCGTCCGCGGTGGCTGCGACGCCCGTGGCGCCGCGAACGCCGACGACCTCGAGCGCCAGCAGGTGAAGATCGTGAAGGCGATCAACGCCCTCGGTGCCGACGTGGTCTCCCTCGAGGAGATCGAGAACTCAGCACGGTTCGGCAAGGACCGCGACGCCGCCGTCGGCACGCTCGTCTCCGCGCTGAACGCGGCGACCGGCCAGGACACCTGGGCGTACGTGCCGTCCCCGGCGGTGCTGCCCGCGAGCGAGGACGTCATCCGCCTCGCCCTCATCTACAAGCAGGACCGCGTCGCACCCGTCGGCGAGTCGACCATCCTCGACGACCCGGCCTTCGTGAACGCCCGCCAGCCCGTCGCGGACGCCTTCCGCCCGGTCGGCGGGGACGCGGACGACGACTTCCTGGTGATCGCGAACCACTTCAAGTCGAAGGGCTCCGGCTCGGGCGCGGACGCCGACCAGGGCGACGGCCAGGGTGCCTCGAACGCGTCCCGCGTGGCGCAGGCGACGGCGCTCGCCGCGTTCTCGACCACCGAGCAGGAGAAGTACGGCACGGACAGGGTGTTCATGCTCGGCGACTTCAACGCCTACAGCGAGGAGGACCCGATGGTCGTCCTGCGCGACGCGGGCTACACCGACCTCGGGCCGGCGAAGGACCCGACCGAGTACTCCTACGTGTTCAGCGGCCTGAGCGGTTCGCTCGACCACGTGCTGGCCTCACCCGCGGCGCTCGAGGCCGTGACCGGCGTGGACATCTGGAACATCAACTCGACCGAGTCGGTGGGCCTGGAGTACAGCCGCTACGACTACAACGTCACCGACCTGTACCGCGACGACGTGTACCGGGCGAGCGACCACGACCCGATCCTGGTCGGCTTCGACCTGGCCGAGGACGAGACCCCGACGCCGGGTGACGGTGGCACGCCGGGCAACGGCGGGACCCCCGGCGGACCCGGCCACGGCGGCGACCACCCGGGCAAGCCGGGCAAGCCGGGTCACGGCGGCGACCACCCGGGCAAGCCGGGTCACGGTGACGGGAAGCCGGGCAAGCCCGGCCACGGTGACGGGAAGCCGGGCGGGCCGGGTCACGGTGGCTTCGTCGCGGACGTCGTCCGTGTCGTGCTCGGTGTGTTCGGCTGGCTGCGTGGGCTGTTCGGCTGAGGTGACCGCGGCCCGGACGTGACCGTGTGACGGACGGGAGGCGCGGTGTCGGACGGCACCGCGCCTCCCGTCCGTCACGGCCCCGTTCGACAAGGCGAGCCGCGTCGGGTAGGCTCTCACCTTGGTCTGTGCGCCCCGTGCGCCGGACAGTCAGATGAGCCCTCCACCGGGCAGTTCCACGAGCATCGCCCGCGGAACACCCACCGGAGCGGGATTCACGGACTCCTCACCTCGACACGAAAGCAGCACTCCTGTGACTCGTACGTTCTCCCCGAAGCCGGCAGACGTCCAGCACGACTGGATCGTCATCGACGCGACCGACGTCGTCCTCGGCCGTCTCGCCACCCACGCCGCGGCGCTCCTGCGCGGCAAGCACAAGGCCACCTTCGCCCAGCACATGGACATGGGTGACTACGTCATCATCATCAACGCGGACAAGGTCGCCCTCACCGGCTCCAAGCTCGCGAAGAAGGTCTACTACCGTCACTCGGGCTACCCGGGCGGCCTCACGGCGACCTCCTACCCGGAGATGCTCGAGAAGCACCCGACCCGCGCCGTCGAGAAGGCGATCCGCGGCATGCTGCCGAAGAACACCCTCGGCCGTGAGCAGCTCAAGAAGCTGAAGGTCTACGCCGGCGCAGAGCACCCGCACGCCGCGCAGCAGCCCAAGGCGTACACCTTCGACCAGGTCGCACAGTAGTTCCGGCCACGACGACTTCAAGGACTGATAAAACTCATGGCTCAGATCGCTGACTCCCTCGACCAGACCCCGGAGAGCTTCACCACCGAGAGCGCCCCGGCGTCCTCGGAGGCCGCTCCCCGCCAGATCCTCAACGTCTCGGGCGGTGCCGTCGGGCGCCGCAAGGAGGCCATCGCCCGCGTGCGTCTCGTCCCCGGTGGCGGCTCGTTCACGGTCAACGGCCGCACGCTCGAGGACTACTTCCCGAACAAGCTGCACCAGCAGCTGATCAACGACCCGTTCAAGGTGCTCGAGCTCCTCGGCGCCTACGACGTCGTCGCTCGCATCACCGGTGGTGGCCCCTCGGGTCAGGCCGGTGCGCTCCGCCTCGCCATCGCGCGTGCGCTGAACGAGATCGACCGCGAGAACAACCGCGCCACCCTCAAGAAGGCCGGCTTCCTCACCCGTGACGCCCGCGTCATCGAGCGCAAGAAGGCCGGTCTCAAGAAGGCCCGCAAGGCGTCGCAGTTCTCGAAGCGCTAGTCGCGCGACGAACCCGATCGCAATGCCGCGTCTGTTCGGTACCGACGGTGTTCGTGGACTCGCCAACGGCGAGCTGACGGCCGCGCTGGCTCTGGGTCTCGCCCAGGCCAGCGCGGCCGTGCTCACACACGGACACCATGCGGACGCCCGCCGGGCGTCCGGTCGACCGCGCCCTCGCGCGGTCCTGGCGCGCGACCCGCGCGTCTCCGGTGAGTTCCTGGGTGCCGCGGTCGCGGCCGGTCTCGCCTCCGCCGGTGTCGACGTGCTCGACGCCGGGGTCATCCCCACCCCCGCTGCGGCGTTCCTCGTCGCGGACATCGACGCCGACTTCGGCGTGATGATCTCCGCGTCCCACAACCCCGCGCCCGACAACGGGATCAAGTTCTTCGCCACGGGCGGCCGCAAGCTGCCGGACGAGGTCGAGGACCGCATCGAAGCGGCCATGCACGACCAGTCCGCCCCGACGCCCACCGGTGGCGACGTCGGCCGGATCACCCGCTTCGCCGACGCCGAGGACCGCTACGTCGTCCACCTGCTCGGCACGCTGCCGCACCGGCTCGACGGCCTGCACGTCGTGCTGGACTGCGCGAACGGTGCCGCCGCGGGCGTCTCGCCCGAGGTCTTCGTCAACGCCGGCGCTCGCGTCACGCTCATCGGCGCGGACCCGGACGGCATGAACATCAACGACGGTGTGGGCTCGACCCACATCGACAACCTCGCCGCCGCCGTGCTGGCGCACGGCGCCGACGTGGGCATCGCGCACGACGGCGACGCCGACCGCTGCCTCGCGGTGGACGCCGCCGGCAACGCCGTCGACGGCGACCAGATCATGGCGATCCTGGCGCTCTCGCTCCAGGAGCGGGGCCGGCTCGCCGACGACACGCTCGTCGCGACCGTCATGTCGAACCTCGGGCTCAAGCGGGCCATGGCGGACGCGGGCATCACGGTGCTCGAGACCGGCGTGGGCGACCGCTACGTGCTCGAGAAGATGAACGAGGGCGGCTTCTCGCTCGGTGGCGAGCAGTCCGGCCACATCATCTTCAACGACTACGCCACCACCGGCGACGGCGTGCTGACGGGCCTGCACCTGGTGGCCGAGATGGCCCGCACGGGCAAGAGCCTGCAGGAGCTCGCGTCGTGCATGACCGTCTTCCCGCAGGTGCTCCTCAACGTGCGCGGTGTCGACCGCCACGGGCTGGACGACCAGGGCGTGCAGGACGCGATCGCCGCGGCGACCGAGGCCCTCGGCGACGCCGGTCGGGTGCTGCTGCGCCCGTCGGGCACCGAGCCCGTCGTCCGCGTGATGGTCGAGGCGGCGTCGCAGGAGGATGCGCAGCGGGTCGCCGAGGAGCTGGCTGCCGTCGTGCGCGACCGGCTGGCGATCGACGCGGCCGCGTAGGGCACTCGCACGCGACGTCCCGGGTCGTCGGAACAACCGGAAGCGGGGGGGGGGGGGGGGGGGGGGGGGGGGGGGGGGGCGCCCGCGGGGGGGGGGGGGGGGGCGCCCGCGGGGGGGGGGGGGGGGGGGCCGCCCCCCCCCCCCCCGCCCCCCCCCCCCGCGCCGGGGGC